>CAJXQE010000499.1 GCA_913058215.1 uncultured Verrucomicrobiales bacterium
GAGATCAGCCTCGGTCTCGTGGGCTCGGAGATGTGTATAAGAGACAGCTTACGGATCGGTGGGCGGATGCGTTTGCCGTGGGAAGTTTCACTCAGCTCACGCCCGAGCAACTCTGCGTGGCGATGCTTCAGGCAAGCGGTGAGCTTGCTAAATATTTCGTGGCAGGCGATGCCGATTTCACGAAGAAACTAGCCGCTCAGGAGGCAGCGAAGGCAAAGCCTCCACCGAAACCGGATCCAAAGAAACCCGCTCCAATTGTTTTGAAAGAAGCCGACAGGCAACAAGAGGTTCGGGATTATGTCGCAGTGAAAGTTAATGCAGCGACGAAGCGATTCATCTTGCAGTTCGGCGGCCAGGCCGGGCTTCCGCAGACCGATTTCTTTGCAACTGCGGATCAGGCCTTGTTTCTCGCGAACGACGGCACCGTTCGAAGCTGGCTGCGCCCATCAGGTGAAAACCTGAGCGCTCGGCTCTTGAAAATGGAAGACGCCGCTGCCCTTGCCGAAGAACTTTATCTCAGTATTTTGACCCGTCAGCCTGAGCCGGTCGAACTCGCCAGTGTGAAAGATTATCTAAAGGCCCGCGGCGAAAAGAAATCAGAAGCGATTCAGGAACTGGGCTGGGCGCTCTTGTCTTCCGTAGAGTTTCGATTCAAGCATTGATTCATTTTCATCCTGACAAACGTAAACCCCTTATCATGAAATCTCTCATCGAACAGGAAATCGTACGACGAAGTTTCCTCGGATCGCTCGTCACTGGTGGCGCGACCGTGGCCGGGCTCGGAGCATTTGTGGACCCACTGGTAGCAGCGCAGCTCGCAAGCAATCAAAAAAGGATGGTGGTGATTCGAATGATGGGTGGACTCAGCCAGCTGGAAAGCTGGGACCCAAAGCCGGGCACGGATACCGGTGGCCCCTACCGCGCCATTCCTACTTCGGTGCCGGGAATTCACATCTCCGAGTTGTTGCCACATACCGCGAAGCAGATGCATCACCTCGGACTCGTGCGAGGCATCAATACGAAGAACGGAGATCACGCAAAAGGGACCTACATGATGATGACAGGGCGGCATCCGATGCCCGGCGCGGAGTATCCGGAGATCGGTGCGGTCATCGCAAAATCCATGGATACCACCGGAGTTTCGCTTCCGGGGCACATCAAAGTGGCGCCGAACGGAACCGGTGCCCGCAGCGCTGACTCGGCTTATCTTGGACCAAAGTATGCCAGCATGACCATTGGCGGTGACAAGCCGCTCGCGAACAGCGTTCGTCCGACCGATTTGACGGAGGAAGCGGAAGTCGCGCGGAATCAGATTCGGAACATGGTAAATCATCAGTTTGCCCGGAAGCGTCGCACTGCGGAAACCGATGCCTACGTTCAAAGTTTCGAGCAGGCCGAAGAACTGGTGAAACGCGCCGACGTTTTTGATCTGTCCAAAGAATCCGAGAAGGATCGCGAACGCTACGGCACGCATGCTTTTGGTCGCCAATGTCTAATGGCCCGACGTTTACTCGAGAACGAAATCACCTTTGTTCAAATCCGGCACAACGATTACGACAGCCACTACGAGAATTTCAATTTTCACCACGAGCAACTGGGCGAATTCGACAAACCATTCGCGACTCTCATCAGCGACCTGAAGGAAAGCGGAATGCTCGACAGCACGCTGGTAGTGGTTTTGTCAGAGTTTGGGCGAACCCCGAAAATCAATTCCCGCTACGGTCGCGATCACTGGGGAAACGCCTGGTCAGTCTGTCTCGCCGGTTGCGGAATCCAGAGTGGGTTCGCCTACGGAAAAACAAACGACAACGGGACCGAAGTCATCGAAAACGAAGTCGATGCCGGTCATTTGTTTCACACTTACCTCAAGGCCCTCGGCCTGAAGTCGACCGGAAAGTTTGAGATCGGAGGACGAAAGTTCCCCATCGCCGATCCTGCGTTCGAGCCGATTCAAGAGATTCTGTCCTAAGGACATTTCACGAACTTGCTGAGAAAACGAGTCGCCGCGAAGATCTTTCCGAGCGCCTATTTGGAAGACTATGAAATGGTTCGCAACAGCGGTGAGTTTGGTTTGGGGGCTGGCAATCGCTCCGCTCTATGCAGAGACGATTTTCCTGGAAGCGGAAGAGTTTCCGACTTTGTCGGACGGCTGGACTGTGAATGACAATGCGCAGGCGAGAGCAGCTTCGCGGGCGACCGCCTTGAACGGAGCAGCTGGTGATCCGAAAGGCACGGCTCAGTCGAAGGAAATTCAGACCAATGCAAAAGCCGGTCGGCCAGTGCGGGTGTGGGTGCGTTACGGATATCACAGATCGATTCGAGGACCGTTTCAGGTGCGAGCGCTGGCCGATGGGCAGGAGCTCGGCGCAAAGGACTTCGACTTGAAACCGCGGGCAGGAAAGAAGGACTGGGAATTTGTTTGGGACCACTTCGATATCCAGCCGGGAGCAAAAGCCTTTCAGCTCGAAGTGAGCAAGGTCAAGCAGCGCAACTGCTCGATCTACGTGCGCAATGTCGACTGCTTTCTCATCACCGACGATCTTACGGCGGAACCGGATCACGTTCCCCACGGTCCGCAGACATGGATGCGGGTAACGCTTGGGGATATTTACAGCGAGCCGGTGCATGTTCACATCTTTGCCGATCACTACCGAAGTCCGTGGTATGCACATTGGACCCTCTCGAAAGCGGGGGCCGCTCCGGGTCTTCAACCCGCTCTTGCCGATCGCCTCGTCGCAGGCGAGCAAACGCCGTGGTGCAACATTACGCGTATGCTTCACGAAGACAGCGGAGCGATTCTAAACATCACAGCCCGGCACACCTATGGGAATAAAGCGGAACGTCTCCAGGCCATCTTCGAGCTCGCATCGGAGCCGGACGAAAAAGCCATTGTAAAGCGGATCGAGGAAGACAGTACGAGCAACGGGGCTGTGATCGCGGTGCCGCCGCATCTATCAAGCGAAGAGAACCGCAAACGAATTTCCCTGCCTCGCGACATTGCAGAGGCGACTGGAAAAATTGCCGATGCTTATGAATGGCCAAGGATCGGTAAGAAGCCTGAGCGATTCCCATTTCTCGTGTCAGCCCAGATCGGTGGCTACGGAACACCGGTGGATCAATCGATCGTCGACCGGGAGTGGAAGACCCTGGATTACTTCGGTTTCACCAATCAGACCATGCCCTATTTACATGGCAATTCATGGCGGATGAATGATCGGTCCTTCTGCAACCCGGACTACGATCTCATGAAGAAAGCAGTCGCCGGTGAGGCAGTCGAGTTTGTGAAGCACGGCGACAAAATCGAGGACGTCATTTACTGCATGCTCACGGATGAACCCACCGGTCAGCCGCTGAGTTTCATGGCCGGGGATGCATCCTACCAGAAGGCATTCCTGGACTGGTTGAAGAACCGACTCAACAAATCGCCGGAGGATTTACTGGTCGAAGACTGGGAAGTCGTGCGCACCGTTACCGAAACAGAGAGGGATGAATTCCCGGCACTGTATTATTTCAGCCAGCGATTCCGCACCCGTGCCCTTGGCGATTTCATGGGCATTCAGAGAAAGTTGATTGAAGAAACCAACGGACGTGAATTCCCCACCGTGGTGAATTTCAGCGACGGAGCAATTTACCAGGCAAACTTCTACGCACAGGGCGTCGACTACTTCGAACTTCTCGACGACCCGAACCAGAATGCAATCTGGGGAGAGGACTGGTCGAATGGTGCTTCGAGTTTCCAGTGCGCCGCCTTCAATGTCGATCTGATGCGGGCGGCCGCGAAAGATCGAAACCAACTCATCGGGCACTACCTGATCGCCTACGCCAACCGGAAACCGTGGGACATCAAAACAAAGGCCGCAGGCGAAACCGCCCGGGGGGTGCGCATGTGGCTGAACTACTTTTACGGACCAAGCTGGGGCTGTCTCTTATACACATCTGACGCTGCCGACGAAGAGGATAGTGTAGA
>CAJXQE010000500.1 GCA_913058215.1 uncultured Verrucomicrobiales bacterium
TCGGAGATGTGTATAAGAGACAGATTCTCACCAATTCCGGAAGGTCAGCTATCGAATCGAGCTCGAGCCGCGTTTTCGAAATAAACTCGCTCTTCTCACCCAGGCTGCTGAGAAGACTCAATTTTCCGGTCACCGCTGGAAGGAAATGAGTCGCCACCCGTGCGCGGTTCGAAGCCACCAGATAACGAAGTGACTCATCAAGTCTCTGGTCCCGTGCTTCTTCACGCCCAGTCCAGTCGCCAACCTGGGATAGCGAAAAGAGAAAATTTCCATCCTCGCTCATTGAGGTGTCGGCAAGAACACTTCCCACACGGAATGCGGCGTCGAGCCGACCCGCTTTACGAAGTTCACCGAAGTAATGCGCTCCAAAGCTTGGACCGATCTCCAGGCCCGCGAGAAGGGAGCTCAGAGATTCAAAATCCAGGAGCGGATCATTCGGCAAATCTTTTACCAAAAGGAAAGACGCAAGGATGGCGTATGCAGAACGACCGATCCCGCTTCCATTTTTTTGCACATCATACACTTCCGGATCAGTGGCCCCCGCAAGCAATTGGGTGAAGCAATAGAACAAACCGGACGTATGCCCGTCCGGCTCTTCCACTTCCGCGAGTAATCCTCTCAAGGCATCACGCGACCGGGAGTGACGGGCCGCCCAAAGCCGCTCAGCGATCGGGGAATCTTCGTTCCACTCCGCCATCCATTCTTTTGCGGTTCCGTTCGCGGCATGAATTGCCGCGGCCTCTTCGATCGCCCGAAGCCGGATCGAATATTCGTCCTTCGGAAGATACTCGAATTCGGTGTGTTTCTGCTGAAGCCAGTCAGCCACCTCATCCTGCAATTCTCCACCGAGAAAAGAAAACCCCTCCACCGAAATCGCCAGATCGGTCAGGATCCGTCCGTTGTCATTCATCGCCGCCTGAGAGAGCGAAGCGATCCGAATCAGCGGCCACAATTCATCGGCATTGCGAGGCAATTCGACATCCGCAGTTCCTTCGATCACCTGCTCAAAATATTTCAGGGCCTCCTCACTCCGACCGTTTCCACTTTTCAAAAGCGCCAGCTCAAGAACTCCCGGGATATCCCAGTTTCGCAAAACGACAATCTTCTCGAGAACCCTCTCTGCAGAACCGAGCCTTCCAGTGCTTCGATAATGCCTCGCAAGATTCCGCAGGAACTCAGGATCCTGACCGAACTTAATTTCGAGACGTTTCCTAAGTAGATCCGCCTCCCCGACTCGTAGATCTTTCTCCAGCATCCCGATCAGCGACTGCCAGTTCTCGATGGTGGTTTCCCCACCTGCACGGGCAATAATCTGTCGGCGATAATAAATCGCGGAACTCAAGTCCCCGAGTCGTCCTGCCAGATCGCCAAGTTCATCCAGGAGGCCTTCGCTCTGACCTGACATGTAGTAGGCCTTTTTCATGGCATCAAATGCCTCACGGTCATTGCCCGCAGCTTGATGGATACGCGCCAGCGCCTCAGGAAAAAACCGGTCGAAGGGCTCCCTCTGAGCCAGTTCAGTGTAACGGTCCCGCAACCAGTCGAGGAGAAAATGAGAACGCCCCACGGTCAGTTGCGAGTCGAGTTGTTTACGCCGCTGCACCAGATCGGTCTCCCGCTCGATCAACTCCAACTGCGCCTTGAGAGCCTCTTCCGGATTTCCGTTTTCAATCAGAGCCGTGGTGAGTTGCTTGATAATTCTCCGTTTTTCAAAGACGTTGGCTTTCCGGTAAGCAGCCTTCCATACTTCGATGTGTTTACCGGTGCTGCCCTGAAGCCGATAGATCTTGGCCAGGGTGCTTAAGGTATCCAGCGACGCCTCCGGCTTTGCCGCAAGCCTTTTCAATTCACGGACAGCCTCGTCTTCAAATCCGAGTTCGAAACGAACTTCCGCCCGTTTCTGCAAATACTGATCTTCGTTTTCCAAATCAATTTTGGCGAGGGTCTCTAAATGACGGGACATCAGGGTCGGCCGCTCATTCTGCTCAGCCAACTCGAGCAACATTTTCTCCACTTCGATCACGGGCTTCTTTGCCTCTTCCTGGGCTGCAGTCAGCTGAAAGTAGCACTCGGAATTGTCCTGAAGTTTAAACGCCCACCAAGCCGCCCGGTAACGACTGCCAACAGTAGGAGTTCCGTTGGCCTTTTTCCGGATCTCCCGGAAATATTTTACAATTTCTTCGGGAGGGCCATCGTCTCTGGGGCGACGGGCGCGCGTTGCAGCAGCCGCTATTTTTCGATACTCCGAAAGGGTCTGAATTTTTCCCGATTTAAGAAGCCCCGCATCAGGGTCCTCCTCTTCGTCCCCTGAATAGAAACCGCGCATCAAACTGAAGATCCGCTGATCCGTCTCCGCCTTGTCTTTCAACTCAATCTGAAGTTCTCGAATTCGCTCAAGCGACCTCACCGCGTCATCGATTTCTTTCTGATCGATCAAAATACTGGCCCTCGCAGTGAGGTATTCCAGCCGATCCGGAACCAGATCATTGGCTTCATCAATTGAAGCGAGAGCTTCTTCTGACATTTTCAATTCCCGAAAAGCAGTCGCCACTTGATGGAGGCGGCGGGCTCTCTCTGTTGCAGCATCCCCCGCTGAATCCACATAGGCATTGAGCGTCTCGGCGGCCTGCCTGTCCCGGCCCCTTTCACTCAGAAATTTCGCGAGATCCAAAGGAGCGGACTCTCCATCACTGCCGGCAATATTTCCTGAGTAGGTGTCTCGCAGCAACTTCTCGACCAGCGTATCCAGGTAGAGACTGCGGGCGAAATCGAGTACTTTCTTTACCGTGTCAGGATCATCGTTTCCCTCTTTTAGATAGTTCAGGAGAATCTGTTCCGCCTCGATCTGCTCTTCATCGATCAGGGCGACTTTGGCACGAAGTAAAATCAGACGAAGTGGAATTTCCGGCTGATTCTCCAATACCTGATCCAAAGTCGCGGCTGCCTCGCCATAGCGATCATTCTGCATTTGAACTTCGGCGAGACGAACCCGGTAATCGATATCAGCCGGAAGCAATGTGCCCAGCCGACTCAAGGCTGCTTCCTCATCGCGGGCACTGGCGGTCAGTCGGTAAAATTCGCTTAGCAGGAAAAGCGACTTCTCCGTTGGGTTCTCCCCTTCCGCTGCTGCAGTCAAATCCTTCTCCAGCTGCGGAAGTTTTTGAAATCGCTCGTGTGTTCGAACCAGACGGGAGAACAACTCCTCGTACTGATGATTCTTAAAATGGAGCAGGGCCATACCCTTTTTCGCGCTGGCAACAGCCTCATCAAAATTGCTGATAAATTCATAGAGCCGATTCAACTCCATGAGTGCATTGAGCTTCTGACGGGGATCTGTTGATTCAGCCAGCTCTCTCAAAACCTCTGTTGCTGTTGAAGTCTCCCCCGCTTCAAGAAGCATCGAAACAATTTCGGTTCGCAAATCCGGGTCGCCCGGATGAGCCCGCAGGAGTTCATTCCAAATCGCAATTGCCTTCGCTGACTGCTCCTGTTGTTGATGCAAGGCAGCTTTTCGCAAACGGATCGCGACACCGTCTTCATCGACTGCCGGCACGTGTTCAACCAGCCGGGTGTAAAATGAAAGAGCCTTGCCAAATCTCTTCTGCGTATCCGCAATTTCCGCAAGCGCCTTAAGAGCGGGAACACTTTCAGGATTCTCCGACAGATAACTGTCATAAAATTCCCGAGCTTCATCCGACTGATCGCTTTTCCTCAGCAGATGAGCATAAATCAATGTCGCAACCGGAGCCTCGCCCGACTTCGCGGCTCCTCCGAAATATTCGACTAGCAAACCTGTCTGATCTTTTTTCTGATAAAGGTCCCAGAGAAGGTCGAGCACATTTCCATACTCCGGATCTTTCTGAAGCAGCTGAATATAATGATTCGCGAGCCTGTCTCTTATACACATCTCCGAGCCCACGAGACCGAGGCTGATCTCGT
>CAJXQE010000501.1 GCA_913058215.1 uncultured Verrucomicrobiales bacterium
CGAGATCAGCCTCGGTCTCGTGGGCTCGGAGATGTGTATAAGAGACAGGCGGTATTTCCGTCCGTGGTCACCTTGTCGGTATCCCCGGCTTCACCGCGTTGTAAATCATAACGCACCGAAGAAACATCGCCAATGGGGTAGGCATAGCCTGCATCGAAAGCGAGCATCGCATTTCGCAAGACACTCTCCCCTTTTCTGCCAAGCTGACGCTCGATCAGAGAAGTGAGTTTCTCTTTCTTCAAATCAAAAAGATGAGTCACCAAACCAAGAACAAAAATGTTCTTTCCGCGGTCACGGGCACTGCCCCCGATCGCTTCCACGGTGGTGCTGGTCAGAGGAATCCCAATGTGAACCACGCTCTTGTTATCAAGATTGGGTTCGTCCACGTGGTCAGAATCGTAAATGCAGACTCCGCCCTCTTTCAACGAATCGATATGATCGTTGTAACTGTGCTGATAAAAAGCGAAGAGGAAATCAGACTCATCTCCAGCGGACAGAACTTCTCCGGAACCCAGATGAACCTGGAAAATGGAGGGCCCGCCCGAAATCGTGGAGGGAATCGTCATGTAGGTCATCACCTCCCGCGCACTGCGTCCCGCCAATTTGGCGAGGAATGCCCCGATGGTTTGAATCCCGTCCTGGGAATTCCCTGCAAAACGGATAACGACGTCCTGGAGTTTAATCGTACCTTCCTGATTACCGGAAGAGTCGTCGTTGGTGCCTAACGTAGCCGAACTGGCGGAGTTGCTCATGAAATAGTGTAAAGAGTATGGAAACTATCGGTAAGGGTTCCTGAAGTCGCAAGGTCAAATTCTCTCAAAAGAAGGGCTTTCCACCCCTGAATGCGTCATTTTGAACTTGGAGCGAGAGGCGGAGGGTAGCTTGAGAGAGGAACTCCCGGAGAATTTCTCGATGGAGCAGGTGCGGTTACCTGATCGAGAGGATCAATCACCTTGTTGATTGGCTGATCAGAAGGATCAACCAGAAGAACAGAAACAAAAATCAGCAGGGCCCGCTTCTGTCGTTGATTGCTCATCGACTTGAATCCGTTACCAACTACAGGGAGGTCACCAAGGAAAGGAACTTTATCCTGAGCGTTGTCTACCGATTCCCCGTGGTATCCACCAATAGCGATCGTCGCTCCATCCCAAATCACGACATCAGTCGTTTCGCGGACCACATCAAATACCGGCATTAGAATGCGGTTGTCAGTGATAATTGTTGCCTGACCGTCAGCTCCGGTAAAATTTGAGTTCCGAATCGGAGAACCGTAGTTAATGAATCCGGTGAAATCGGTGAAGTCCGTAAGAAGATTCAGAGTCACCGTTTTGTTATCCGCTGAAACGGAAGGCTCAACCTCCAGAGTTTTCCCAACATTACGGGTTTCGAACGCGGTGGGAGTGGCAGGAGCTACCGGGAAATTCAGGGGAGCACCAACAATGACCCCGTTCACAACGCCGAAGCTGTTAGGAATCTCCGGCGGGTCATACTCTGTAGGATAGATAAACTCCCGAACCTGCTCAATTTTTGCTCTCTGTCCCGGACGAACCAGCACATAGGTATCACAGAGCAAATCGCTCCCTTTCGACTGACTTACTGCCCGGAGGACGGCTTGAAACTGAGGGTCGGTAAACGCACCGGCCACAGAAAACACTCCCGGTGCTTTGAATGCGGTATCGCCGACGTTAGTTTGACTGAGCAAGGATTCAATACCATTCGTAGTTCGGAAATTGCCCGTCCGCAGGCCTTGAGTCACCGGAAACATTCCAATAGGCCCGCTGCCGCCCGGAGCGTTAAAAGGAAAATCAGCAGGAGATACCGGAGTGCCCGAATTCCCGTTCGTCCCGCCACCGGCAAACACGCGTGGAGTACCGCTGATGTTGCTTTGCCCCAAAAGAAAATCGAGTCCCCTCTCCTGGAGAGACTCCTGACTGATCGAGATC
Source organism: uncultured Verrucomicrobiales bacterium (assembly GCA_913058215.1). Taxonomy (GTDB): domain Bacteria; phylum Verrucomicrobiota; class Verrucomicrobiia; order Verrucomicrobiales; family DEV007; genus Arctic95D-9. Next base: position 1,944 of record CAJXQE010000501.1, read on the forward strand.
ATTTTCACTTTCACTCGAACCATCTTGCTGCCGCCTTGACGGGCTGATTGAACAAGACCGTCTACAATGGCCAGCTGTGCCGCTGTATTCCTCACAAGCAATGTACTGGTCCTGACGATATATCTGGCAATAGCCCCATCCCCGAAAACCACTCCACGCTCTTCCAGGAACTGTTTCGCCGAAACCCGCCTCACAAGATCGCTCCCCCCGTTTGGATCGGGCTCGCTGAAAGGATCATCGTTCGCTGCGGCACCGCCACCCGCGTTGCCACCTTGGATAAAATCAGGAGGAACCGGGTAATTTCGGGTAAGCAAAGCAGCATCCGCTGATGCAGACTCAGGAATGATTGTCACTGCAAAGTTGTCGAGGCGAAATTTCATCCCTACTTGCTGCGCAACATATTTCAGAGCGATGCCGAGAGGCACATTAGTCAGCTTCACCGTCAAAGTTCTCTGCGAAGGATCCGTAGCGTCAGTCCCGCCGGTCCTATCGATCACAATATTAACGCCCTTCTTCTGTGGATCCAGTTCCGCTGTATCCAACTCCTGCGATTTCTGAATCAAAAACTCAACAGCATCTGTGAGAGTAGCGTCTTTAAGTTCCAATTGAGGAATAACGATATTCTTCAGTTTCTGATCAATCGCAGCAGCACCGCCTGACATCAGTTCCAAATCAGGAAGCTCTGCCAGTTCGCTGTTGATATCAGGTGGGATCGGCATTTCCCACCCCTCTCCAACTTTCCTGATCATGGTGGCCCGGGCTTGATCCCTTGCCACATCGAAAAAATCCAATTTGTGTCGCTCCACTTTTTCAAGCCCCGCGCGGGCAGCCTGACTGTAGGGATCAATCTCGAGTACTTCGTTGTAGGTCCTTACCGCGCGATCATAATCCCCAAGCTGCATGTATCCGTCAGCGGTCCTCAGCTTCAATTTAACGACATCGATATTGCGAAGATTACGTGGCGACTCTGCCATGTTGTAATAGTCCTTGCTCTTAAGTCGCCCCAGAACGGTTCTCACCTCAGGACTGACCCAGGCCAGCGGAACACCCGCCGTGCGCCCCAATGTGAGCACATCGCTCAAGGTTTGCTCTGCCTGAGCCCACTCCGCCTGCTCAATCATTTGATTGGCATAAGCAAGAGATGCCTCTTGGTAGCGCTTGTAGAAAACTCTCCGCTGATCAGCAGTGGCCGGAACGTCAGGTGTCGATTCAAAAGCAGCTTTGAAATAATCCATTGCCTCACCGTAGGATTTGTCGGCAAAAGCACGGGATCCTCCAGTAAACAGGGTCTGAGCAGCCTTAATCTGTTGCTGCCGTCTCTGCACGGTTTCGGCAGCCACTCCGGGAATTCCGGCGCCGGGATATCGCCCCTCACCATCGGCCTGAACAAATGAACTGCCCGTTATGGAGGCAACGAGCAGACAAAGAGCCATCGAAACGCTGTCAAAGCGCCCGATCAATCGAAATGGTCTAGCTGTCGATTGTGGATTCAATTGGGATAAAACCTTGAGGTTTCCTGATTTCTCTAAGAAAAGCCTGACCTTAGCAGCGGAACACACGACAAATCAAGTCCTTAGAATCTCTATTTCTCTAAACCGAATAAGGATTTCTCCGCTCCTCTTAACAAAAAACCTCTCTCCGTTTCCAGAGAGAGGCATTTTCGTTTGAGATTGTCTTATTCTGAACCGACTCCGGCAACTTCATTGCCTTCGCCTTCTTCAGCTGCTGCAGCTTCAGCTTCTTCCTCATCTTCTTCTGCCTCTTCTTCGAGGATCTGCTGCTGGCGCTTCAACACGTCATCCGGATCTTCAGATCCTCCGACCGGGCCTACTGCAGAATTGAACGAGCCATTGCTTCCGGAATAGGTGAAGATACTCTCTCCGTTTGGACCATACTGGTTGTAGCCTTCGTAGAGGAAGCTGAATCCACCGAATTGGGTGAATTGCTCCTCATGC
>CAJXQE010000502.1 GCA_913058215.1 uncultured Verrucomicrobiales bacterium
CAGCGTCAGATGTGTATAAGAGACAGCGAATTAATGATTTCAATGTCGCGAAGTGGATCGACGGAACCGAGTTCATGAATGATGTCGTCATTTTCGAAACAACGGACCACCTGGACATTGGCGTTCACTTCGCGAATGTTTGCGAGGAATTTGTTTCCCAAGCCGGCACCGTCGGAGGCACCTTCGACGAGACCGGCGATGTCGACGAATTCAATCGCGGCCGGGATCAGCTTTTTCGATCCGGAAAGTTTCGAGAGAACTGCGAGTCGATCATCCGGCACGGTGACGACTCCGATATTCGGATCGATTGTGCAAAAAGGATAGTTCGCCGCCTCCGCTTTCCGCGTTCTGGTAACCGCGTTGAAAAGCGTTGATTTGCCCACGTTGGGAAGACCTACAATACCTGCCTGTAACATGCGCGGACGGTAGCACGGGATTTTGACTGTGCTTGCGGAAAAATCAGACCTGTTACATTCTGCTGTCTATCGTTCCATAAGGATACGAATTGTGATGGAAGATGCGGAAGATAATCGAGTGAAGCAGACTTTGGTGTTGCTTGCGGAAAAAGCATGCGAAGAGGGGCTCGATGAATTTCTTCTTATTGGTGGAAATGCTGTTATTGCGCATGGGGTTCCCAGGTTTACGAGGGATGTTGATTTTGTCGTTCCAGAATCATCACGAACTACCTGGAGGTTGTTCTTAGAGCGCCTGGGTTTTCCATTTTTTCATGGGACTTCCGCTTTCGAGCAATACAAGGATCCAGCCGATGTCAGGCCGCGGGTGGATCTTATGATTGTAGACGAGCCAACCTGGGGGAAGCTCCGTTCAGATGCCTGGGATTTTGATTTGGGCAACGGACTCAATACAAAGGTCGCCTCACCTCAGCACATCATCGCGATGAAGTTGAAAGCCTGCCTCGCTGAACATCGGCGGGAAGATGCCGTAGACTGGAGTGATATCGTCGAATTGGTAATGATCCATCAATTCGACCCTGAGTCAGACGCGAATTTTTCTGACTTTGTGTTACATTTCGGTGGTGAGATGCTTCACCGGAAACTGATCGATGAAATCGCAGAGCGCAGGAAACGTGGCTGAATCCCTTCAACTGACCGAAGCGGATTTCACACTTAAATTTCCAGAACCCGAAGCTCCTTTGTTGGAAGGGGCGGGAGAACCTTGTACTTGGGAAGAGTGCATGAGGGAAACGGCCGTTCAGACAAACCACTGGCTTGATCATTTCGGCCATGAGCCTCCGCCTCCGGCATGGGAGGAGCGCTTCACCCTCGATTGATTCCTATCTTTTACCGAACTTTTACAGTTCGCATACCGTCTTTTGACGCAAGTTCCGATAGTGTATCGATACTGATCGGGATGAAGATAAACAAACTCCACCATAAATACGCAGTTCTGGCTGTAGTGCTTTCAATCCTCGTTGGGATTGCTCAAGGGCAAACGGAAACCCCAAAAAAGAAGGATCCGTTTAAACGGAAATCCGGAGCCGAAGAAAAGGCGGGCGCAGGCAATCCGGAAAAAATGTTGGTGATCGGTCTTCAATTGGCTGAGGTCCCGTCGGTGCAAGTCCGGGAGTGGGATGAAAAGGGATTATCCGGAACGGAATGGCGAAACAATGTGCAGGCCCTCGTAAAAGAAGGGAAAGCGAAAATTGTCGATTCCATTGCCGGGGCTTTCAAAAGCGGTCAACGGGGCAAAATTCAAAGCGCTCTGGAACTGCGGCATCCGACAGTGATGCAGAAAATCAGTGATTCTCCGAATGATCCCGAATTTCCTAAAGATTTCGAGACGATGAAATTGGGTATCATTTTTGAGGCGGATCCGGTTTTGAGTGCGGAAGAGGACAAAGTGGATTTAAATTTTGCCTTCGAGTGGTCCCGCTACCTGGGCGAAGCCTCCGGGGCGCGAACTGCTTCTGATCGAATCCAGGCGGGCGACGTCTTGCATCCCACATTTTCTAAGCAAAAAATAACCACTAATATCGTCGTGCCGATTGGAGAATATCAGGTGCTGTCGAGGATCGAGCCGAATGACAAAGAGAAACGTGATGAATTCGATATCGTGGTATTTGGTCGGGTTGACCTGGTGGTGGTGAATCCTTTTGCAGATCAAGTCAATCTCTCTGAGGTGAATGAGCTTCGCATTCGGGGAACCTGGGCGGAAGTGAATGCGGATGAGTGGCACAAGGCAATGCACGAACATTCCCTGTCTCAGTGGTTTGACGGGAAGGCGTGGGCCTCGGTTCAGGCTTTGGAGAAAAGTGGAAAGGCGAAGATACTGGCCAGTCCGGTCGTTAAAACAGGTAGCGGCAAGCGGTCAAAAGTCGAAGTTGGTGAAGGTGTGAACTTTCAGGAATCTTTCCCTGCTCCCGGAGAGGAAACTGCCGAAGATAAGCGTGAGTCGAAAGTGAGCCAGAGGATCCTCGGTCACGTTGTAGAAATGGACACTGTTTTAGGAAGCACGGGGATTGTGAGCGTTAACTGTGTCTCAACATCGAACAGTCAACATGGCTACTCTGTTAGTTACCGGAGGCAGGATGGGAACGATTGGGTGCCGATGGTGCAGTTTCCCAAATTCTATGAAAGCGCGGTAACCACCCAGGTTTCTTTGAGCAAAAATGCGGATCTTCTTTTCGGGGTGGGAACGCCTCCGCTGGAAAGTGGGCATCCCGATACCAGTCGGAAGTGGGTGTTCTTCATCCACAATGATACCTTCGACGAGAGGTGATGCAGTTTGCCTGGGTAATCGGAATTGGATCGGCGCTGGCTCTCGGGCTTGGCGCCGTTTCCATTGCTTTGACTCATCAAACCGAATGGGAAGAGAAGCCCCGCGATATGCGGCCCCTCGAACTGGCTGTGGAAGGAGTTCAGTCTGAACTGGATCGCCTGCATTCCCGGTATGTCGATCAACTGGACGCCCTCGCGGATGAGGTGAGGCGGTCGCGAGGAAATACTTTTGGCCCCCAATTGACTGCGGAGGAGATCGTCGGAGTCCGGACTGTCACTCTTCTTTCACTGAACGATGACGAGAAACCGATCCACATGGAGATCCGGGAAAGGGCATCAGGCGAGTCGGCTTTTGAGAAAGAAAGATTCCCGCCGCTGGCCTTTCAAGAGGCGGGACGAGATTCAACTGTGGTGCGCGTTTTTGATCGCGACCGGTTTGGTGGGCCTGAAGTCACAAGCGGCTGGATCCGGGAATCCAATGAGGTTTTCTATTATTGGAGGAAGATTCATCCTGCGATGTTCGTTTTTATTGGAGTCGATGGGATTTCCCTGAGGGGGTCCATCAATGGCTGGCTGGTGGAGGAAAAAAGCTTGGCGATCCATCACTTGCAGAGCGGGGCAGGAGAATTCACCCGTGTTGTCGGACCGGATGGAGAAGAAATTCTAAGATCGGGTGAGCCGGTGGAAGGAAATCGAAGGCCCGGTATTTTTCCGGCGACAATTCGTTTCGGGAGCTGGCAAATCCAGACATGGGGCGCGGTGGTAAAAACGACGAGCTGGAATCTTCCCTATTTGATCACCGGTCTCGCCTTGTCTCTTTTGCTTTTGGTCGCGACGGTTCTTGTCGCGATTGCACTTCGTCGGGCCACCCGGCTTGCGGAACGACGGGTCAGCTTTGTTAACAGCGCATCCCACGAGCTGCGCTCTCCAATCACGAATATGATGCTGAATGTCGATCTGGCCCGTGAATTGACGGAGGATGATCCGGCGGCGGCGACTCAGCGGCTCGACCGAGTTCAGGAGGAAGCAGGACGACTCAGCCGCCTGGTCGACAATCTGCTTACTTTTTCAAAATCGGGGAAAGGCACTGATTCCTTGCGGATTGAGTCTGTTGCTGTCTCTTATACACATCTCCGAGCCCACGAGACCGAGGCTGATC
>CAJXQE010000503.1 GCA_913058215.1 uncultured Verrucomicrobiales bacterium
GAGATCAGCCTCGGTCTCGTGGGCTCGGAGATGTGTATAAGAGACAGCAATACGATTCTCTGGTACACGAGCGACAATGGCGGTCTTCTAAAGATTGGCGCTACCGGAGGTCGTGCCTATAAAGGTAAAGTTTATGATGGAGGTTTGTTAGTTCCTGCGATTCTGGAGTGGCCGGCAAAGGTTCCGAAGCACCGGGTGACTTCGAGTCGCTGTGTGACCTCAGATATTTACCCGACTCTGCTCGATATTGTCGGAGTCAAAATGCCGAATCAGCCCGTGCTGGACGGCATCAGCCTGATGCCACTCATTGAAGGGAAAGACGGCACACGCACCACGCCAATCGGAATCTGGGATGCCAACGAGAAAGGCATAGGAACGCCTTCCGATGACTGGATGGCGGAGTTGATGGAGGCACAGAAAAATGGAGGCGACCTGCCTCCGCATCCGGTGAGTGCCGCTGCCGCGGAGTTGCCAAGTCCCGCCTGGCCGGACGATCAATATCCCGGGCATTCCGCCTGGATCGATGGCGATTGGAAGCTTCATCGAATCACTGACAAGTCAGGCGGAAACGAAAAGTGGGAACTCTACAATTTGAAAACGGATCCCATGGAAGAGAAGAATCTCGTCTCCGACCAAAGTGAACGCGTTACGAAAATGAAAGGCGAACTGGAAGCCTGGCTGAAGTCCGTCGTCGGCAGTTTGAATGGGAAGGATTACTGAGATCAGTGGTCGGCCCGGGAAATAAGGCAGCGGCCTTGAGTTCTTGCAGTGTGAACGTTCCTAACATCACCGTTCACGGTTCACCCGAAAGCGCTCCCAAATGCGCCGAAACTGCTTTCGCTAATCCGATCTTGTTGTACCCACCTTCCAGCACGGAAACCAGGCGCGAATCCGAAAATTCACCGGCCATATCGAGAAGAATATTGGTGAGTTCGACAAAGTCCTGGTCCGTCAGCAAAAAATTACCCAATGGATCTTTCTCCCTCGAATCAAATCCGGCAGAAATGATTACCAAATCCGGCTTAAAATCTTTCATCTTCGCGGTGAATTCTTTGCGAAAAACGGAACCTATTGCAGCCATGCCTGTACCGGCAGGAAGCGGAGCATTCAGCGTTGTGTTCTTACCGCCCCCGGTCCCCGTTTCACTGGCCATGCCGGTTCCGGGATACCAGGGATGCTGGTGAGTGCTGAAATAGAAAACGCTGCCGTCTTCGATAAACACATCCTGGGTTCCGTTTCCATGATGCACGTCCCAGTCGATGATCGCGACTCGTTCCAGGCCATGAGCTTGTTGTGCGTAGCGGGCTGCGATTGCGGCATTGTTGAAAATGCAGAATCCCATTCCTTTGTCGGGAGTGGCGTGGTGACCGGGCGGGCGTACCGCGCAGAAAGCATTCTGATTTTTGCCTTCGATGACTGAGTCGACCGCATTGAGCAATCCGCCGGAAGCAGAGCGGGCGACCTTGAGCGACTCGGGGCCGAAATTAGTGTCGCCGGTGCTGAGCATTCCTGAGCGGGTGCCGTCGATTTCAGTGAGGACCGTTTTCAGATACCCATCGGTATGAACGAGTCGAACTTCGTCGTCGGTGACATCTCGTTTCAGAATGGGATTGCACTTCTCGACAAGACCATCTTTCTCGAGCCGGTCCTGAATCGCCTTGATCCGTCCGGGAGCTTCGGGATGATGATCACCGGGATCGTGTCCTGTGTAGAAATCGTCTAGAAGAAGGCCAGATTTCATAAAGCTTGGGGTTTCGCTCTTCGGAGCGTTGAAAAAATAATTCCCAGTCCCCCAATGGAAAACAAGGCGGGGAACCAAATCGAATAGAGGGCTGCTTTGCTGTCTTTTTTTAATACCGCCATTTCCGGATCATTTGGATCGACATAGCAGACGGTGTTCGTTCCGACTGGATAAGGCGCCATTTTCTTTCGCAGTTTATTGGCGTCGGCACTTTCGGAGGGCAGACGTTTTAGTCTCGTTCCGGTGAATTCTTTCCCCTTGAACTCGTATTCGTAACTGAGATCGATCCGGTATTTGGTCGCGTAGTGTTGGTTTTGCTGGCTGTCATCAAGGGCCGCCGAAACAATTCTGCAGGGGGTTTCCACCCAGGGATCCATGATCTTTGCGCGTTGATAGGCATTCCAGAGGTAACTCATAAAAATGGCCCCTATCGCAACAAGGAAGAGTCCCATCAGGACCATCCAGATAATGCCTCCGATATTGTTCTGTCTTTTCACTTCGCGAAATCGTGGTTGCTGGCTACCTTAGCGCATGAGCGAACTATCCCAACAAATTACGGAAGACATGAAAGCGGCGATGCGGGCAAAAGACAGCCTCAAGCTGAATACCGTCCGTATGCTGAAATCATCGATCAAAAATGCCGCGATCGAAAAGGGCGGGGCCGATGCTGAGCTGGATGATGTCGAAATCTCCGTAGTGATCCGCAAGGAAGTCAAAAAGCGTCAGGATTCTTTCGAGGCCTATGAAAAAGCAGAGCGTCCGGAGCTGGCGGAGAAGGAAAAAGCAGAGATCGAAATTCTGAATGTCTACCTTCCAAAACCTCTCAGCGAAGAGGAAATCTCGAAAATCGTCGATGAAGCGATCGCCGAAGTGGGTGCAACTTCCCGCAAAGAAATGGGACAGGTGATGAAGCTGGTGGGCGAGCGGACCGGTGGTCGTGCCGACGGGAAAACGCTTTCCCAGGCAGTGATGGCGAAGCTTTCATAAGGAGCAACTGTTGATGAAAATCTCAGCGATTATCGTGGCGGCGGGGAGCAGTCGGCGGATGGGTTTTGATAAACTCGAAGCTGATCTGGGCGGCAAACCGGTGCTGGCGCACTCGATTCTGGCGTTTCAGAATTGTAAAGTCGTTTCCGAAATCCGAGTGGTTTCCTCTTCGGGGAAAATGGAATCGGTCGCGGCCCTGGCAAAAGAAATTGAAGCTACGAAATTCGTGGAAAGCGTCGAGGGGGGTGCCGAGCGGCATCTTTCCGTCTCGAAGGGATTGCATCGAGTCGGCGCTGATTGCGATCTGGTGGCGGTTCATGACGGCGCGCGCCCTCTGGTCTCTCCCGAAGCCATTTCTGATTGCGCACAGGTTGCTTACGACTTTGGAGCAGCGACTCTGGCTCATCGGGTATCCGATACTCTAAAGCGCGGCAACGAGGAGCTTGAAGTCACTGGTTCAATTTCCCGCGAAGATCTCTGGGCAATGGAGACGCCGCAGATTTTCCGGAGGGAGCTACTCATCGAAGCCTACTTGAAAATTCTCAAAGACGGAGAGCTGGTCACGGATGAGGTGTCTGCGATTCAGGCCCTCGGCCATCCGGTGAAGTTGGTCGACAATGGTCTGCCAAATCTAAAGATTACGGTCCCGGGCGATCTGCTGGAGGCCGCGAGTATCCTGGAGTGATTATTATTCCCCTGTGGAATTCACTTCGACTTTCTCTTCGGGACCGAGGAGACGTTTTTTCCCGTTCCACCAGTTTTCGTACAATTTCTCCGCCTTTCCCTTCTGCCACTCGTCGAGATGCGGTCGGATTTCATCGAAAGCCGCTTTGACGAGATCCCGATCTTCCAGCAAATACGTTTTGCGAACGCTCCACCGTTTCTCAAGGGCTGCGTCAAAGATGGGACGAATTACCTCGCGTTGTTCCTCTGTCAGTTTCAGCTGATTCGCGATGTGATTCGCGACGAATTCCTTCGACTCACTGTCTTTCCAGCGCTCGCTTTTCGGGATGACATTGGCGAGCAGTAGAAAAATGGCGATGATCCCGCAGAGAAATCCGGCACTGAAGACCAGCGCGATTCCGCATCCTGCTTTGAGTTTGGTTTTCCGGGCCATTCTTACCTGTCTCTTATACACATCTCCGAGCCCACGAGACCGAGGCTGATC
>CAJXQE010000504.1 GCA_913058215.1 uncultured Verrucomicrobiales bacterium
GAATATGAGCGCCCGACCCTGTGACCGCCAGATCCCCGGGAAGTAATCCTTCATAGTTCATATCGCGAATCTTTCCGGAAACGCCGACAGGAGTTGTGAACTCTCGATACCCCTCCCCGAGTGCTTTTGCACTGGAGTCATACATCCATTGCTCCAGAAACATACGGCAGGCTTTTCCGTTTCCATGTCGGATCCCATAGGAATAAAGAGAATCCCGATAGGCACGCCTCGGTAGTCCCGAGCAATCGATTCCGAATCCATTCTCACCTCCCCAGTGATACCTTGCTCCTTCGTAACTTTGCATCTTGTGAAGATAGTCGGATCGCAATTTCCCCGCGTCGATAGATCGTCCCGGCAAGAGGAAAGGTATCGCAAGAAGCACGGGAATCATGAGAAGAACCCAACAGAAAGCCTTTTTCTTCCAATACAGGAAAAGCAATCCAGCCCAACCGAATCCACCGGCAGCGAGAAATGCCACCTTCATCAGGCGGCTGTGAATCGGATTGATCCAAAGAACAACAATCCCGATGAGCGCTCCTATGGTCAAGAGAGTAAGAATCCTTCGGAACTGAACCATGCAATGATAAGGATACTGCAAAAACGAAAAAACGGCACCCGGATAAGGCGCCGTTTCAAGATCCTCCAAGCGATTAGCTCAAAGGCTGTGATCAATTCTAAAGAATCAATCAGTGCTTAATTGTCACACTGGTGCCTACTCCCACTTTGGAGAAGATAAGCGGCTGAACCGCACTGGGAACCCGAATGCAACCGTGGCTGGCTGGATAGTCAGGGACATATCCAATGTGCATTCCGATACCACCATTGATTCGCATCCAGTAAGGCATGCTCGCTCCGACAAAGCTGGAACCACCGGAAGGACGGGAACGACTGTCGCCAGCACTGCTAACTGTTTGGCCGGAACCGCTGACCCAGCGCCCGTAAAGAGTGGAACGTTTTTCGACCAGCTTTTCTTTAATCCGGAATGTCCCGGTGGAAGTGGAATGCCCGGATTTCCCGGTGGAAACCTGAGTTTCGATAGCGAGATGAGATCCCGTCCCGTCGTTTTTGTAAATACGCGCACGCTGTTCGCTCAGGTCGATTTCGATTTTTGCATTGGAAGGACTCAAGCCGCCAAGAACACGCTGGTTGATATAAACGTGATGGCCTTCGCTCTTGTATTGCTTGGCAGAATTCCCACCCATTCCGGAAAACAAACCTCCCAATCCTCCACCACTGGACGAACGACTGGAACGAGCAGTTCGCGCTGCTGCAAGTTCTTGACGACGTTTTGAAGCGGCTTCTTTTTCAGCTTTACGCGCCGCAGCAAGATCTTCCGCTTTCTTTTTTGCCGCTTCTTTGCGGGCATCAGCAATCTTTTGCTCTTTCGCTTTCTCCTCAGCTTCTTTTTTGTCGGCGAGAGCTTTACGAGCAGAGTCAGCTTTTGCGTCTTTCTCTTCCTGCTTCTTCTGAGCCGCGAGTTTCTTCTCTTTCGCTTCTTCCCCGGCTGCTTTTTTCTCTGCAATAGCTTTGCGAGCCGCCTCTTTCTCTTCGAGTTTCTTATCAGCTGCGAGTTTCTTCTCTTTCAAGGCCTCATCCTTGGCACGTTTTTCAGCGAGCTCTTTCTTCCGTTTCTCAAGCTCAGCTTTGCGCTCAGCTTCTTTTTCCTTCATTTTCTCTGCCCAGGTATTTTCTTCCTTTTTCTCACCGGTCTTCACAGTCTCAACCTTCTTTTTGGTGGAACTGTTTCCACTTTCGGAAGCTTTGGTGAAAAAAGCTGCATTTTCGTCCACAGAGCAGGATGAAAAGAATGAGGCTGCAACTAGCACAGCAGGAAAAACAAAGAGAACTCGAAGGATACCGGCTTTCATGAGAGTAAATGGTCAATGTCGTACGAGAAACTCGTACGAATATAGGATTAAGACCAAACGACGATTCGTCAAACCGAATCGTTCAATTTTCACTAATAAGCGTGGCGTCTATCCGTTAGATGCCACGATTCGTGAAAAAACTACTGCGGAAAGCAGTCTATCCCTGATAACAGATAGAATCTAGAGAGACGCGGAAGAACCGGTTTCCTGCGAATTCCCCACCGGTTCGGCTCCGTCTTCCGGAAGGATTTTGTCCACCAAACGGCGAATTCCATCGCTGGCGTATTCACTCTGAGGATAGATCTGACGGGCCGAAAGAAACCAGGCCAAACTGGAGCCACGCTGACTGCGCTCTTCCAGATTCTCAGCCCTCTTCAAAGCCCTCACAAAATCCGCCACTTCAGTGGAAAGGTCGGAGCGCCTGGCGCTGAGTGGAACGTCATCCGGAAATTTCTGAAACGCTTTTTCCACAATCTCCCATGCGGCATGGCTGTTACCGGCTTTCACGAGCGATTCAGATTGTTTCAAAGTGGTTTCGATCTCCTGAATGTTGTAGGCGATCTCCTTGAGTGCTTCGAGGCGTTCCGGATCATCGGACAGCGCCGCCATGAACCTTGGTTGGTTGGTAAAAATCTGACGATAGCTCTGAGTCCCGAGTAGGCGATCAAACTCCAGTTTTGCCTGCTGTTGAACGTCAGCGGAATCGGCGATCAGATTAAACTGCTCGGTCAGCGCCGGATTGGAAGGCCAGATCTGAGCCGCAGCGGTAATGTTTTTCTCGTAGGAATCCTCGTCGCCTTTCAGCGCAGCATTTTTTGCAGAACGAATCCGCATATTGCTGCTTAGTTTTGCGGCATTGATAGCCGCAGTGGGCTTGGAATGATCAAAGTCGGAAGCCTGCTCCCGCATTTCGGTAACCAGTTCATCGGCGAGACCATAGTCTTTTACCTCGATCGAATTGACCAACTGAAAAGAATTCTGTGCGTAACCGAGAACCTCGCGCTTTTTCTCTCGCTCGACACTCTGGACCGTAGGCAGGTATTCCCCCATCACGAAGGCCTGTTGAAGTTGACGGGTGGCGCCGTCGATCTCACCACGCTCAAGAAGAAAGCTAAAGGACTCCACTGCCTGATCAACATCGCGAATCGCTTCATTGGCGAAAGCATCGAGGGTGGTCACCGTTGGGTTGAATCCAATAGTCTTGGCAAAAGATTGCTCCACTTCAGAGCCCTCTTCAAACTCAAGCCGACCGGCCCCGTCCTGGAAAAATTCGGTGTAGAAGCGTGCGCCCATGATTACGTGCTCAAACCGGCGCTGCAGGAAATACTGAACGATCAAGGCCTGGAATTCCAGTTTTGCCTCGACGTCTGAGAGGGCCATTTTCGCCTTGTTAGCTACACGCTCGGCCTCGGTTTCGGCGATCCGCTGGACGTAACGCTGGATATGACCGGCATTGATCGGATCAGCAGCTTTACTACCTTTCCCTTTGTTCGGATCATCTTTCAGCTTCCGGGCCTGTCCGGATTTCGGAGCATCTTTCCACTGGTCGAAATTCCAGTCGAGCTGCCGACGCTGACGGTCGAGCTCTTTATTTAGACTCGCGAGCTGACCGGCGCTGGCTTTCGCGAGATAAACCCGGTAAACCGCATTGGCGAGCGAATCACAGAGTTTCGCATCCTGTGGAAACTGCGCGGCGTGCTGCAGTTTGGCGACCGCTTCCGGAAACTTTGTTTTGTTCCGGTTGTGAGGTGAAAGAGTATTCAGAATATCCTGAACCGCGGCACGGTAAGCCTCATCAAGTTCCGAAGAGGATTCCGCAGAGTTGAGATACTTCTCAAAGCGCGAGCGGAAGAACCGGTTGTCATTCACATTGAAGGTCTTCCCGTCAAAGCTGAAGGTCTCAGTCGTGGGATCGAGAAAAGGAACATCGTTCCCCAGCATTTGGTTGTTCCCCTGCTTTTCTCCACCCTGATTTACCACTGTCTCTTATACACATCTCCGAGCCCACGAGACCGAGGCTGATCT
>CAJXQE010000505.1 GCA_913058215.1 uncultured Verrucomicrobiales bacterium
TCAGCCTCGGTCTCGTGGGCTCGGAGATGTGTATAAGAGACAGGTGCAGATCGTTGACTCTGAACCACCGGCGATAAAGGCATCAGCATCGCCAAATTTAATCATCCGCCAGGCTTCCCCGATATTGTGATTCGAAGTGGCACAAGCCGTGACGATACACATATTCGGTCCGCGAAGGTCGTAATCCATTGAGACCATCCCGCTGGAAATATTCGCGATCATCATCGGAATGGTGAACGGCGATACCCGGGAAGGGGATTTCTCGAGAAGATTGCAATGCTGCTCCTCCAGCGTCATCAAACCACCAATGCCGCTGCCGACCATGCAACCGAATCGATCCCGGTCCACGGCATCAAAATCCACACCTGAGTCATTCAGTGCCATCACCGAGGCTCCCATCGCCAATTGAGCAAAGCGGTCACTCCGCCGGGCGTCTTTAAAATTCTTGAAGTAGGGTTTCGCATCGAAATCGACCACTTCACCTGCGATCTTACAGCCGTAGTCCGTGGTATCCATTGACGTAATCGTCCGGACCCCGCTTTTTCCCGTGGTAAGATTCTGCCAAAACGTGTCCAAATCGTTCCCGATCGGCGACACCACTCCCATCCCTGTAATAACAACTCTGCGATCCATGTTCATTTCGATTTCAGCACCTAAACTCAACGTGCAAACAAGCCAATGCAAGACCAATTGTCTGCCACTACTCTCCTAACGCGACAGATAGCGATTTCTTATATCTCGATCACTCTTTCGCGTTCATTCATCGCCCCGCAGCGAGGGCACTCTGCGAGATCGTCCTCCGACGGATCTTCAAAGACATGATCACAAATGCCGCAAATGACAAAATTTCTTCGCCGACGATTCTCACGCCCCCTTCTGAAAATTTCCGCTGCAACCCAGGAAAAAAAGACTCCACAAAGGATCACGACCAGATAAACGGCGATAATGCTGTCAAGAGTAACACGAAACATCGCCTGCTATTCCTCCGCCTCCCGAATTTGTCCCACTTTCACCCATCCTTCGACAGTCTTTCCGTTCGGTTCTTCAAGAGGATTGAAACGGAGCGTTGATTCAATCACTTTTGCCACTTCCTTTCCTACTTCCGGGTCAAAGTCAGATCCTGTTGAAACGTCGATGATAGTTCCATCAGGAAGGACCGAAAAATCTGCCCTAAATGCTGGAATCTCTCCGGCTCCTTCCAAATAGTCAGAAAGAATCGACCAGGGCGCGACTCCTCTTTCTGACAACACAGGGCTGAATTCCATCGATAAACTTCTTTTCACATCCAATTCAGGATCGGAATTCTGCTCACTATTGTTGAGTTGAAAGAGCCCGGACAACTCAGGAGAATGGTCATCCGGCGGGAGAAAACGTGGGCCGATTGATTCGAATGAAGGAGCAAACCTGACGTTGTGATCACTGAGTTCCTGTCTCACCGTCGAAGCATCGGAAGGCGGGCGCAGATAAACAGTTCTGTCCCTTACCCTCTGCAAAACAAATCGAATTGCCGGATCACTCTCATCAAGAATCGTGATTTTTGCAGGCTCTTGCTCGACTCTGACCGGAGAAGGATAGACCACCTGAAAAAGATAAAAGCTCGATCCATGCAAAACGAGAGAGAAGATGATAAAGAACGCAACATGCCAGCCGATCCAACGATCTTTAGACCAATCAAAGACAGAATTGTCCTGCTCATGATCCGGAATAATTCTGGAAAAAAGCCCCATGTTTTTTAGTTCCCCGAAAGAGAATTGGCGTTACGGCGTTTCCTCCCGTGTGGCAAAAGACAGGTCGTAGCCGGATTGCAAAGCCAACTGCGATACCTGCATCACCGTACCGTAACTCACCGCTTCATCTCCAAGCAATATAATTTGATCGGAATGCTTCCGGTTTTCAGTAAGTATCTCCCCCAGGTTGACCATATCGACCTGGGACTCATTGAAAAATACCTGCTCCGTTTCTCCACCCACAATGGTGATAATATGAGCCTGAGATGCCGTTGGAAGGGAGGAACTTGAAGATGGGAGATCGACGGCTACTCCGGATTTTAAAACAAAATTCGAACCGAAGAGAAAGAAGATTAGAAGGAGCATCACCACATCCATCAAGGGTGCGGTGTAGAGAAAACCGGCTCCGCGGTCGGACAATGTCGATTTCAGCTTCACAGGCCCTGATCATTGGAATCATCCACTTCATCGTCCAAAATCTCCTGATCTTCGCGAATCGAAATGATGTCGTTAGGCTGAGTCCGAAGATCGCAAATGGTGTTCACGATTTCAATTCCAGCACATTCCATATCGTGCATGAGAGATCTTGAGTAGGCACGTAAGTGAGAGAAAAACACAAAGGTCGGAATTGCCACCATTAGACCAGCGGCGGAAGTGATCAGTGACTCGTATACCCCTTTTGATATTTCAGCGACCGTCGCAAATCCTCCGACAGCACTGATCTGGACAAAAGTATCAACGAGCCCCAGCACCGTTCCCAGCAGCCCTATCAATGGAGTGATGTAGGCGATCGCCATGATCACCGAAAGGTTCTTTTCCAGTTTCGGAACTTCCAGCTGACCACTTTCCTGAACAATCTCCTTCAGTTCAGAACGCGGTGCCGTGTATCTTCGCAATGCAGCGTGAATCACCCGGGCTGCAGGCCCCGGAGTGGAAGCGGCTTCTGACCTCGCCTCCGCAAATGCCTTATTTTTAATGAGGTTTCGAAGACCGAAAAGCAGATCACCGACATCGATTCGCGCCCGGTGATAATAAAACAGCCGCTCTAGAAAAATGGCAATGGCGATGACGGAGCACCCCAATAAGAGCCACATCAACGGCCCGCCTTTTGTGATCAAATCCATGTAAGAAACGTCCCTTTCCAGTCACATGCCGGATGGGAGTTGTACCATATTTCTCACTCTTCGCAAAGAGCATTTTGCCTGTCTATCCCAGTTCGAAAGAATAACGGGGACCCGATTTTCTCTCTTCCGGCTCTTCTTCTTCAAGTTCTTCCTGCTCCGCTACCGGTGGAGGAAGTGGAATAATACAGTCGTTCTCTGCTTCCTGAGCCTTCCCGATTGAAGGTCCCGGTTGTGAAGGGAGCTTCACTTCTTCTTCAGTTTCGTCACTGACAATACCCAACTCATTTTCGTCATCGTCTTCAACGGCTTCGAAAGGTGAATCCAACACCACGGGAGCAACAAGAACAGGGGGTGCGACCGGAGGCTCAGGAGCAGGCAAGGCCTCCGCTACCTCTTCCTCTGTAATTCCCTCCACTTCTTCGGGAACTTCTTCCTGAGTGGAATCCTCTACCTCATCAATATTCACCGTTTCAATAGCGGAAATCTCGTCTTCCGCCTCAAGCGGATCCGTCAATCCACTCAAATCATCAAATCGGATTCCTGCACCTTTAGTGGTGGGCTCTGTTTCCGAATCGAGGGAGAATGGAGATTCACCTGCAGCGTCCAGTGATATCAGAGGCTCATCCACTTCGGGAGTTTCGAGGACGATATCTTCAGGTTTCTCTTCCACTTCTTCCCTTACCGTTACCTCTTCTACTTTTTCAGAGACAATGAGTTCCTCCTCGATGATCGTTTCTTCCTGCTCAGAAGTATCGGCTTCCTCTTCACTGCCTTGTCCGGGGACGATTGAGTGCAGCGAACGTCGGCGTTTTGCAATGGTGGCAGACCTGGCCTGAATTTCCTGAAGAATCTCCGACAGTTCTCCACGAATTTGCGCCGATTTCTCCCGGATAATCCCAGTGGGCAGATCGACCCCGGAAACTCCAACGAGAATGAACCGGTTCTCTAGTTCCCTGAGATATAGCTGTCTCTTATACACATCTCCGAG
>CAJXQE010000506.1 GCA_913058215.1 uncultured Verrucomicrobiales bacterium
CTACACTATCCTCTTCGTCGGCAGCGTCAGATGTGTATAAGAGACAGGTCCATGATATTTGGTTTTAGAAAACCCATTTCGAGTAGTTTTCGGGGATCACTTCGGGCATCGGAGGAGGTTCCCCGCCGGTATCAGCGTGACTTTTCTTCTCATTCTGCCATTCCTTGCCCCTGCGAATGTAGTCGACTCCCATCGGATCTTCATGACTACGGTAGTGATCCTCTCTCGCCTCACTGTGGAACTCTGCGATCAAATCATCCGTAGAGACCGGTTCGTCTTCACAATTCCATGTGTAGTAGACCTCTTCGTCGAGAGTGCCTGCCAAACTGAATGAGGGGTTTTTGGCGACTACTGCCTCCAACCGCGTCTCCAAATCACTCCTGGTTCTACGAAAACCATCCAGCATCGTCTCTAGCCTTAGACCGTAGTCGGCAATAATCGACGGAGGCTCTAACGCCAGTCGGTGTTGTTCACCGAAGACGGGAAGGGTATCCTCGTAGAATCCGACTATCGTTGAGGAGGCAATCGCGTCGAACTCCTCGAAGCATCCGGCTTCCAGGGCAGCCTCAACCTGAGTTCTGAATTGAGGTGATCCAGTTCTTATAACAAGCTCCACCTTCCAGACTTGGGGTCGAGATTTTCGCTTCAATTTTCCGACAATTTCCATCGCTTCTTTATCCGTGCCCCATCTTTGCGTGAGAACCAATTTCGATAGCTTGCCAGTATCCCTCTTTGTCTACAGGACTCAGGTGAGCTCGATGCCCCCGGGGTAACCTGATGGAGAAGACGGGAGGAGGACCTTTTCCAAACTTCTCGAATTTCGGGTGTGGCGGAATGTGCTCTGCAAGCTGTTGTTTCTTTTTAACCCATTGTTTCTGAATGTCGGGCTGCATGGTTTTGAGTGATTTCTTGAACGCTTTGGTTTCTTCGATTCTAGGAATGCTTTGGATCAGGCGGACTGCCAACGGAGGCATCCCAAGTTGATTGTGATCAGCAATGAGGTGGATGGGGCACGCTGAAACATCGAGGTGATCGCCGAGGGGGAAAGACTGGGAGAGGTCCAAAGCTCCGCTCAAAAATCGAACACCTTTTCGAATCGTCAGCACTCCGAGATAGTATTTCAGCAACTCGGTCAGACCGTGTTCAAAGGCATCATCAGAGATCGCTTCTTCCGCCTCTCGGTAACCCAGTGGCTGAGAGCGGGAAAAGCTTGAGGCACAACGATAGCCGGCTGCCGTGCCATGCTGTTTGAATCTTCGAAGCATGTAGGCGTTCGCCATCTTTTCTTCCTGGACCAGATAGCGCCCATCCTTCTGGAGACGTTGATGGGTCAGGAAGCTCCAAAGAGGAGACCGAACGATGATTTCCCACTGGGCGCAGGCGTAGTCGGTGGCAAAGTGAAACAACTCATGTTCCAGAATGAGCTCGAAGGCCATTTGAAGGCGGCGTTCTTGGCTTCGGGACGCTGACCGAAAGACCCTCTCCTCCAAATAATAGAGGCTCGAGACAGGAATGAAAATGCCCCAATCGGAACTATCGAAGTGGAAGGAGGAATACCAGGCAAGTGCTTCGATACCGTCGGTGCTGACTCTTGAAGAGATCGAGTCAAAAATCTCATTCCTGCGTTCCTCTGGCACTGGATCGTTGACCAATTCCCGATTCGCCATATCCAAATCGATGGTTGGGCTGCCGTTCGTATTCTCCCCGGAAACGGTAATCCTACTTTTCTGGTATCCTCTGATATCCGGCTTTTGAAAAGGGTCTCCGCCAGACCGGAAAACGCCTGGAATATTCGAAATCTCGGCACGGATTTGAGGAATATTGCGCATCTCACGAAGAGTCTTTTTTACGTTCCCCGGGTATTTCCAAAAAGTTCGATATGGAGCCGGTTGCAATATCTGTAACCACGATCCTTGCAAAGGTCGATCAAACTCTCGTCCCGCCCCCTGATTGCGTCCGGTGTGATCCCCTCTGGCATAAGGAGTATTTTAAGAGGATCAATATCCGAGGCAACTGAGCCAAGCAGTTCCTCGATCTGCTCGAGATCACCCACTTCTGCGACGACGAACTTGAGTTGGAAGGGGTAAGCTTCAACCCAAGCGCGGATTATCTCCGGTTGCAGGCGGAGTTTCTCGTGCTTTTCGATCTGCCCTGCAGACACCACGAGTTTGTCGGGTGCGTCGGGCAACCATTCATCATGCTTGCCCGTGCTGGGTGTCGAATTGGCCAACTTGGGGCTCAGGGACGCCAGATCGCACGCGATGCCTTCTGGCAAGACAGTGCCCGCCGTTTCGATAGTGATATGATAACCGTGTCCTTTGAGCGCCGCAGTAAGTTGGTGAATACCTTTCGCGACCATGGGTTCCCCACCCGTGATAACACAGTGCCGGGCGGATTTGAATTGCTTTACGCGAGCCACGATCTCCTCGATTTCGAAGTTCTCACCTGCCGGATCCCATGAGGCATACTCCGTATCGCACCACCGGCAGCGAAGGTTGCACCCGGAAGTCCGAATAAAGACCGAGGGAACTCCAGTCAGTTCGCCCTCGCCCTGAATCGAATAGAAAATCTCGGAAATTAGCATCGGCACAAAAGGTGTCAGCGCGTTGCGACGGGCTTGTCAGGAAGCGGGCCGGAATCCAGATACTCGGTAGGATCCTCCAACCCCGCAATCTGAAAGGCCTCCCGTCGTTCTACGCAGGTGCCGCACTTTCCGCAGTGAATGTTTCCGCCCTTGTAGCAGGACCATGTCTGAGAAAAGTCGACTCCGAGTTCATGCCCCCGGGCAGCGATGTCCTCTTTTCGCACATCAATAAACGGCCGGATCACCCGGATGTCGGCGTAGGTGCCCAGTCGAATAGCCTCTCCCATCGATTGCATGAATTCTTCCCGGCAATCCGGGTAAATGGCATGGTCGCCTGAGTGCGCCGCGATAACCAACCCCTCTGCTTCGCAGCTTTCGGCAAAGCCCGCCGCGATCGAGAGCATGATTCCGTTCCGAAAAGGGACCACAGTGGTCTTCATATTGGACTCTTCGTAATGCCCTTCGGGAATGTCTCCCCCGGATTGAAGAAGATCCGATGAGAAAAGATCATTCATGAAACCAAGTGAAATCACTTCGTGGGGAACACTCAATCGTTCCGCGTGAAAGCTTGCGAAAGGAATTTCCCGACCGTTGTGCTTCGACCCGTAATCGAAGCTGAGCGCCGCAACCACCTCATGGTCCTCCGTCGCTTGATAAAGAGCAACTACCGAGTCCATGCCCCCGCTAACCAGAACGACAACTTTCATGTTCTCAGCTTGGATGAAGTATCATCTGAGGCAAACGAAAATCCCCTATTCCAATCGCTGAAGATTTTCGGGGAGGCTTTGGATGAAATCGTCTTTTGATTAAAAAAGAAGATCTGAAGGAAATCATGAGGCACTCGGATTGACGCTTGAAAACACATTGTACAACCGACTTATCGTTTCAATCATGTCATTCGCCATTTGGCCCGATTCGATCGATATAAATGCTTTCTCATCCCAATTCGCCGCTGAATAAGATTTGTAAGCCGCCCACCACGGCGAAGATTCCACCGATTCAAACTCATTGCAAAAGGACTCTTGAAGTTTCGTGGAAATACCGCAGCCCCCCTCTTTGTCAACATTGTAGAATCCAAAGATTAACCCACTCCATCCCCCCTTCTGGAAATTAAAACAAATACTGAGATTCTCAGAAATTAGATCCTCGTTTGAAAAAAGACATCCTGTATACCTGTCTCTTATACACATCTGACGCTGCCGACGAAGAGGATAGTGTA
>CAJXQE010000507.1 GCA_913058215.1 uncultured Verrucomicrobiales bacterium
GAGATCAGCCTCGGTCTCGTGGGCTCGGAGATGTGTATAAGAGACAGCCTTCAGGAAGTCGAAGAGGTTGATCGTCCGCAATACATCGAGTTGTTGCCTGAGGGAAAGCGACAGGTATCCGAAGATCTTCTTCAATATCCTGAGCACACCGCCGGTGGTCGGATGACGATGGCAATGGCCACCCTTTCTGAGGATGTCACTGTGAAGCAGGCGCTGGATCAGTTGGAAGAAATCAAGGAAGAGGCGGAACTTTTGAGCCGGATCTACGTCGTCGATTCCGATCGGAAAATTAAGGGGCAAGTGCGGCTGCGCGACCTGGCATTCAGTGAGTGGAATACACCGATTGAGGCTCTCATGGAAAAGGACCAGATTTCCATTCCGGCGACTGCGGATCAGGAAGAGGCCGCCAATATGATTTCGCGTTATGATTTGCTGGCGCTTCCGGTTGTGGATGAAAATGAGTGCCTTCTCGGCGTGATCACTCATGATGATGCGATCGAAATTCTGGAAGAGGAATCTACCGAGGATATCGAAAGGACTGCCGGTATTGGTGGTGAGCGCGGGGATCTCGCCTATTTGCAGACTCCGGTTTGGACACATTGGAAACGGAGGTTCGGCTGGGTGTTAGTGCTGGCTTTTCTGGCCTTGAGCTCGGGTTGGGTGATGCACATGTACGAGAATGTGGTGAAGGCATTCTACATCCTCGTTCTTTATTTGCCGATGGTCGTGGCCGCTGGCGGAAATACCGGGGCGCAGTCTGCGACGATGGTGATTCGTTCGATGTCGCTGGGAGAGTTGGGGCCTTCGGAGTTCTGGCGGGTGGTATGGAAAGAGGGACGGATCGGGATTCTTCTTGGCGGCATGTTAGGTTTGTGCGTCGCGCTTCAGATTCGTTTTCTGTTGCCGGAAAGTTTGACGCCAGAGGGGATCAGTCTTTTAAAAGTCGCTGCGGTCGTCGGGATATCCCTGACCGCACAGGTATTTACATCGACTCTGATTGGTTCTTCACTTCCGATTCTGGCGAGAATGGCGAAACTGGATCCTGCGGTCGTTGCCTCTCCGGCTATTACCACCGTGGTTGATGTCAGTGGGTCGATCATTTACTTCACTCTAGCGAGTATCCTGTTTGCGTGACTTGGAGTCCTTGACAGTGATCGCCGTCGCGATAGCCTCAGATTACTGTTATGGGCATCATCGACTACATCGTTCTCTTTCTTTATTTCGCAGCCATGGTCGCTATCGGGATCTGGTCAATGCGACGGGTAAAAGGGCAGGAAGACTACTTTATGGGTGGTCGCGGTTTTGGGAAGCTTCTTCAGACCTTTGCCGCCTTTGGTGCTGGAACTGGAGCCCATGAGCCAGTCACGGTTGGCAGGACTGGTTGGACCAGTGGACTGAGCGGAGTCTGGTCTGCTTTGATGTGGCTCTTCGTCACTCCGGTCTATTGGATCGTGGCGGTTTGGTATCGCCGGATGCGCCACATGACGTTGGGGGACTGGTTTGTGGAACGTTACGAATCCAAGGCGATGGGGGCGATCTACACGCTCTTCGGGATGGTGTTCTACATGTTTTACCTATCGACGATGTTGTCGGCGATTGCGAAATTCGCGGTGCCGCTTCTCGGGGTGGAAACACTTTTTGGAATGGAGGTAAAGTTTGTGCTTATCCCTCTGATTTCCACTCTTGTGATTCTTTACGGGGTTCTGGGTGGTTTGACTGCAGCCTATTGGACCGACTTGATCCAGGGAGTATTTATCATCATCCTGTCGATTCTTCTGATTCCATTCGGTCTGCTTGCGCTTGTGAATCAATTCGGAGATCCCTCGACTCAAGGAGTAATGGATGGATTTACGATCATGCACGAGCGGGTTGCGCCCGACTTTTTCAACCTCTTCTCAGGGCCCAGTGCAGGAGAGTTTCCCATCCAATATATCGTTTCTCTAACCCTTCTCGTACTGGTCGGGATTGTCGTGCAGCCTCACTTCATTGCCACTGGAGGAGGATCGGCAAAAAGTGAAGACGAAGCGCGAATTGGTCTTGTTGTTGGCAATTTCCTGAAGCGACTCTGCACCGTGGGCTGGGCACTAACGGCCCTTATCGCTCTGGCACTGTTGGCGGGGAATGCTGAGATCGCAGCCGATCCGGACCGTGTCTGGGGAGTTGCTGCCCGCGAAATCCTGGGGCCACTCAACATGGGATTGGTTGGGTTGATGCTGGCTTGTCTCATGGCAGCGCTGATGAGTTCGGCAGATACCTACATGATCGTGAGCTCTGCTCTGGTGGTGAGAAATATTTATGCGCCCTACATCAATCCAAATGCGTCGGAGAAGAAATACGTCTTCGTCGGAAGGATCACCGGTTTGATTATGATCCTCGGTGCGTCCTGGGTTGCTTTGACTCAGGCAGATGTCTTTGGCCAATTTAAAATGGCGGTGGAGCTTCCCATTATTTTTGCCGCTCCGTTCTGGGTGGGAATGTTCTGGAGAAGGGCGACCAAAAATGCGGTGTGGATCACCATGGGATTCTCACTGCTTTTCTTCTTCTTGCTGCCGCAATTGATTCCGGCTCTGGCACCCGGCCTTCGCACAAGTGAATCGCTGGGGGCGACGACACAGATCGTCACCAAAACGATGACGCGACCGGCAACCGCTGCTGATCTGGCAAAGTTTGAGGGATGGGGAGCGGCCACGGCACAGGCGAATGAACGCTTTGCGAACGATCCTGATAAGTTGGAAGCGGTGTTGAAATCAATCGGCTCGGAGCCGCCGCATGCTGAGGTGGGCGAACCGATCGTGATTACCTCGAAGCTTGGAGGGAAATCGATCTTCTGGAGAGGCGGCGTGAAGCCTGTTGGGGAAATGTCCCTCGAAACGATTGAAGAGGGTAAGACCGGCGATTCAACCCTCTTGATTCAGCAACAAGCGGGACCGGTGAAGGGAGAGGGCGGACTCAATGTCGATTTTCTCTTCTATCGATTGGTCGGGATCGACTTGTCTGATGCGTCCAAAGCAACTTTGGAAACCTTGCGTCTGCCGCCACGAGTTCTCCTTCCGTTTTTGGTTCTGATCATTGCGAGCTTTTTCACTCGCCAGAACAGCACGGAAGCCCTGGACCGCTACTACGCGAAAATGAAGACAGAGGTTGATCCGGATCCGGCGAAAGATATGGAAAAACTCGCGACGGCTTTTGAGAATCCCAAGATGTATCAGAGCCAAAGGCTTTTTCCGAATTCGAATCTGGAAATGCTGCGACCGCGCAAGGTTGATATCGTCGGGTTTCTCCTTTCCTGTGTCGCCTGTGTCTTGATTATCGGATTGTTAGTGTGGCTGGCGGGAATTGGATCCAAGTAAGGTTCAGGACCGGTTCGAATTTGATTGGGCTCACTGTCGAAGAGGTCGAACGGCGGCATGCAATACTGGCAGTGCACAGAGGAGATGCGATTTGTCCAAGAGACGCAGGTAAGCTGATCGAAGAGCACGACTGTCTGATCGTGATCGGTCACAAGGGTCTGACGGACAAAGTGAGCGGGGAGTTGAATTCCCTCAACGTGCCTTGCCTTTTCCTTTTCCCTTACCTTTTCCTTTCATTGGAGCCCGGTCTCTGCCCTTGTCTTGGGCGGGGATAAGGGGGGACTCAGTGAATTCGGTCAGTGAAATGAATTTGTCGCCGTCAATATCGATCCTTCCGAACATCAATTGAACCATATCTCTCCCGCCACGCTGAATCATTCGCCTGCCTGTGTTAGAACTGTCTCTTATACACATCTCCGAGCCCACGAGACCGAGGCTGATCTCGT
>CAJXQE010000508.1 GCA_913058215.1 uncultured Verrucomicrobiales bacterium
GAGATCAGCCTCGGTCTCGTGGGCTCGGAGATGTGTATAAGAGACAGCATCACGCCTGCCTCGGCGAAGCGGGTGAAAGCATCAGCATCGAGAACCTCGGCCCACTTGTAGGAGTAGTAGCCGGCTGCGTAACCTGTCGGGCTCGCGAACAGGTGAGTAAAACGGCGCACCATGGAAGGGGGCCGCGTCGCCAGAGGAATAAGAAGTCCTTCGAGAATCGACTGAACCAATTCATCGAGATTGGATTCCACATCTGCATCGTGATGATGAATGTGGAGCTCCAGATCCATTTTGCCGAAGGAGACCTGTCTCATTTGGGCCATTGCCGACTGGAAGTTCCGGGCGTTGATCATTTTCTGAAACAGCTCTTCGGGAATCAGCTCTCCGGTTTCGTAGTGTTTCGCGAAAAAGTCGAGACTGACTCGTGACCAGCAGAAGTTCTCCATGATCTGGGAAGGCAGTTCCACAAAATCCCAAACGACTTTTACGCCGTTGAGTGACTTCACGGGGATGTCTCCGAGAAGATGATGCAGCAGATGACCGAACTCATGAAAGACCGTCTCCACTTCGCGGTGAGTCAGGAGAGCGGGTTTGTCGGCGGAGGAAGGGGTGAGGTTTCCGCAGATCAAGCCGAGGTGCGGCTCGCGATCTTTTCCGTTGAAGGCGGGAAGTCCAGTGCGGAGATGATTCATCCACGCGCCGCCGCGTTTTTCCTCACGCGGATGCCAGTCTGCATAAAACGAACCGAGATGCTCGCCGCTGGCAGTGTCACGCAATTCGTAAAACTTCACTTCTGGATGCCACACTTCGACTCCGTCGGTATCAGGTGTTTCGCCGGGCTTCGCGTAAGCCGTTTCCCTCTCAACGATTTGAAAGCCAAATACTTTTTCTGTGAGCCGGAACATCCCGTCGATCACCAGGTTGATGGAGAAATAGGGACGTACTTCCTCTTCGTCGAAATCGTATTCCGCTTTCCTGAATTTCTCGGACCAGAAGGCGACATCCCAGGGCTCAAAGTCACCATCGAAATCCGGTTCGACCGTTTTGCGGTAAGCTTTCAGCTCCTCGATTTCCTTGTGAAAGAACGGAATCGTTTTCTCCGCAAGGTCATCTACAAAAGCGAGAGCGGATTTCCCTTCTCCGGCCATCCTCTTTTCGAGAACCTGGTCGGCGAAATTGGTTTTCCCGAGAATCGTGGCGCTTTCCTGACGTAATTTGAGAATTTTTCCAAGCAGGGCGGTGTTGTCATATTCGCCGCCGCAACCGATGGTGATGGTGCCCTCCCACACTTGCTTGCGAAGCGTTTCATCTTCTGCGTATTCGAGAACGGGAAAATAGCTGGGAGCCTTTAAAGTGATTCGGTATTTTGGATCGTCATCGGTTCCAAGATCTTTTGCTTTCGCCTCGCTGTGTAGAATTGCGAGAGCAGTATCGGGAACTCCTTTCAGCCTGGAGTCGTCATCGAGGAGGAGATCCCATGCGTTGGTGGAATCGAGAACATTCTCCGAATACTTCTGGGTGAGCTGGGCCAGTTCCTCTTGAACTTTTTCCAGCCTCTCTTTTTCCTCTTTCGGAAGATCGGCCCCGCTGCGGATAAAGTCCGAGACCGTTTCATCCAGAAGTCTCTTCTTAACGCCTGAGAGCGCCTTCGCTTCTTCTGTCGCCGCATAAGCTTTCACTCGCGCCCAGAGTTGGTCATTGAGCGAGATACGGGAGAAAAACTGAGTTACCTTCGGCAGCATAGCGTTGTAGGCCTCACGGAGCTCGTCACTGTTGCGAATCGAGTCGAGGTGACTCACCATTCCCCAGGCGTGGTCCAGCTCCTCTGTGGCGCTTTCGAGCGCAAGAAGGGTGTTTTCAAAAGTCAGGTCTTCCGGTGAAGCTCCAGCGCAGAGCTCATCGATATTCTTCTGAGCATTTTCCAGAGCAAGGGGGATGTCTCTTTCGATCGCATCCGGCACGAGAGCGGACCAGCGAATCGTAAAATCTTCCTGGAGAAAAGGATGTTTTGTTTCCGGCATGCGGAAAAATCGTGCGGAGCCCGACGAATGCAAGCGGGCTTTACCCCGAAACTTCAGGTTCTATTCAGAAATCGCAGGAGCAGCTGCGCGACTTTCTGCAAAAGCCCCTTTTCTGAAGAACAGGATACCTGCGATCACACACCAAGTGGTGTCCGCGAGGAGGGCATTCCGGAGAAATACCCAGGATTGAGGAGAAAACTGGGGAAGTCCAGTTGTCTGAGACTGCCACCAACCCGCCAAAGTTTTGGCATAGCCGGGAAATGCTGCCCACGCAAAGGTGTTGGCGATGGCGTAGAAAACGATGCTGGCAATCATGGTGCCGCACCACATCATGGGCAAGGCTTTGTAGGTTTTGCCCACTAAGCCCCCAAGAAAGCTGATGGCGATGTAGACCGACATCGATGTGAGAGTATAGGTTCCGATTCCGTATCCCTCGCGAGAGAGGCCGAGGAAAAGATCGCTGACGATCAGGAGCAGAGCGGGAACCCACCAGAAGCGGAGCCCGAGAAGCAAACCTCCTCCGAAGGCGATCGCCATGACCGGCGCGGTATTTCCCAAAAAGTCAAAATGCGAGGCAGCAAGCCTGTAGATGATCGTCGTGATCAAAAGGGCGAGGATCAGTCGAATGCCGGGGTGGGCATTTTGTTTTTCGTCCTGCTGGTCCATTTGAATTTAAAAACGCTTTGCTGTCTTTCTGGACGACCAATTCAACAGGGTGAGATAAGCGATTCAACCCTGTTATTTATTACCGGTCGTTCGCCGCAATTAAAGCGACTGCAATTTTTCGATGATGGCCTCTTTGCCCATCATGCCAGTCTTGGTCTCCTTGATCTCGCCGTCTTTCATGAAGATGAGAGTAGGAACAGCCCGAATTCCGAACTTCATTGCCAGGTCACGTTGAGCCATGACATCTACTTTCGTAACTTTAGCCGTGTCGCCAATTTCTTCGGCGATTTGATCCAGAACCGGTGCAAGCATTTTGCAGGGACCGCAATGTTCAGACCAGAAATCGATAACGACTGGAACGGAAGCTCCTTCGGCTTCTGTGGCAAAGTTATCAGTGGTGAGTTCGACGATGGATTCGTGGGCCATAAAATCAGAATGTTAGTAGGGAATAGTTCTTTGTTATTGGGCAAGGCTCTCTGCAAATGGAGCGAAAATCAAGACGAAAGAACGTCATGACACCGTGCATCCTTTGCAGATGTGGGAAAGGTCCTGTTTCAGCAAAGAGGCGGAAACAGAACTCTGGAATTTATTCGGATCAAGAAATCGAGATCCGAAACGTGCAGGTGCAACTAGTTCAGCTGCCTGAGCCCATGCGGGTCATCAGCTCGATAGCCAGAACAGCAATGGACAAGACAAAAACGATGAGTGTAAAAAGCATGTTTCTAAAAGTGTTTCAGGATTTTGGAATATTCCGTTGTTTACTGATACTCACTGAGGAGATCAGCCGGTTGCTCCCATGCGTGTTACCAACTCGATAGCAAGAACTGCAATCGCGAGAACGAGAACGATGCAAGCAAAAGGCATCAAGCCCGGCTCTTCGTATTCTTCTTCCCATTGTTCTTCTCCATCAGCTGTCGATAGAATGTTTGGTTTCTGACTGATCGTGGAAGTTGGTGTTCCTGTGGAACCCATTGGCTGGGTCTGACCCATCTTCACGGTTGCCTGAGGAAGTGGCTTCGCATCGGCTCCTTTCAGAGGCTGTCTCTTATACACATCTCCGAGCCCACGAGACCGAGGCTGATATCGTATG
>CAJXQE010000509.1 GCA_913058215.1 uncultured Verrucomicrobiales bacterium
GAGATCAGCCTCGGTCTCGTGGGCTCGGAGATGTGTATAAGAGACAGGTGAAATCACTCAGACGGAGTCGCAAAAGGCAGAACGTATTCAAAGGATCGTTGCAGAAGAATTTCCCGACGGTCCGGGCGGTGGCGAGGAGCCTCTCTCCTTTATTGAGGATTTGTCGCGACCTCATCCAAGTGATTCCGAAGGCATACCGGAAAAGAGTAGTGACGGATTGCGCTATCTCTATTCCTACTTTGGCGTTTTTGGCGATCCTTTACTCGATCCGGAATCGGACCCGTTTCCCGCTGGCCTTCTCCAGCGTCTCTCGGAACGGGGCGTCAACGGGGTCTGGCTGCATGTCGTGTTGAATCAGTTGGTTCCGGAGAACGGTGCCTTTCCCGAATTCGGCGATGGAAGTGCCCGGCGTCTCGCCCGGCTACGCAAGCTGGTAGAACAGGCTGCGGAATACGGAGTTGATATCTATCTTTACATGAACGAGCCGCGCGCGATGCCTGCGGTTTTTTTCAAAGACCGACCTGAACTCGCGGGCGGAGAAAGCAGGGATCACCTAGCGATGTGCACCAGCACAGAACCGGTTCGCAACTGGTTGCGGGACTCACTTTCCCACGTTTTCAAAGAGGTACCGGATCTGGGAGGAGTGTTCACGATTACGGCCTCGGAGAATTTTACCAACTGTGTTTCCAAAGGGAAAAAGACAGCCTGTCCAAGATGCTCAAAAAGGGATTACGCGGAAATTATCGCGGAAGTGAACCGGACCATTGCTGAAGGCGTTCATGCCAGTGCTCCAGACGCGAAAGTGATTGTATGGGACTGGGGATGGAACGGGCACGGTGACGGCACTGATATTATCGAAAAGCTTCCTGACGATGTCTGGTTTCAGTCGGTCAGCGAATGGGCGCAGCCTTTTTCACGGGGTGGGGTTAATTCTGCGGTCGGCGAGTATTCCATCTCAGTGGTAGGACCCGGTCCACGTGCACTTCGTCATTGGAAGGCGGCTCGTGAGAGGGGATTGCCGACGGTGGCCAAAGTGCAATTCAACAATACCTGGGAAATGTCAGCGGTTCCGTGGCTCCCGGTGATGGATCTGATCGCAGAGCATGCGTCAAATCTT
The DNA here is from genome assembly GCA_913058215.1 of uncultured Verrucomicrobiales bacterium. Lineage (GTDB taxonomy): Bacteria > Verrucomicrobiota > Verrucomicrobiia > Verrucomicrobiales > DEV007 > Arctic95D-9. The sequence goes on from CAJXQE010000509.1 coordinate 1,118, forward strand.
GCGGAGCAAAAGGTCGAGAACTTTATGTTGAGCTGGTCCCTCGGCGGATACCCTTCTCCCAATCTCGAAATTGCTCAGGCTTTCGCCCGTGATCCTTCAGCAAAGGCAGCGGATGTGCTAGATCGTCTTGCGGAAAAGCGATATGGAAATGCCGCAGCTGGTGACATTCGTCGTGCCTGGACGGCATTCAGTGAGGCCTTTCGGGAATTTCCCTACTCAGGAGGAACTCTTTATCTGGCCCCTCAGCAATACGGCCCTTCCAATTTGCTTTACGCCAAAGGGACTGGCTATGCCTCCGCCATGGTCGGTATGCCCTACGACGACCTCAAACGGTGGAAAGGCGGATACACCGCCGATGCCTTTGCCGGGCAGTTTGAGAAACTTGCCACCGGCTGGAAAAAAGGGCTCGATATCTGGGATAGCGCCGCCGCGAAGATAGCGCCGGAGTTCGCGGAATTAGCACGTGAAGATCGGGGTCTGGCCGGCGCCGTCTATTTGCATTTTGCTTCAGTCGCCAATCAATGCCGTTTTATCATGGCACGTGATGCGCTGGGAGATCAGTGGAAGGTCACTCCGGAAATTCGGAAGATTCTCGACAGCGAAGTCGAAATCGCGAGATCACTGCACGAACTCCAATCAGCCGATTCACGAATCGGTTTCGAAGCCAGCAACCAGTATTACTACCTTCCCCGGGATCTCGTGGAAAAAGTGGTTCAGTGCCGCTTGCTGGGGGAAGACTGAGTTTTTGCCCTTATTGTTGAGGCTCTTCTTTTCCTTTTACGGGATCCTTTGGAGGCTCGAGAGTCGAAACGGACTCGATCGCTTGTGTAGCCCGGATGTTTCCCTCTTTGTTGATCTTCAGTGCATAGATATTGCCGTGAGCTTCCAATTCGACGGTATCGGAGGGGATCGCGGCGTTTTTGGTGTTGTTCAATAGGATGGGGTCGGGATTCGGCGAGTCGATTGTGGAACGGTATGATGGCGCGTCATCCAGTTCGATGACTGTGTCGGCTCCGACGATGATCCCGTTTGCATTGATCACGTGAATGCTCCCGTTCCCTTTCAAGATTCCATGAAGTTTGGTCGGATTCCCTGTTTCAATCCGGATCAGGGTTTTGGCATTCGGATCTCTCGACTTGTCGTTCAACAAGGCCTCGATCATCTCCTGGGCCATTTTTTCGTCCTGCACGTTGATGATTGCGTGATTCGAAGACTGGTGAATCACAGAAACTGTCTCCGGATGTCCCGAATTCTGAAGGAGGAGGAATACGCCGAAGACAAAGTAAAAGAGGATGAGTAACACAGGGAGGAAGCGTTTCATGCCGCGATGGTATCAGAATTTTGTTTTGAGGTCTTCCCAATTCGCCGGGCAATCAGAGGATGAAAAAGAATGGCCGCCTCAGTATTTCACCTTCCGCTTCTTCACCTTGAGTGGCTTATCGCCTGATTCCTTTTTCAGCGAATTGATCTGATCCCGAATGAGGGCGGCGCGTTCGAACTCCAGTTTTTGCGCAGCTTCCTGCATTTCCTCCTCGAGTTCTTTGATCACGGCGAGGGTGTCGACGTCTTTGCCATCCTCGGCCACGAGAGCGTCTTCCACCTCTTTGCCCTTCACATACATGCGGAGGCTGTCCTGAACGCCGCGTTTCACGCTGTGAGGGATAATTCCGTGCTTCTCGTTGTGCTCGCTCTGAACGCGGCGGCGGTATTCGGTGATGCTGATGAGGTTCTGAATAGAATCGGTAACCTTATCGGCAAAAAGGACAGCTTCCCCGTTGATATGCCGGGCGGCGCGCCCTGCGGTCTGGATCAGGCTGGTCTCGCTGCGGAGAAATCCCTCTTTGTCGGCGTCGAGAATGCAGACGAGACTGACCTCGGGTAAATCCAGCCCTTCCCGGAGCAAGTTGATTCCGACCAGGATATCGAACTCGGCAGCGCGGAGACTCCGTAAAATCTCGACCCGCTCAATGGCGTCGACATCGGCGTGGATGTAACGGACGCGAAGCCCGGCGGCACGCAGGTAGTCGGTGAGATCCTCCGCTGTGCGTTTCGTTAAAGTGGTGATGAGCACCCGTTCCTCCTTTTCGATCCGTTGATGGCAGAGCTCAATGGTTTCGTCGATCTGGCCTTTGAGTGGGCGCAGGGTGATGACCGGATCAATCAGGCCGGTCGGTCGGATGATCTGTTCAACAATGAGATCCGTTCCCTTTTTCGTGGGATCAAACTTATCAACCGGCTGTTTGCTTCCGGAAATTCGAGGGAGCCTTTCGGGAACGAGTTCCTCTTCTCCAATCTTCTTCCGCTTGTGAGGGATGTACCCTTTTTTTCCCGCCACCGAATTTTGAATCTCGAATTTTGCGGGCGTCGCGCTGACATAGAGCCGCTGGTGAGTTGCTCCCATGTACTCGGGGAATTTCATGGGCCGGTTGTCGAGTGCGCTGGGAAGGCGGAATCCGAAGTCCACCAGAGTGGTTTTCCGGGAGCGATCACCTTCGTACATTCCACCGATTTGAGGAATACTGACGTGGGATTCATCGATCACGGTCAGGAAGTCATCCGGGAAAAAGTCGATCAGAGTGCCGGGTTTTTCTCCCGGAGGGCGACCGGTGAGATGGCGGGAATAGTTTTCGATCCCCTGGCAGAAGCCCATTT
>CAJXQE010000510.1 GCA_913058215.1 uncultured Verrucomicrobiales bacterium
GCGGGAGTTTCGCGGCCATAGTTTCGCTAAGTTTGCGGGCGATTATCGCAGGTCTGCCAACTGGTGGCGGTATCTTTTCGATCACAATCCATCCCAACGATTCAGCTTCCTCCACTTCACTGCGCCAGATTGAGAAATTGCGTTCCAAGTTGCGGAGTGTTTCGGCTCCACTCCGGCGATCCAGAACGGAAAGGATTCTTTCGAGGCGCTCCTGGCAAAGTTTCATATCGCTACTGTTTCCGTAAATCGTCTTTTCCTTTCGTTTGCGTCAATCATACTGTATCCCAACCTACTCTGATCTCTTGAACTCCCCCGAAAAAGTGGACGCGAGAAGCGTGGTCGACTTGATTTCAGTTTAGTATGATTATTTCTTAGTGAGAGTGTTTTGATTAAATATGATTCAATGCTTCCCTTTTTTGAGGTTCACAAAAAAGGTCGGTTTTCCGCCCTTCTGAGTCGTGGCCTTTTCGACCTTTTCAAACACTGTGCTGTACGGCTTTCACGATTTCGCCCCTACTTCAAAGAACTGAGGAATCATAAAAAATGATAAGGTTTATCCGCCTTCAATGAAGAGGATTGATGAGAAATGCTTACTTTTGAGGGATCGATTTAAGACTTTTCACTCAAGGCCTCAACCACTTCTTTTCTGCGCCTCAAAGCACCGTAGATGAATCCGGCAATGGAAAAACAAAGCGTTAAAAACGCAGTAATCGACCACATTTCAGCCGATTTCTCATCATTGCCTTTTTTCACAAAGCCCGGAAGAGCAATCGCAAGGGGGATAAATGAAAATGCAGCCCAAACGAAACCGTAGATAAATCCTTGTGCCGCTAAACCTCTTGCGATTCTTAGGGTGCGAAATAATGAAACTTCGAATTTAGGTCTTCGGCACGCCTCCCTCCAAAGCAAAATCGCTATCGCCGTGACACCTAACTGAGCCCAAAGCGGAGGCTCGCCACTAAAACCCAGGCCCCCGTAACCCCATTCTGGCCAAAACGAAAAAACCAGCCCCAGTAACCCGATCAGAAACACAGAACTAATCAGCTTGAATTTAAACGAAGTTGATTTACGAACGTTAACAGAAAACTCGCTTTCCATTCCCCACATCTAGCAAAACCAAAGGGGGGAAACAAGTGGAAACTAAGCCTCATCCAATGCAAGAATGCGGCCGAGACGATTATTTCAGACTGGAATTTCCAATGCTCTTAGTAAAGAAAGAGGTGGTTCTAAATCGCGCTTTCAACGATTCAAAATGGAAAGTGGGGTAGAGCGTTCCTCAATCAGATGAAACCTTTCCGTGCCACTATGGCCGATGAATGTAGTTGTATTCATCAACCCATGTTACCAATATGGCCCCATCTATGAATCGCTTTCCATTCCCACTTCTTATCCTCGCCTTCTTCGTGCCCGTCCTGCATGGAGCACCTACGGTAGAAGATTTCATGGCCAATGCGCCGAAAGATATTGAACACCCCGCTCTCGGCGTTGAGTTCACCTCAAAGTGGGAACTCGCTTCCATCGCCAATATACACGAAATCACAGATGTTGTCTGGCGAGTAAATTACGGTTCGAGCCAAGAATCCGATCTTCATGACAGAGGATTACTCATTAACCGCTACGAGGCTATCGCACTGATCGAAATGACGATTCCTGATCCTATTCCTGGAGGGCGCTGGCGATTCACGCCCGTTGGAGTATGGTTTAACTGGCGGTGGTCGACCGATAGTATTCCCGAAAATGCGAGTGCAATCTCCGCTCGGGACATACTCCCGAAGATGCCGCGATCGATTGTGAATCCGTCAAACCAGTCGGAAACAATTCTCGGACCGTGGTATTTCTCTGCCGGTCCAGATTATTTTGGGGAGGGGCCGAGTAGTGCAGCAAGTCTATTTGCACCCGCCAACGAGACGGAATTAGAGAACGCGGGTTACTTCATACCTGGAGTTGGACTTACAGCATCAGGAATAAACCTCTGCAGACCGGATCCCATTGCGGGATTGAGGTGGAACATAAGCCCGTCCGGGTCCAATGGGTATTTTTCTTGGGACCTCTTCCGTCCCGAGGCACCAGATCCTGAACAGCCGTCGCCAGTGCCTTATTTTGCTGCCGCCCAGCATTACAATCGAAAGATCAATGCGCTGACTCGGCGAGGTAAAAAAAATAAGGCTTCCAGAATCCTAAGAAGACAAAACACACTTCTTCAAAAGGGCATTTCTTTGTTCAACTGATTGCATTTTACTATCGCCTCCCACACATATAGAAGCCTAGAGAGGTGACTAGCAAACACGCGGAAAGCGATTGAAATTGAAAGGAATTTACTTTTTAAATGCTCGTCGGTCCAACTAGGATTGAGGGGCTGTAGAATTTTAAACCGCGGGGTGGACAGTGATTGTTATCGTCCAGGCTTGTGTGAGCCGTTTCGCTATTTTTCGATCCGCTTAAGCCACCACCACATTTTAAGGCAACTTCGCAGATAGCCGGTCGTTCTTATGCTTGACCGACTCGGAGGAGAAGGGGTAAAATTTCCCTTTGCGATGCATCAAATACAAACCCAAGACCCGCATCGCTGATCTAAACTACCATCGCGACATTCGCTGATAACAGTTATCTGCGACGGCGGGATAATACACTATTAGCAGAAAGAAAATGGACGAACCAAACGAGGAACCACCTGTTCCACCCGAACTGCCACAATCCGCGAATAGCCCGCAAGAAGAGGAGCCAAAAAAGAACAACGCCGTCCGATTCTTCTTCTTATTCCTCGTCATCCTACTAGGATTTTTCGCACGTGATTTCGGGGCGGCATTCGCAGTGATTGGTTTTTTAGGACTGCTCGCCTACGGTTCATTCTATTGGGCCTACCTGGGTTTCAAAGGGAGATTTCCGTGGTCACCCGGAAAGGTTTTGACTGGCACCGCAGGGAAGGTTGTAGGCGCAATATTTCTTGGTATTGGAGGACTGCTTGTTTGGTTAATCATCGGAACGATAAGCATCTCCATCCCTCAATAAAACCCTCCAAGTTTCAAAATGACGATTGATGAATTAAAGGAATGCTACGGATCTACGGTCCAGGTCGAACTGGATGGTGAGGAAGCGTTGGGACGGCTCGTCGAAAAGGATGATAGTCCGATGCTTGAATGGCCACCCCCAGTATCTGGCGAGTGGGATGCTATCACTCTCGTGCCCCTCACGGAGGATGACATTGACGCGCTGAATCGAAACGGAGAAGGGAACCTTTTCTCAAAGATCCACCTGACTTCGGAGGACGGGAAACGCAGGATCGAATAAACCGCAGCGGCTAATCGGGTAGGAGCGGGCATTGAACCCGCTCCGAGTCGAAAAGGCTTCGTTTGTTACTTCCCTTCATCTGATCCTGAAATAGTTTCATTGTCGAATCCAACGGGGAAAAATGTCTCGTCGAGAATCTGTTTCACCCATTCGTATAACCCTGGCTCTTTGGATTCTCTCGAGCCTGCCACGTTGAGAGAGGAGATCGAATTATCTGTAACGAAGGTCGAGAGGTCCGTCTGCGGTTCGATCCTTGCGCTATGAATGTGAATCCACGGCTTTTGGTGTTTATCCGCGTAAACTCCGGTCTTTCTTGATCCTCCTGACAATTCAGGGGAAAGGGTGAAAATTACAGTTCCGTCTGAATCTCTCGCGTTCCATTCGGTTCGTTGCAGATAATTTGCTGTTGGCGTTTCCTTCAGGTTATAGCGGGAATCCAAAGGGCCGTCTAAAGCCTTTCTTCCTTTGGGACACC
>CAJXQE010000511.1 GCA_913058215.1 uncultured Verrucomicrobiales bacterium
CCTCTTCGTCGGCAGCGTCAGATGTGTATAAGAGACAGACCTTAGTGGGAGCGCCTCGTTTGCTGATCGTTTTCGAAAACTCTTTTGCCGAAGCGTGGTCGGGAAAACTCGCAAACTGGAGCCAATACTTACCCTGAGGTTTCGCTGCGCCGACCTTGGAAAATAGACCTTTTTTAGCTGCAACAGGAGCGGGTGCTACCGGCGCAGGCACTGCCGGAGTTCTTGGTGCTGCAACGATTGGTACTGTCGGCACAGGCGGTGCCTGAATGCGGCTGGTGCTCTTTGTAGCGTAAGGAACAGTATAAGTAGAAGTCGCGCCTCCTGTTGCTGCAGAACCGCCAATTCCTTTAGGTGTCACGCCCGGCTGGCTCGGCATGCTGGTGGCCTGCCGGGATTGAGTGGCTTTTGGCTCGAACAAACGAAATCCGGGTTTCGCTGCGACAGCGGTAGTGGGTTGTGGCGCGACAGATCCGATCGCCTCCACATCGACATCCATGACGCCGTGCTCCAACATATCGAGCTTTGCAGCAGCGGCATGAGAAAGGCGAATCAGCTGGCTCCGGTGGGACCGCCGGTCATTAATTCGAACGTTAACCGTTTTTCCGTTCCAAATATTCGTCACCTTTACGATCGTGCCAAACGCCAGTTTTGCGTGGCCCGCAGTGTAGTCCGCATGGTGAAACGCTTCACCGGAAGCGGTCGCATATCCTTCAGAATCAGCAGGATAAATGTAGGCTTTCCCCCGCTCTGTAGCGCCCCCTAACGAAGCAATAAGAGAAAAAATAAGGGTCAGAGCGGCAGCGGAATACTTCATCATCTAAATAAATAGGAGATTTCTATAAAAACTATAACACGAAAATCAACGATTTGGGCAGAGAAAATGAAAAAAATTCACCTTTCGGTAATATCTCGAAAACCAAGCTATCGTCGGAACAGCGAAATTGCTCCCAAACTGAGCTGAATCACTCCGATTCGAGCGAGTCCCGGAACTGTCTCAGCTTCCGATAATCGATCCCCGGAGGCTGATGTTCCAGCAGCCAGTCGAGATCCTTCTTCGCTCCCTCCAGCTCCTCTTCCTGAAGACGAATCAGGGAACGTTGAAACCGCTCCTGAGCAGAATCGGGCTTTACTGAGAGTAACAATTCCAGGTAATTCTCCGCTCCCGCAGGATTCTCTTTTTCCTCAATTTCGATCCGGATCAGATTCCGAAGCATCCTCACTGCGATCTCTTTGGCCGGCGCAGGGCCAAAGTAACTGGGAACATTTTCACTCCCCATCACACCCTTCATGATCTCTCCTGAACCGACTTTGCGCCCGCTGTCGAAAGCATCATAGAAGGCGGTCGGCATGACATCGTCTTCATTCTCCCGGTATCCAATCATGAAATGTCCGGGAACCGACGCTCCGTAAACTCCTTCCAGATCGAGACGGCGCGCCATTTCAATAAAGAGAACACTCAGGGTAATCGGGATTCCCTCCCGGTCATCGAGAACGTGGTTCAGGTAGCTGTTGGCGTGATGATAATACTCCCCGCGGCTCCCATGAAACCCACTCTCTTTGAACATGAAATCCCGGAGGGAATCGACCCGGTCCTTTTTACTCTGCTTTTCCTTATCGGCGGAAATAAATTTCTTCGCCTCTCCTACCAGAACAGAAAAACGATGACGATAATGCTCCTCGTCGAGACCGGGGTTATCAATTCGCGCAATCTGCAGACCAACCTCGAACAAATCAATTTTGTTCTCCTCTTTCTCAAGGCTCTTCGACATGTTGGCTGAAACAGTTTGGAGATGGAGAGCATTCTTCAAACTCCTCAGTTCTTCAGCCTTGGCAACCAGCTCGTCGGCCTTCTGACTTAGTAAATCCTGACCAACCGACTGATCCGAGCGGAGCCCCTTCAATAATTCCTCTGATTTTCCTCCACCCAGGTAATCATCAATCACCTTGCTGAACTTCTCCTCCAGCTCCGGAGACGTCTGCTTCACTTCAAGATTCTTTCCAATCCGGAATTCTTTGAACTCAGCAGTCGTCTGTCGGAATTTGCACAATCCGACCTGGCCTCCCCGCAGAATATCGTCTTCGATTTCCAGCACCTTCTCCCCGTTGACAAATCCAATGATTTTCTTCTCCTCGACCCGGACCCGGAGCCGGTTCCAGTCACCCGGCAAATAAGCCTTCGTTTCAAATTGATTCAGAATATCCCAACTGTAGACATCGGGACCTCCAAAGCGGGTCAGCCGCATATTTCCACCGCTAGGGTAAAAACCGTAGTGTCTATCCTGTCCGTCAGAGGCAAAGCTTATCCCGGCGGCCCCTCCTTCGTCATCAAGACGGACCAGAGCCGAAATTTCATAAGGCAGGTCGGGAACTTTTGACTTCGAAAGACAAAGCGACCGTCCACCAAATCCCGATCCGGCCTGCTCCGCCGTGATCACTCCACCGCGTTGGGTCCAACTGGCATCCATCACCACTTCCCACTGTTTCGGATCCAAGGTCCCGATCGTCCGCCAGCGAGTCATCGGGATCGGGTTTGGCTTGTTAATCAATTGCTGAAGATCACTACTCTGAACTGCAAATCCAAGGTTCCTGGTTTTCTGATGCTTCAAAGTCACTACGCCGATGGCTTCACCTTCCAAATTTACGATCGGTCCCCCGCTGTTTCCCTGTTCGATCGGCATCGCAATTTGAATCATGGGATAGTCCGGTGTGTCCTGTGCCGATCCCAGAAAGGTCGGCTCCAACTTTCGAATCGCAGACACGACTCCGGGGACCACACTGAATTCCAATCCTCTCGGCGCGCCAAAACCGACAATCAACTGTCCCTGCTCAACATCTTTGGAATTCCCGACTTTGAGCACCTTCAGCGTTTTCCCTTTAGTCGCCACACGGATCAAGGCCAGATCATAATGGAGATCCGAAGCCGTAATCTCAGTAACATTCAAAGAGCTTCCATCGAAAAGACTCACCTTGATCGGTCGTCCTTCGCCAATGACGTGAAGGTTTGTGGCGATCAAATCCTTGGCGACGACAAATCCAGTTCCCGTTCCGCGTGGTTCTCCGTCCCTGCCAATCTGACGAATCGTCACAATCGACTCTCTTACCTTATTGGTCAGTTCCCGAACCTGCCCCGGCTCCAGGTATTGCAGCGCTTCGTCCTGCTCTTTAGTTTCTTCGCCGAGTATCTCGCTCAGCTTTTTCAATTCCTCCTCCACGTTTCCCGAAAAAGGATCCGCTTGATCCGGTTTGTCTTGAGCCCGTAGAGTGAAAACGGCTATTCCAAAGAGTGAAATGGCGAAGAAAGCGCGTAGAAAAATCATACCTGAAAGAAAACAACTCCGCATCTTACCAGATAATCCAACAATGAAAACACGGATACTTATCCCTTTTGCCGCCATATCGATCTTCGCAACTTCCCAGGTTTTTGCGGAAAAAACCGTATGGAAGAGACACACCATTGACGCTTCCGATAAGGAAACGGGAAAACTCGGGGCCGACGGCGTTCGTTTGTCCGACATCAACGGTGACGGATTTCAGGATGTTGTCACAGGATGGGAGAACGGCGACGCCATTCGCGTTTGTCTGAACCCGGGACCTGAAAAAGCAAAAGAGATTTGGCCTGGAGTCACCGTCGGAAGAGTTGCCGGAGCGGAAGATGCTGTCTTTGCCGATCTCGATGGAGACGGATTTCAGGACGTCATCACCTGTCTCTTATACACATCTCCGAGCCCACGAGACCGAGGCTGATCTCG
>CAJXQE010000512.1 GCA_913058215.1 uncultured Verrucomicrobiales bacterium
GAGATCAGCCTCGGTCTCGTGGGCTCGGAGATGTGTATAAGAGACAGGATCAATAAAGGACTCACCGTCGCCCGTCAGTTGCTTCTCGATCTTGCCGAAAAAGGAGTGGCCGCCGGAACCGAGTTTCTCGACACCATCAGCCCGCAGTTTTACGCAGATCTCGTCAGCTGGGGAGCAATCGGTGCCCGCACAACGGAGAGCCAGGTTCACCGTGAACTCGCGTCAGGATTGAGCATGCCGGTTGGATTTAAAAATGGAACCGGTGGAAACTGCCAAATAGCGATTGATGCGATTCAGGCTTCTTCCAATCCCCACCGTTTTCTTTCTGTTACGAAATCCGGAGACAGCGCCATCATTGTGACAAAAGGCAACGACACCTGCCACATCATTTTGCGCGGAGGGAAATCCGGACCCAACTACGACGCCGAGAGCGTTCGCGAAGTCAGGAAAGCACTCGAAGCCAAAGGGCTGGATCCTGCCATCATGCTCGATGCCAGTCACGCCAACAGCGGCAAGGATTATAAAAATCAGCCTGCCGTTTGTCAGAACATCGCAGAGCAGGTCGCCGGCGGAGACACTTCGATTCGCGCGGTAATGATTGAGAGTCATCTCAAGGAAGGCGCACAGAAACTCAGTCCCGATCTCGATTCACTGGAATATGGAGTCAGCGTTACTGATTCCTGCGTTGGATGGGACACGACTGTGGACATGGTCGAAGGACTGGCCAATGCGGTGAGACAGCGCCGGGCGACCTTTCTGGCGTAAAAGAGAGAGTCACTGAGCCGGGCAAGGTCGTATTCGAGAAGAGATTCAGGGTTGAATCGAAGCGATTCACTCTCGCATTCCTTTCCCACATCGACACACGGACTTCCCTCTCCGACACACAAGTAACGCGATTGCTGCTTTTCCTTTCGACCAGTTCTGTTCTAGGATTCTCCCGATGAGAATTCAGATCTTCCTGGTCACCATTTTCCTTTCGGCATTTCCTCTGAAAGCCGAAGATGCCCTCTTGAAATCCGGCGACATGGTCGCCATTGTTGGCAACACTTTTGTGGAGAGAGCCAGGCTCTACGGCGAGCTTGAATTTGCCCTGCAAATGGCTGCCGGCCCCGAAGTCAACGAGCTTCGTTTTCGCAATCTCGGATGGAGCGGCGACTCGGTCTATGGAGATTCCCGCGCTTATTTCGGAAAACCGAATGAGGGCCGCGAACGCCTCGGGCGGATCACAAAGGAAATTCAGCCCAATGTCATCATCCTCTGTTATGGAACGGGTGAGGCCATGTCAGTCGACAGCGGATGGACAGACGAATCCACCGCCGCGGCAGGATCCGCAGGCGGCCTGGAAAAAAGTCTTGAGACCTTTCTAGCCGGTTATCGTGACCTTTTGAAAAATGTGAAAACCTCAGCCGGAGGTGCCCTCCGCGAGATCGTGCTCGTGTCGCCACCACCGCTCGAGAATCTCGCGCAGCCGCTCCCCGACCAATCCCAAAATAACAAAAACATCGCAATCTTCCGTGATGCAATCCGGGATCTCGCAGAATCCGAGGGGATTCGGTTCGCCGATCTGTTTGCCGCCATGGGGGGCGACGATTTTTCAGGGAAAGTTACCGAAACTCCCCTGACCACTAACGGCATCCATTTCAGCGAAGAAGGATATCGTGTCGCCGCACGCGAGTTGGTGAAAACGCTCGGATATGAAAACGCTTCCGTAATCACCGGCACCGGAGAAGCCGCCTCCACACTTCGAAATCAAATCGTCGAAAAGAACCGGCTCTTTTTTCATCGCTGGCGCCCGGCCAATGAGACCTATCTCTTCCTCTTCCGGAAACATGAACAAGGTGAAAATGCGAAAGAGATTCCTATGTTCGATCCCTTGATCGCAGCAGAGGAAAAGAAGATAAATAAGTCCCGCCTAGCCGCTATCAAAGGTGCCGGAAAGGAGTAAATCCAAACAGATTTAATTTTACGATGAAACGATTTTTTTCAGCAACACTTCTGGTCTCACTCCTCGCCGCAGGAGCTCACGCACAGAACGGACTTCGCGACATTCCTGATATCGCCGTCGAAGCACAACTCAAGGCTTTCCAACTTCCCGAAGGTGCCAGGATCAATCTCTTTGCGAGCGATCCGATTGTTTCGAATCCGACCCACATGAACTGGGACGCCGAAGGCCGCCTCTGGGTGGTGGGCAGCCCTCTCTACCCCCATATCAAACCCGGCCAGGAAGAGCAGGACAAACTCGTCATTCTTGAGGATACGACCGGTGACGGAGTCGCTGACAAACAGACAGTTTTCGCTGATGACCTTCATATTCCCACCGGAGTTCTCCCCGGGGACGGGGGCGTCTATGTAGCCAACTCCATTGAAATCCTCTTTCTCCGCGATACTAACGGAGACGGAAAGGCCGACGAGCGCCGTGTCGTTCTGTCAGGATTCGGAACAGAAGACACCCACCACCTCGTCCACACTCTACGATGGGGACCGGAGGGAATGATGTGGTTGAATCAATCCATCTATATCCACACTCACCTCGAAACACCCTACGGGATTCGACGTCTATTGGGTGGCGGAATGTGGCATTACCGCCCCGAAACCCAGCGTGCAGAAGTATTCATGAAAGGTCTCGTCAATCCCTGGGGACACGCCTTTGACAAGTGGGGACAAAGCTTCATGACCGATGGCGCTGGCGGCGAAGGAATCAATTTCGTCTTCCCCCGCTCCGTTTTTAAAACTTCCCCCGGAGCAACCCGGGTCCTTTCCGGATTGAATCCCGGTCAGCCCAAACATGCTGGTCTCGAAATTCTCGATGGTCGCCACATTCCCGATGACTACCAGGATTCCCTCATCGCCCCCGACTTTCGCGGTCATCGGATCAATCGTTTCAAATTGACGGACAAAGGAAGCGCCTACACGTCCACTCAAGTCGAAGACCTCGTTTCGTCCACTCACCGGGCCTTCCGTCCTATCGATGTCAAAATGGGACCGGATGGTGCCATTTACATCGCCGACTGGTACAACCCCATCATTCAGCATGGCGAAGTCGACTTCCGCGATCCTCGTCGTGACCACGAACATGGCCGCATCTGGCGAATTTCCTTTGAAGGGCGGGAACTCGTCAAAAAGCCAAAAATCAAAGACGCTTCAACCGAGGACCTCATTGGACTTCTTTATTCTCCAGAGGGCTGGACCCGCCAGCTCGCTACGGTTGAACTTCGAAACCGCGATCCGGAGAAGGCTGTCGAGTTACTGAAAAAAGGCGACTCCCCATCTAAAGGCGACCCCGATCTGTTTTCCCTGCGCAATCTCTGGGCGACTCAGGCAGTGAATCGTTTCCAACCCGAAGCAGCCGCCACTCTGCTTGAATCAAAAAACCACAAGGTTCGCGCCGCGGCATTGCGCACTCTTTACTACGATGCCCGGAACCATGAGAATTCGCTCGGGCTTGCCACGATCGCAGTCGCCGACCCTCACCCGCAGGTCAGGCTCTGGGGCGTCAGTGTTCTGGCGCAGCTCCCTTCACCCGATACGGTTAAGATCGCTCTTCGCGCCCTCGAAGGAGTCGAAGTTGATGAGTTCCTCGACTTCGCCATTTGGAATATCTGCCGGGAGCATTCCTCCCGCTGGACCGGAAAAGTGGCTGAGGGCAATCCTTTTGCAAACGAATCGCAACTGCTCTACGCCTGTCTCTTATACACATCTGACGCTGCCGACGAAGAGGATAGTGTAG
>CAJXQE010000513.1 GCA_913058215.1 uncultured Verrucomicrobiales bacterium
TCTACACTATCCTCTTCGTCGGCAGCGTCAGATGTGTATAAGAGACAGCCTCAAAGGGGATATGTCCTTTGTCGGTCCAAGACCGGAGGTTCCCAGGTATGTTGCGCATTACAGCGAAGTGGAAAAGCGCCTCCTCAAAGTAAAACCCGGACTTACCGATTGGGCGTCGGTTCAGTTTCGCAATGAAGAGGAAATGCTGGCCGGACAAAGTGATCCGGAATCCTTTTATCTGAAAACCATCCTTCCCCGGAAGCTGAAGTTGAGCCTGGATTATCTGGAGCGGGCTACTTTCTGGAGCGATCTGGGGATCCTCTGGATGACGATTATACCAAGCCGGGCAGATGTCGAAGAGAAATTGAAAGCCTGAGGCCCAAAAAAATGGGTGCTTGAATGTTAATAGTGGGCAATGAATTGTGGTAGCGGTTCTTCCAGTGTGGAGGAACCGCTATTTATTTTGAATGACTTTTGCCAGAAGAGTTAAAGAAAATCTGATTCTGCGGAGGATTCTCGGCTTAGGTTGGCACCTGGTGGGGATTGTGGCGTGTTATATCGTTGCCTTCTACCTCAAGTTTGATTTCGTCTTGTCCGAAAAGAATCTGATGATTCTGATCGATACGCTTCCGTATGCGGTCGTCGTGTTCGCCTCCATGATTGGCATCTTCGGACTGTATCAGGGGCTTTGGCGATTTTTTACCTTTCGGGATTGTCTGATCACGGCTGTTGCGTTTGGAATAGGGACGCTTCTGCTTTCACTGGTTATTTATCTGTTTGAAGGTTCGGAATTCGGTGGGTATCCCCGTTCGGTCTGGGCGATCAACTATCTTCTGATCCTTGGTTGGGAAATCGGAGGGAGAGGAATTGTCAGGATCATGCGGGAGTGGCGCATTGACCGCATGCGGGGAAGGCACGGAGGAAAATTAAGAACAATCCTGATTGGCGATTTCGAGGAATGCAATGCTTTGATACGTGCCGTTCAGCAGCAAAGAGAGACGCTGGGCAAAGTCATCGGGATTCTAGTCGACGGGAAGGTGAATCGGGGAACCCGCTTGCAGGGCGTAAAAGTGTACTCCGATGTCAATAAGCTCGCAGGATTAGTGGCCGAGCTGCAGGCCAATAATGTGGTGATCCTCCCGCCTTTTCAGCAACCCGGAAGATTACGGAAAATCGTCGACTCAATGTCTGAGCATCAGATCTCGCCTACCTTCCGGGTGATGCCTTCAATCGATGATCTGGCGACCGGGGTGATCAGTGTCAGTCAGATACGAAAGGTGGAGATCGAGGATTTGCTGGAAAGAGAGCCTTACGAAATGGATGTGGAGAGGCTTCGGGAATTCGTGTCTGGAAAACGGATCATGGTAACCGGGGCCGGTGGAAGTATTGGTTCGGAAATCTGTCGGCAACTCATTTCCCTGAATCCCGGAGCGCTGATTCTTTTTGAGTCATCCGAGTTTCACCTTTTTGAGATTGAGCGCGAACTGACGGAGGCATCAAATGAGCATGGAGTTCAGTTGGTCGCTTGCGCGGGCGATGTTCGCAATGAGGATCATTTGCAAAGGTCGATCGATAAAAGTAATGGCGTCGATATCATTTACCATGCCGCGGCATACAAACATGTCGATTTGATGGAGCGAAATCCGTATGCCTGTTTTCAAAACAATGTCATCGGAACAGCAACCGTTGCGAGAATTGCAGAGGAAAACGGGGCCAGCGATTGTGTCCTGGTTTCGACCGACAAAGCAGTTCGTCCTACCAGTTTGATGGGGGCGAGCAAACGCATTGCGGAACGAATTATGATGGAGCGTCCCGTCAACGGCACCCGATTTAAAGCGGTTCGCTTCGGCAATGTGCTGGGGAGTAGCGGAAGTGTTGTTCCAATCTTCCGTGGGCAGATATCTGAAGGTGGTCCTGTGACGGTTACAAGCAAAGACGTGACCCGTTTTTTCATGACGATTCCTGAAGCTGTGGAATTGGTTCTTGCAGCAGGAGCGGTGGGAGAAGACCGTCGGATTTGTGTGCTTGAAATGGGGCGGCCGGTCAAAATCGATTCACTTGCCAGACGAATGATTGAGCTTTCCGGATTTGTTCCAGACTCTGATATCCCAATCGTTTACACAGGACTTAAACCCGGTGAAAAGGAATATGAAGAGCTTCTGACCGACGATGAAAATGTTGAGCGGACGGACCACGATCGTATTTGGGTGGTAACGCAAGGAGATCAGAGCAGGGCGGAGGCTGTAGAGATCGGAAGGTTTCTTGAGCTGTTGGATGAAGGGGATGAAGTCAATCTGAGGGGATACGTTCATTCCTTGATTCCGGGGAGTCGTTTGCTGGATTCAAAGTGATCGGAAGGGAGCGAGCTTTGCAACAACTGGTAATGAGTTTGAAATGACAGGGAACAACATCTTGAACTGGAAACAGTTTGTTCGCCTTTTAGGGTGGCCCGGATTCTATTTTGGTCTGGCCATGGTTGCGATGGCAGCGGCGACCTATTTCGGAAATCTGTTTATCGGTATTTCACAGGGGATGGTCGCGCTCTGTATGATCGCACTGATCGTCACCCGAATTAAAGCAAAGAGCGAAGAAGGCGATGAGGTGCAGTCGGGTCTATATCAATCGCCTTTCAGAACATGGCGGGCGAGTTCGTGGTGTCTCCTGGGGTTCTTCTTTTTTGCATTGATCAGTATTTTCGCTACCACAGCGGAGCTGGAATCTCCAATTAGCCATCTGAGAGGATTGAGATACTTCATTATCGTTTTCCTGATTCTCACGATTCCCTTCACCAGAAATTTTTTAAATAGCAGAAAAATCTGGGTGAAAGCCATGGCTATTGCGTGGTTGGTATCCGTTGGAGTGGCAACGGTTTCGGGGTTGATCGGAAATTTTACGGGCTTCAATCCGATATTGATGGAGGCCCCTGCTAAACCGGGGCAGGCATCAGGTCTGTATGGGCAGCCCATGACATATGCCTACAGCATGCAATGCTCGTTTCTGATTCTGTTGGCCTGGTCTTTGACGGTTCTTAAAGGAGAAAAGCGCCCGCTGGGAATCAATCGGCTGGTAATATGGGGGATCACATGCGTTTCCGGTGCAGGTATCCTTTTCTCGGACGCCCGGGGAGCCATGCTTGGTGTTGCTGTCGGGGGGATGGCCATGGTCTGGCTTTTCTCACGGAAACTCGCGCTGATCGTGATCGCTACGGCTTTGATCGGGGGAGGTGCGTATATTTTGGGCACCAAAGCGGAACCCGGGATTTCCGTAAGTGATTCGAGAAGGCTCTCCCAGTGGAAAACGGCAAGTCTAGCCTTTGTAAAACACCCAATCTTCGGAGTGGGTTTCGATAACTTCGAAAGAAGATGTGCGGATCTAAAAGTGGAGTTTCACATCCCTTTCGACAAGTTTGTGGTTAAAGTTGAAGATGGCAAAAGAAAGCGGGTGTGGTTTCATCTCAAGGGTCACGCTCACAATAACTATCTGTCTGCTTTCGCATCTACAGGTGTTTTTGGTGGACTCTCCTTTATGGCATTCCTTGGATTCTGGGGGCTTGAATCCCTGCGATCCCGAAATGCCAGACTCTTCGTTTTCCCCTCGATTGTCGCGATCGCTATTTCCGGCACTTTTGAGAACACATTTTCAGACTCCGAAGTGCTTAGTTTTTATCCTGTCTCTTATACACATCTGACGCTGCCGACGAAGAGGATAGTGTAG
>CAJXQE010000514.1 GCA_913058215.1 uncultured Verrucomicrobiales bacterium
CGAGATCAGCCTCGGTCTCGTGGGCTCGGAGATGTGTATAAGAGACAGCCGTAGGTCTCCTCGAGAGAGGGTAAGCGCGCCATTCCCGGGATGGAGAGCCAGTTCAATCCGTGCGACGCCACACCGATAAGGAACAAAAGAGCTGCGATTGCTATCAGTTTCTTCATCTTTAGATCGGCTCAGCCGAACGTTCGTGGCCCGGCTACCTGGAAACGGGAGCACGGCCACGAGAGGAGAGTATGAATTCTGATCAGGGAAGTCAATCAACTCAGAGCGATGTTCGGCTTGTCCAGCGCCAACTTATTAACTGCTGGTACTGTATCCGAAACGACTATGCAGAAAAGTCGCAGCCTGAGAAGAATTGTGATGAATAGCGGTTCTCCCATCGAGGCACGGGTGAATGCGAAGTCTATCCTCTTCAGATCAATCGTTCCCACTGAAGGTGAAATCACCGTTTGAGAGGTCAATCACTCCGAACTGTGAAGAATTGAAGCCGACACCCAGGAAGCGGTCACCGTTCCCGGCCTGAACCGCCGTCGTAGACCTTCCGAAATAGGAAATAATAGGGTGTTTTACGCGATAGGGCTTGAGCTTCGCATCTTCGAACGGATTCGCTTTCCAGAGCAACTTTCCGTCTCTTGTCTTCGCGACAATCGTTCTTCGATCCTTTTGCACCTCGTAGGTGTTCCCTGTCTCTGTATCGCTTACGCGGATTGGGAAATACATATACCGCAGACGGGTCCGGCGGAATTGATCGAGCCTTTTCGCATCGGCACCCAATTGAATTAATTCCATCTCCTCCTTCAATGCTCTCTCCCTCCCATCAATCAGTTCTGAAATCTCAGAAAGGGGCGGCAGCTTATCGGTCTCCACGTAGGACACTTTGAAACGCGCTGTGCCTGCCTTCTCTGGATCAAATGCCTGAGCGAGGCACAAGCTTGATAAGGTGAGTATGCTGGCAAGAAGTGTGGCTTTCATACGATGTTGACCTTTCGCATCATTTCCTGAGATAAGGTCCTAATCTTAGCCGATCCACACATGGCAGCGCCAGAACAAAACGAGCTAAGCTTGTGCACTTCATTGGAGAAGTCAGCTCATTCTACTGCTTGCGAATCTCGATGACGTCATCTCCAAACGAGAGCGCGGATGAATTGCAATGATGATGGTAAAATCGTCCTCATGCGTCAACTCCACAGCGATTTGGCGGTTGATCAGCACAGTCCTTTCAGGCGTCTAGAATTCTTCCCCTGCCAACATGTCCCCGTTTACTCTAATCTGGATCTTCACGGTGAAAATTGCCCACATGATGACATCGATCCTGGATTCGATTCCATTGACACAAGCTTCTGCGCTCATGAGGGGTCTGCTCTTGTCCAGCGCAAAGAGATCGCGATTACTTGCAATCAATTGATCGTTCAGAAAAAGCTTAGCGCCAAAGAGCCATGTGTTTTCGACTCGAAGCCGATCACCACCGAGCTGAGCATGAATAATTTTTTTCGGCATCGTAATTTTTTCTATCTAAGATCAAAAGACAGGTGGTCCCCAGCACGGGGCCGATGCGCATTTCGAGTAGTTTGAAGAAAAGTGGAGCCAGAACACAAGAAAACTACCCACAGTGAGGGTATCACCTGCTCTGACTTGCTGTACCATCAGTCCGTTACCGCGCTTAAATCAATTGACGCAATTCTACAATCATTCTGGGAAATCCGCCTGATAATATTTGAACTCTAAATCACCGAATACGGTACCAACTATGATCAAATCCGTTTCGTTCGATACCCACTCAAAATTCAGATCAGTCGTTGTCTTGATCTTCGTTTCCGTCAATTCGTAGGTTCCGTGCATTGTGTCGGCCGGATCATGTTTAAACCATTGCGAAACACTTTCAACAGGTGGCACCTCCTCTCCCGACATGACAATTTTATCTGCGAATCTTCCGTCTTCGTAGAACCTGACAAATCCATTTGCAGGAGCACCTCCTATCTTGAGACTTGGATTCTTATAACAATAGAGCCCGTCGAACCGAGGGCTCTTAATTTTTATGGGTTCGGGTACATCCGTTGCTGCTGACGTCGTTGTCGAACTGTCGTTCTGGCGCTCAGCTACTGTTCGGTCTGGCTGGTCGGATGTGAAGATTAGGTAGAGGAAAATGGGAACCCCAATTACCACCACGAATGCTAAGATTCCATATCCAATTTTATCTTCACGTTTCATGATTTCGTTTTCCAGGAACAAGGTTCGAGGGTCTGTCGCAGGCTACTGGCATCCCTCTTTCGACTTCAAGGTTAAGGTTGTGATTGAATTGACGAATTCGACGCGCGGCATGTAGCCTGTTGGCAGCATCCGCTTGTCAGCGCCTGTTTGGATCACGCGATTGAATTGATACTTCGTGTTTACCTCCTCGGGTGGTTGAAGTCGCCTCCGATTTTGAAATCACGGTAATGTCAAATTCAGTCGTTTTCCCATCGCCTTCCCAAATCCACTGGATCTTCGTTCCCTCGATCTTGGCAGGTATAGGATCGCCAATTTGCTTGCCTGCCGAGGAAAAGCTGAATATTCGCTCATTCGCATAGAAACGAATCATTTTCGTGTCAACAAACTCTACGGTTTCTAGCCACTGTTCAAATTCGCGCTTCGATTTTGGCAATTTCTCGGCTGGTGAACCAGCAACTGGCTCTTTGTTCTTAGTGTCCGAACTTGTATTCTGGCTTAGTTTCGCGATCATTTCTTTGGTCGCCAAGGCCGCATCTAAATTCCCCGCCTTAGTTTCTCGCTTGAGTATTTGCTGTAGAAACTTGCCGACGGAATTTCGCTTCTCCGCAATTATTCCGTCTGTTTTCGCCCGTTCGGCTGTTTCAAATCCTTCTAATTTTTCAAGAATCTTGACTGCGTCTGGCGGCAATTCCTGACTCCTAGAGTTTTGCAAACACAGGAATAAAACAAGAAATAGGTAAAATGTAGTTTTCATTTAAAGACTTTCGTTGGTGTTCTTAATTCTCGCGCTAACAGTATTAATAGTTCATAGGCATATCGATATTCATCACCAATATCGGGCCTGTCTTCTAGACTAGAAAAACGAACGTCCCTTCAGATGTCAAGGCTTTGGTGAATCCCTCCGGGTTCATTCCAATTCATTTAGGTATCCCGATACTCGATTTCCAACAAGAGGCTGATATTCTCCCAAGAAAGCCGCCAAAAGTATCTGGCACCTTTCAACCTCCCTGCTCGATTCCCAACTCCCCACTTCCGCGTGAGATTTTTTCCCGCTGCCAAATCCCGGCGCGGCGAAAGGAATGCCCCCACTACCAAAATAAATTGGCGAGGCTTGCACCGCTTTTATTGCGACACGCCCATGACACGGAAGTTTCACGCGGGAGTTGCGTCTGTGCGTATCTCCGTGAAATTGCGACGTAACCACTCCGAGACATGCCAAGCTTCGATCCAGAGAAAATCCGCGCCGACTTCCCGATTCTATCCCGGGAAGTTGAGGGCAAGCCTTTGACCTATCTCGACAGCGGGGCGACGGCACAGAAGCCGCAGTGCGTCATTGATTCGATGTCGCACTTTTACGGGAGTGAAAATGCGAACATCCACCGCGGGGTTCACTATCTCAGTCGGATGGCGACGGACGCCTACGAAAGTGCACGGGAAAGTATTTCGGCTGTCTCTTATACACATCTGACGCTGCCGACGAAGAGGATAG
>CAJXQE010000515.1 GCA_913058215.1 uncultured Verrucomicrobiales bacterium
TACGAGATCAGCCTCGGTCTCGTGGGCTCGGAGATGTGTATAAGAGACAGGAAACGAAGACTGAAGGGGTTCAGGCAATTGTGATTCCGGAAGGTCTTGAATACACACGGCCTACTCCGAAGGAGAGCAATTTCATCGACAAACTGGTTCACGACAAGTTGCACAAACTCCGGATCATTCCTTCCGGCGATTGTACCGACGAAGTCTTCCTTCGCCGTGTCTATCTCGATGTAGTTGGGCAACTGCCCACTTCGGACGATTTCCGGGCATTTGTGGCTGACAAAGCGCCTGATAAACGCGCTAAGAAAGTCGACCAACTTCTTGCTCGCAAAGAGTTCACCGAACTTTGGGTGATGAAATGGTCCGAGCTTCTGCAGATTCGTTCCAACAATAACATCGCTCAGGGGATCTCCTACAAATCGGCCCTTCTTTACCATGCCTGGCTGAAAGAAAAGATCGCTGAAAACGTTCCTATGAACGAAGTGGTCACCGAGTTGCTTTCTTCAACTGGCGGTACGTTTGCCGAGCCGGCGACGAATTTCTATCAGGTCGAGCGCGATACCCTGAAGCTTTCGGAGAACGTCGCCCAGGTCTTCATGGGAATGCGTCTCCAGTGCGCTCAGTGTCACAACCATCCGTTTGATCGCTGGACCCAGGACGATTACTACAGCTGGGCTGCATTTTTTGCCCAGATCGGTCGGAAACAGGGCGTAGATCCTCGCGAGCAAGTGATCTACAACCGCGGAAGCGGTGAGGTCAAACATGTCGTTGGTGGTCGGAACATGCCTCCGAAATTCCTTGGTGGGGAAACTCCTGACGTGAAAGGGAAAGATCGACGCGAGGTGCTTGGCGAGTGGCTTGCCTCTACGGAGAATCCTTATTTCGCCCGCAATATCGTCAACATGGTCTGGTCACACTTTCTTGGAGTGGGAATCATTGATCCAGTAGATGACGTGCGTGTCAGCAACCCGGCTTCCAATCCTGAGTTGCTGGAAGAACTGGCGAATCGCTTCCAGGGGGAATTTAATTACGACTTCCGGAAACTCGTTGCAGCGATCTGTAATTCGGCAAGCTACCAGCGGACCACTCAGTCGAATCCATCCAATGTATCGGATTTGAACAACTTTGCGAAAGCACGGATTCGTCGCCAGCGTGCGGAGGTCATGCTCGATACGATCACACAGGTGACCGATACGAAGAACAAGTTCAAAGGGCTTCCACTCGGTTCACGTGCGGTGCAGATTGCGGATGGGAATACGACTGATTATTTCCTGACAACTTTTGGCCGTGCCACTCGTGAAACGGTTTGCTCCTGCGAGGTGAAAATGGATCCAAGTCTGTCTCAGGCTCTCCACCTGATGAACGGCACCACAGTGACGACCAAAATTGATTCTGGTGGATTGGTGAAAACGATGCTGGCAGAGAAGAAAACTTCCGAGCAGATCATCGAAGAAATTTATATCCGCTGTTTTTCCCGTAAGCCAACTGCTGAAGAGATGAAGCAGCTGGGTGCGCAGGTGACGGCTGTTGGTGATGATGCAGCACAGAAGCTCCTCGTTCTCAACGATGTGTTCTGGGCGGTCTTGAATTCGAAGGAATACATGTTCAACCACTGATGCTTTAAAACGCCTCAGATTAAATCCTTTTCAAAAGGCGTCCCCGGTTCGGGGGCGCCTTTTTTGTTATCGGGTTCAAATCACATTTTCTTTACAACTTCTCACTAACTAATCCGTCGGATTGTACGTTATAAGTGAAAGAAGTAATTCGAACTGTCCGTTCAATTCAACAACCTGTGAATGAAACTTGTCATGAAAACCATCAAAGCTTTCCTCCTTCTGTTTATGTTTACCTACTCTGCCAGCGCTAACGAAGAAATCGGGTTCATTGAAACCTATGCCTTGGCGGAAGATCGGGAAAAAGCGATTCAACAACTGATCCCGGGAACCGAAGATTTTTACTACTACAGCGCGCTTCACGCTCAGACTTCCGGCCAGCTTAATAAAGTCGAAGAATTTATGGAGCCATGGATCAAGCGCTATGGGGAAACTCAGCGGGTCCAGGAAATCAAGAATCGCCAGGCTCTGATTCGCTATTCACAGGACCCGAAAGGCTCTCTCGATTACTTGCGGCGGGTCCTCAATATTCAGTTCAATCATCAACAGCAAAAACTGGATGCCAAGCCGAATCTGCCGACGGCTCTGGATCCGGCCACGGTGAGCTGGGAGGCTTTCAGAGCAACTGCATTTCGAAATTCAAATAATCTCAGCCAGGTTTCTGATCGTGGCCTGGACCGGATCATCAGAGATAATGTTGAACTCGACGGGAAACGACGGCGCGATCTCTTAAGCCGTCTTATCTATCCGGATTACGAGAGGTTGGTTGGACTGATCGCAGCCGATCTCAGAACCAAAGAGAGCGGGGGATTCGGCGAGTTTAGGATTCACCGAAATCTCATGCCCGAACAACTGGATGAACTCGCCGGCCTCAATCCTCAGTTGGAAGACAATGTGAACTTCGTCAATACTCGCATCCAGAAACTGCGACCCTCGGAAGATGTGGATATCGAACTGAGTGAAGAAGCACGCGATGCCTACCTGAACCGGATGTGGGACTACGTTAAGACTCTGCGTCCCTCGTTCAACTCGATGAAGACACACGTCTTGTATCGCCTTCTGGAACACAAACGCGACAAGGGAGAATACCCGCGCGATCTCTTTCTGAGCTATCTGAAGCTGCCTCGTTCCGTTCCCTATATTGAGCCTAAATACATCGCCCGCCAGGAAATGCGTTCCGTTCAGTCTGATCTCAACGCTGACTTCCGCTCAGTCACGACTCTTCCTCCGGTTGGTGGTGATGAATCTCTCGTGAAAGATTATCTGCTTCATTTTTTCGTGGAGGACGAGAGCTTTGAAGGATTTGCTCCATTCATTCGTGATAGTTATCTCAAGCCGGTTTTTGCTGAGGCGAAACTTGTCAATGGGATAGGCGATCCGGAAAGGTGGTTCTCTCTCATATCGCCTTCTGCGGTGCAGTCGCTCAAGGATCGGGTCGATATTGAATTTGCGAAGACGAATCCGAAAAACTTTAAACTGGATGATGAGGTATCGCTAAACGTCCGCGTCAAGAATGTCAGAGACCTTATCGTCAAGGTTTATGAGATTAATTCGCTGAACTATTTTCTCGATAAGAAACAGGATATCAATACGGATTTGAATCTGGACGGATTGATTGCCAACGAAGAGAAGTCGTATCAATACGACGAGGCTCCGATCCGGCGCAAAAACGAAGTATTCTCCTTCGAATCGCTGAAGGGGAAACGCGGAGTCTGGGTCGTTGAATTCATCGGCAATGGAATGAGCAGTCGCGCTCTGATCCGAAAAGGAGATTTGCAGCTTCTGACTCGCACTTCTTCCGCCGGATTGATCGCCAGTGTTGTCGACGGCAACAATCAGAAAGTGGAGAAGGCATCCATTCGCTTCGGGGGCAAAGAATACAAAGCGAATGATAAAGGGGCGATCGTTCTTCCTTTTTCCACCAAAGGTTCCCAGTCTGTGATCGTGACCGATGGTGACTTTTCGGTGTTGAGCCGTATTAAATTCCCCGGGGAAAATTATGTCTTGGAGGCCGGTTTCCACTTCGAAAGGCTGTCTCTTATACACATCTCCGAGCCCACGAGACCGAGGCTGAT
>CAJXQE010000516.1 GCA_913058215.1 uncultured Verrucomicrobiales bacterium
GAGATCAGCCTCGGTCTCGTGGGCTCGGAGATGTGTATAAGAGACAGGTTCTGAATGGAGTCGGATTGGCGATTCTCTTGATTGGTTCCTCTGCAGTATTTTCTTCTTTGATTGCCAGCGTTCGTCACCCTGCGCCTGAGTCAGTCAGGAATTGTCTGTGGATTCTTTTGGCACTGGAGTTCGTATTTGGGGGCGCTTCCGCTGTCTACTTGATCCTGACGGTGTCCGATTATCCGGAATATACCATGGACATTACCGGTCCTTTGGAAGCGTTTACGGTGGTGGCGGCGACAGGAGGGCTGGGATTTTATCTTGGGTATCTCGTCCTGATCCTGGGAATATTTTCGGTCGCATTGATTGGAATTCTCCAAGCTTTGAAGTGGAAGAAGAGAATTCAAGCCACATCCGATCAGGCCGAAGGTGTCTGGGCTCCTGAGTCCCGGGGAGGAACAGAAGAATGAGTGGCAAAAATCTCTCCAGCCTGGTTTGTAATCTGCATCCGGAGCGCCCTGCTTCGTTTCGCTGTCAGTCCTGTCGTAATTATTTCTGCCCGGAATGTGTTACTGAACATGATAACAAGTCTACCTGTGCTTCCTGTCTCAACGCGAAAAAGGAAGACAGTTCACCGAAATACAGCAAGCTGAGCATTCAAGCCATGCCCGTGATTCATTTCGTGATGGCCGTAACGATCTGTTGGGTTATTTTTTATCTACTGGCTCAGTTCGTCACGGGAGTGCCGGACCGCTTTCACGACGGCACCCTTTGGGAATAGGCGCATCGAGCAATCAACCAATCCATGGCTCTTTTACAAAGAAAGCGACGACGTCGCAGGGAATTCAGCTCCCTTCAGATTCTGGAGGAAGCGTTTCATCTGCTGCGTACTTCGCCCCCGTCATTTCTGTTGTTGTATTATTTGGGAGCAATTCCCTTCGTAGCACTGGCGATGTATTTCGTTGCTGACATGAGCAGCAGCAGTTTTGCCGAACGCGATGCTGTCGGGGGTGCCCTCTGGCTGACGATTGCATTTTTCTGGATGAAATACTGCCAGGCAAAATTTGCAGCGAAACTGCTGGATCGAATCACTCCGGGGCACATTCCTGTTCGGAAAGGCTGGCAAAAGTTTCGTTACGTTTCCGCTCTACTTCTTTTGCAGGTGTTTCATTTGCCAATGCTGATTCTGGGCGCATTTTTCGCGATACCGCTGGGTTGGATCATTGCTGCCTGGCAGAACATCACCGTTCTCGCGTTTACTACGAATTACGAAAGAAAACCCTTCCGGGGATTGGTCCACCAAAGCCTGAAAAACAGTCACTATGAATGGGCTCAGAATCACGGGATTCTTCTCATCCTTGGATTTGTCTCTCTCTTTCTGTGGATCAATTTTGTGAGTGCCTGCGCTGTGATTGCCACATTCGGAAAGACATTTTTTGGAACAGACACCCTGTTCACTACCAATCCTCTGGCTGCCATTCTCAACACCACATATCTCACTGGGACTCTGCTGATCGTCTATCTGGTGATCTCTCCGGTGATGAAGGCAGTTTACCTTCTCCGTTGTTTCTATGCCGACTCAAGATCCACTGGCGCTGATTTATTGAGTCGACTTGGAGAGTGTGAATCGAAGCGGGAGAAAGAGGATTCGCGGGCCCGGGTTCGTTTGGACAAAGTCGCCATTGTTGCCCTCACGATTTTCCTCTTGCCGTCCTCTCAGGCTTACGCACAAGAATCAGCCGGTGCCGGGGAAAGTGGCAATGTTGCCGAGTCGAATGCGGATATGCAGTCGGCAATTCGGGACACGATGCAGAAGAAGAAGTATCAGTGGCGGCTCTCCCGAAAAGACATGGAGAATGTGGAGAGTGAGGACAAAACCTGGATCGCCCGGCAATTGACGAATATCGCGGATTCTTTCGAGGCCTTCTGGAAAAAACAGAGAGAGCGACTCCGCGATTGGGAAAGGAAAATGGAGGAGCGTAGAAGGAAAAAGGAGCGCGAAGATTCCAGTTCTCGAGGGAGTGGGGTCGGATTTGGTGGAATCGCGGGACTGCAACCGCTTGCCTCCATTGCCCTGATGCTTCTGGTTGGTGGGGCTGTAATCTGGTTACTCGTAATTCTCGTCAGGCATTACAAGAGCAACGCCCCCATCGAATTTGATGACTCGAAATCATCCGGACCGATCGATCTCGAAAGCGAAGACATTGTGGCATCCCAGTTGCCGGAAGACGAGTGGATGAAATTGGCGCGGGAGCAAATTGCAAAAGGAGACACCCGGTTGGCGATTCGCGCCTTATTCCTCGCAAGCCTAGCTCATCTGGGGGAACACGGATTACTGAAGATCGCTCGTTTCAAATCAAATCGGGATTACAATCGGGAGCTGGAATTGCGAGCACGTCATCGTGACAAGCTCCGCGAAGCATTTGGGGAAAACACGGGGCTGTTTGAACGGGCGTGGTACGGATTGCACCTGCTGGGAGACGAATCCGTGGAACACTTTATGGCCAACTACGAGAAAATCTCGAACGATACCCGTGCAGTTGAGGGCGGACCGCTTGCTTGAATGAGAAAATCGCAATCATGATGAAACGTAGCGTATTGGCATGGATTGGACTGGGAGGGCTCGGCCTCGTCTTTGCTCTTGTCTTTGCCCAGGTTTTGGAAATGCGATTCTCCGATGGGGATGTCTATCCATACTACGCGACCTATCGGAACGATCCCCTCGGTGGAAGTGCCTTCTATGAGGCACTTCAACAAATGGAGGAATACGAAGTGTCCCGCAATGTCACCGCCATGACGATCATGAAGGGGCTCGACCGCGATACCGCTTTGCTGCTTACGGGGATTCCCCGAAGTAGTTTTTATGATCTCCGGGCAAAGGACAGTTCCCCGGTGCTTCGCGCCGTGGAAGATCAGGGCACTCGCTTGATCATGACTCTTAATCCGGAATTGGTTCCCGAATTCTTCTCTCCCGCAAAATCAGAAGAGGAAGAGGACTGGATAGACCGGAGAAGAAAACTTCAGGAAAAGAGGAACAGGGAAAGAAAAGAAAAAGAGGAACAGAAGGATAGCGGGGATGATTCAGAGCCGAAGAAAGAGGGCTCTGTAGATGACGAGGAAGAAGAGGATTTCGAAAAGGAGATGGAGGAAGCCATTGGAAGAGCTTTGTATAAAATCATCGAGGTTAAGATCGCTGATGTTGAGGAGTTTGAGAAACCGGAAGAAGGATGGGAAACCGAGCCGGTCGATTCCATTGCTGAGACCGGACCTCCTCTGGCGACTCCGATTTGGTTTTCGCAATACAATTTTGAAACGGAGTCAGACGAATGGAAAGTGGTCCTGACCGTGGACGACAAGCCGGTCGTGGTGGAACGCAAACTGGGAAAGGGGAGCGTCGTCCTGGCGTCGGACAGCTACTTTATTTCCAACGAGGCTCTTCACAACGGTGCGGATATTGAATTTCTTACCTGGTTGCTCGGCGGGAAATCGAAAGTCATTTTTGATGAAACTATTCATGGCAGCGTTGAAACCGGAGGTGCCATGAAACTGATCCGTCGCTATCGATTTCACGGATTCTTTTTCGGCATGCTAATCCTGTCTCTTATACACATCTCCGAGCCCACGAGACCGAGGCTGAT
>CAJXQE010000517.1 GCA_913058215.1 uncultured Verrucomicrobiales bacterium
CGAGATCAGCCTCGGTCTCGTGGGCTCGGAGATGTGTATAAGAGACAGGATTCAGGAAGGTGGTCGCAAGCCTCTGATCGAGGTGACGCTGAAACCCGGCGCGGTCGTGGAAAGTGCCTGGCCGTTTGACCGCTTCTGCGATGAATCGGTTGCAGACAAGCTTGCCCGCGATGCCAGGGACTCCCGGGACCGACTGGCGGCATTGATCACAGCACCGCAGAACGAGCGATTTGCTCAAGTGATGGTGAACCGGATCTGGCAAAGGTTGATGGGGCGGGGAATTGTTAAGAACCTTTCAGACTGGGAAAAGAGCGAGCCGACTCATCCGGAACTCCTTCGTTGGTTGGGGCATCGTTTTGCGGAGTCGGGTTTTGACATCAAAACCGTCGAGTCACTGATTATGAATTCGCGCGCCTACCAGCTCGCCGTGGATCCAACTATGACGGAGACCGGGCCGCTCTACATTTCGCCCGCATCCCGCCGACTTAATGCGGAACAGATTGTTGATTCGCTGTTCAGTGCCACGGGGAAACCCTTCGACCTGGAAGAGGTCAGCCTCGATATCGATAGTGCTCGTGTATTGAATACTTCGATAACTCTGGGAAAACCGAATCGGGCCTGGATGCTTGCCTCGACATCAAACGAAAGAGATCGCCCCAGTCTTTCTCTTCCCCGGATTCAGGCGGTGTCGAGTGTGATGGAGTCCTTTGGCTGGAGGGGTGCCCGTCAGGATCCAGTCAGTCAACGCGACAGCGATCCAAATGTATTGCAGCCGGCAATTCTTGCGAACGGAACGATGAGCACCTGGTTGACGCGCCTCAGTGACGATCATGGAATCACCGGTTTGGTGATGGAGTCTCAGTCTCTCGACGAATTGATTGATCGAATGTTCCTGCGTCTTCTGACTCGAAAACCTTCGGATAGCGAAAGGCTGCGATACTCCGCTCTCTTGAGCGAAGGATACGCTGACAGGATTGTTCCCGCTGCCGATCGCGTCGCTCCGATTGCTGAAGGAAAGCGGGAGCCGGTTCGTTATGTGAGTTGGTCCAACCATGTCAATCCAGCGGCAAATGTTCTCGCCTCTGAAAAAGAAGCGGAAGCGCGTCGGGGCGATCCTCCGACTAATGCTTTGAATGCAGACTGGCGGATGCGTCTCGAAGATATGCTTTGGGCAATGCTGAATGCGCCGGAATGGATCTATTCCCCGTAACGAGATCGCTCTTAACTTCATCCACTATTCAATTTTATGAATCGTAGAAAATTCCTTCATCAATCTGCTCTTCTGACGGCCGGGGCGACACCTCTCGCTGCATCTGCAAATTCTCCGGCATTCATTGTTCCAAAGGGAAAGGCTGAGCATTGTATTTTTATCTGGCTGGGAGGAGGCATGTCCCAGATCGATACCTTTGATCCGAAGGAAGAAGGGGACTCAAAAGCATCGCCGAAGAAGGCGGGATCAGAATATGCTTCAATTGATACTGCTGTCTCAGGGATGAAGTTTTGCGAACACCTTCCGCTTTCCGCGAACTTGGCGGACCGGATGACAGTGATCCGATCGATCAATCACAAGGTGATCGATGAACACGCCTTTGCGACCAATCTCGTTCACACCGGGCGTAAGATCAGCGGCAGCGTAACCTATCCTTCGATTGGTTCAATTGTCGCGGCGGAGCGCGGGGCGGCGGATCCGGATGTGCCGGCATACATGTTAATCGGTTATCCGAATGTGAGTCGTGGTCCCGGATTCCTCGGGGCAAAAGGTGATTTCGTTTATTTGACCGATACCGAAAGTGGACCCGCCGGATTTTCCCGTCCTGATGGAGTTGATTCAGAGAGGGCATTACGCCGTCGGAGTTTGCTGGATCCATTGATGACCCGGGTAAAGAAGGAAGGTCAGGTTTTCAATTACCGGGAGGCTCAGAAGGAAGCTCTTCGATTGGCTGGGCCGGATTTTATGAAGCACTTCGAACTCGGGAAAGAGTCGGCCGATTTGCGCAATGAATATGGAGGTGAGTTCGGGCAGCGTTGCCTTCTTGCAAGACGACTCGTGCAGTCGGGAGTTCGTTTCATCGAAGTGTCCCACAACTTGAATTTCATCAACGGAACGGGCTGGGATACGCACAACGAAGGTCAACAGAATCAGCATCTATTGATCAAAGAACTGGATATCGCTTTGTCAGCTTTGATCAATGACCTCGATAAACAAGGTTTGCTGGATAAAACGCTAATCGCTCTTGGGACGGAGTTCGGTCGCCCCGCCGGATACGATGCTCGTGGTGGCCGCGGACATCAGGGAACGGCATTCAGTCTACTTCTTGCCGGCGGCGGTTTGAATCATCAGGGATACTATGGGACGACCGATGAATTGAGTAAAAAGATCGTCGAGAATCCGGTGTCGATTCCGGATTATCATGCCACGATTCACGCAGCATTGGGGATCAACCCGTCGAAGGAATTGTTCGACGGATCCCGACCTGTTCCGATTACCGATGGCGGGAAGCCAATCGCGAAGTTGTTCTCTTGAGAGAATATCAGTCCGTCAGGTTTTCTCCGACAGTGACGGTGCTTTCCTTTGATATGTGGAAAGCGCCGGATGCATCTTTCATCCGCCGATTCACATCGGTAACCACGTTTCCGGTGATCATGATTTTGTCGCAGACTCCAGTGGCATGTACTGCCGGGCCATCGAGTCCTGAAAAGGTATTTCCCGTAATCGTGTTGTGACTTGTGTCGATCAACACGACTCCATGCCCGATGTCTTTCTGGATGGCTTTCTCGTGTTCGAGTGGTCGCTTTTCTTTCCCCTCTCCGATGTGGCTGTTGGAAAAGTTGTTAGCGGAGACTGTAATTCGTCCGCTCTGTTTGCCGATGCGAACTCCGAAATCGTGAAGCAATACAAAGGTGTTGGCAGACACAGCGCAGCCGTGGGCATCCTTCAGATCGATCCCGCCGCCCATGTCATGGGCGATGACATTTGCGCTGAGTGTAATTCCGTAGCAATCACGATCAAGAATGATGGCGGTTCCGTTGCATTCCTCAATCATGTTTCCGGATAGAACCGAACCGTAGGTGTTTTCAATCACGACTCCATGCCTGAGATGGTCGTCGAGATTGTTTCCGTTCATACAAAGGTTGAAGGCATCAATGCAGTGAACAGCGTCCGTGTTCTCTTCAAAGTGATTGGCATTGACGACGATGTCGTGGCCCGCATCGATAAAGAGCCCTACATGCTTGTTGTAAGTCAGGATGGAGTTGGTGACCCGGGGATCTTCATAACAATCAATCAGAGAAATTCCATTCCCTCCATGATGGTCGACCGACATATTGTTTAGGAAAATCTCCTGGATCCCTTCAGCGTGGATTCCGTCGCCGCTCTTTTCGTTTCCTGAGATCCGAAAATTATCGAGCTGGACGCGCCAGTTTCTGGCTTTGGGATCTTCTTCGCGATTGGTGGGCTGAAGAATGATGGCGGACTTCCCTTCGATGTTTACATTTTTGATGTGGGTGGATGCGCCGAAGCCTTCGATTCTCGTTTCGGGGGTGGAAACGATCAGAGGCTCACTGATCTCTGTCTCTTATACACATCTGACGCTGCCGACGAA
>CAJXQE010000518.1 GCA_913058215.1 uncultured Verrucomicrobiales bacterium
CGAGATCAGCCTCGGTCTCGTGGGCTCGGAGATGTGTATAAGAGACAGCCTTGTTTCTGGACGATCTTTCTCATCAACTCGTCACCGCGCGGAAGATCCTCAGCGACTCCGGCGGAGCGATCACGATGCGGCGTTTGAATCGGCGGGAATACAAGAATACGATTCGTGATTTGTTAGGGGTGGATGTCGATGTCGCTGACCTACCGGATGATGCGGGTTCTGGTGGGTTCGACACCGCCGGCGGTTCCCTGTTTTTCTCCAGTGATCAATTGGAGCGCTATCTCACCCTCGGACGCAAGGCATTGGATTCGGCGATGGTTCCTATCCCGATTCCAAGCCGGCCGGAGACTCGTAAGGTTCGGATCGAGGCAGAGACGGAGGCCAACAAGCGGATCACCGGAATTCTGCGGGGATATCACATGGGCGGGTATCGCAAGTACATGATGTGGAAAGCCTCGAAGGGCCGGCCTGCTTCGGACTTTGGTCTGGTCGATGACAAGGAAATGGCATTCCGGAAGCTCGCCTGGGATCGCAATGCTCCGCAGTACATCGATTACCTGACCAGGGCGGAAACCAAAACGGGCGCGCTACTCACGATCGGGGGTAATCTTTGTCCCCAGGTGCCCGCAGTTATTCCGGATGAAATGCCGGCCGGAAACTACAAGCTCCGGGCCCATATCGGGACGATGCCAAAGATGCCCTCGGAACGCACCTTCGTGGAAATTGGCTACCGGGGTGACCGCATCGACGGGGCGATGGATTTGATTGATTGCCGGAAGGTGAGCGGAACGGTCGCGAAACCGCAGACTATCGAATTCGACCTGACCCTGCGCCCGCCGAAGAATCCTCTCAAAGAAGATGTCGGGACCGAAACGAAAAAAGTGGTGATGTTAGGCGACCGGGTCGTCGTGTTTCGCGAACGTCAGCCCAATGTGCGGGGATCGAATGTGTATCGAAACAACCTGGCGCGAGAGCAGACCGGATTCGGAGTCGAGCCGGCTCTCTGGATTGACTGGGTCGAGTGGGAAGGGCCGATCTACGAAAGTAAGAAGGAATGGCCTCCAAAATCGCACCGCGAGATCTTTTTCCAGGGTTCCGATGCGGAACTGACGGATGCCTATGTTCGGAAGATCATCGAGCGATTTGCGGGGAGGGCGTTTCGGGGCAGGGAAGCGTCGGCTGCATTCATCGACAAACTGATGGCGCAGTATAGCGATCAAATCGCCCGGGACGTTCCGGCTTACGAAGCGATCAAGGCGCCGCTTGCGGTCATCCTGGCCTCACCGGCTTTCCTTTATCTGGCAGAACCCGCCGGGGAAGAAAAAAGACGCGAACTGACCGATTTGGAAATGGCGGTACGATTGTCCTATTTCCTCTGGAGCTCACCTCCCGATGAGGAACTCAACAGGGTCGCCCGGGAAGGCAAACTCAAGCACCCCGCCGTCTTGTCGGAGCAAACGACTCGTCTCCTCGCCGATCCCCGGTCGTGGGAATTCGTCAGTGGCTTCACTCACCAATGGCTGACGATGGATAGGCTCGACTTCTTTCAATACAACTATCGTCTCTATCCCGAGTTTGATGACAGCATCAAGCGGGCGGCTCGCGCGGAAGTCTACCATACGATTGACCAAATCCTGCGCGAGAACCGCTCCATCGGGGAACTGCTGAAATCGGACACTGTCGTGATCAATGATGTGCTCGCTGATTTTTATGATATCCCCGGCGTGAAAGGGGACACATTTCGGAGAGTCAAGGTGCCCAAGGACCATCCCCGTGGAGGTTTGTTAGGGACCGTGGCCGTGTTGGCGATGGGATCGGACGGCGAACGTTCCTCCCCGGTCGAGCGAGGCTCCTGGGTCATGCGAAAACTGCTCAATGATCCGCCGCCGCCCGCTCCGGCAAATGTTCCCCAGCTCAGCAGACACGCTGGAAAGCTGTTCCCGGCGCGGGAGCTCCTCCTCGCTCATATGGAGGAAGCGCAGTGCGCGCAATGCCATCGCAAGATCGATCCGATCGGATACGGTTTGGAAAACTTCAACGCCGCCGGCCAGTGGCGGGAAACGGAATACACCGAAATCGCGGCGCAAAATCGCGTCAAAAAATCGAAGGAGCATCCCATCGATGCCAGCGGCACCTTGCCGGACGGGACAAAGTTTGTCGGCTTCTATGAGCTGCGCGATCAGATCGCCAAACAAGAGGATGCCTTCGCTCGCGGTTTCACTGAAGCCCTCATCGCCTATGGCCTGGGCAGACCGTTCGGGTTTTCGGATTACGATCTGGCGGAGGAAATTCTTGCCGGGGCAAAAACCAATGAGAACCGCATGAACCAATTCGTCCACGCCCTCGTGAAGTCGAAACCCTTTCGGATGAAGTAATGAATTTGCGACCATGAATCCACACGCTTTGCACTCCCATTCCCGGCGGAATTTTCTTCGCGGCGGCACGACTTTGCTCGCCCTGCCTTTTCTGGAGTCGCTCGGTTTTCGACGGTTCGCCTCGGCGGCAAAAGCGTCGACAGCACCACCGAAACGAATGGTCTTTGTCGGGATGGGATTTGGGGTCACCCGGGAGACCTGGTTTCCTGACACAGCCACCACTGGGGCGGACTATGAACTTCCTGAGGGACTGAAACCCCTGCAGCGTCACAAGAAGGACATCACCGTCATACAGAATCTGTCGAACCAGTTCAGCAACGAGGCCCACTGGGGCAGTACCTTCTGGCTGACCGGTGCCAATCGATACGCCGAGCCAGGCCAGAGTTTTCACAACTCGATTTCAGCGGATCAGGTCGCGGCGGAAGCGCTGGGAAAGGAAACGCGGTTCACCTCAATTCAGCTGGGGTCGGAAACTGCAGGCACCTCCGGGCACGGACCCGGATTGTCTCTCGCCTGGAACCGGCAGGGAAAACCGGTCGCCGGACTCAACAACCCGACGCTCGCGTTTCACAAACTTTTTTCCGATGAGACAATGCCGCTGGCGCAACGCCAGGCGCTGCTTCAACAAAAGCGTTCCGTGCTCGATTCGGTGATGGAAAATGCGAAGTCCTTCAGTCGGGGGCTCAATCGATCGGATACCGACAAGCTGGATGAATACTTTCAATCCGTCCGCGAGATCGAAACCCGTCTATCCAAAGAGGAGCAATGGCTCGGTGTCTCCAAAGTCCAGCCGAATGATCCGGTCAAAGAACCCGGAGAGGGATTGGCCGGGTCGGAGGAAATTAAATTGATGTATGACCTCATGATCGCGGCCATGCAGGTGGATGCGACGCGCGTGTTTACCTATCGCCAGCCGGTCACCAGTTTGATCAAGAGTCTCGGCGGGACGATTTCGGCCCACAACATGAGTCACTACCAGCCCGGGATGCGAATGGAGGTTTCCCAGAAGCGCGACCGGAAAAACTCCGAGCTGCTGGCCCATTTCATCGACAAACTCAAGGCATCGAAAGAACCCGACGGTACGAGTTTGTACGATCACGTTTCCCTGAGCTTTGGCAGCAATATCAATTCGATCCACTATCTGACCAACTGCCCCACACCTGTCTCTTATACACATCTGACGCTGCCGACGAAGAGGATAG
>CAJXQE010000519.1 GCA_913058215.1 uncultured Verrucomicrobiales bacterium
GAGATCAGCCTCGGTCTCGTGGGCTCGGAGATGTGTATAAGAGACAGGGTGAAGACAAAATTATCGTTGCTGTCAGCAATATCACCCTGCGTGGTCCTCTGGATGGAAGTCAGAAAGATTATCCCTGGGAATTTCAGGATATCTTTTCCGAAGGCCCTCCACCTGAAAGTCAGGATGACCGGGATGTCTATCGGCGTAAAATTTTGCATCGATTGGCCACAAAAACTTTCCGGCGTTCGGCAGATGATGCGACAGTGGATCGGCTGGTGAAGTTGGCGAGGCAGGTTGATGAGCAGCCCGGAAAAATGTTTGAACATGGAATACGGCATGCGGTAACTGCATTGCTCGTCAGTCCACGTTTTTTGCTCCGGGCTGAAATTCAACCAGAGCCAGACAATTCTTCAAAGATTGTCCCGATTGATGAATTCGCGCTCGCGTCCCGGCTGTCTTATTTCCTGTGGTTGTCGGCACCTGATGAGGAATTAATGAAACTTGCCGGTGAAGGGAAGCTTCGTGAGAATCTCAGGGCGCAGGTCGACCGGATGCTGGAAGACAAAAAGTCGCAGCGTTTCGTAAAAAGTTTCGTTGGTCAGTGGCTTCAGGCCCGCGACGTGGAGACTATTAATATTGATGCAAGAGTCGTTTTGGGAATAAAGGACCTTTCAAAGGCGAGGCAAACATTCAATGGCAGGATTCGCAAAGCAATGCGGGAGGAGTCGGAGATGCTTTTTGCCCACATTCTCAAGGAGAAACGACCGGCCGGGGAATTGCTGACTGCCGAATACACATTTTTGAATGAGGATCTAGCAGGGTGGTACGGCATTGAAAATGTCGATGGCCGGGAAATGCGGAAGGTCGAATTGAAAGGGGATTCGAAGCGAGGTGGAATTCTGGAGCAGGGAACTTTCCTTGTTGTGACTTCGAACCCGACGAGGACCTCTCCGGTCAAGCGTGGGCTGTTTGTTCTCGAAAATATGCTGGCGACGCCACCGCCTCCGGCGGCGCCTGATGTTCCGCCCCTGGAAGAAACCTTAAAGGGGAAGAACAAAAATTTGTCCTTGCGGGAGGCTCTGGCTCTTCATTCGGAAAACAAGCTGTGTGCTTCTTGTCATGCGCGGATGGATCCAATTGGATTGGCTCTGGAAAACTATAATCCTGCCGGTCTCTGGATCGATGACTATAAAGGAAAGCCAATTGAGACTGCCGGCAAACTGATGACGGGCGAAACATTTAAAGATGCGAAGGAGCTTTCCCATATCCTTGCCACATCCCGCAGCCGCGACTTTCACCGCGCCCTGACTGAGAAAGTGATGACTTTTGCGATTGGTCGCGGAATGGAGTATTATGATGCTCCTAGCATTGATCAAATTGTAGAGAGGATTGAAAAAAATGGTGGTCAACTTCGCGAGGTGATTTACGGAATCATCGAGAGTGCTCCATTTCAAAAACGAAGGGGTGCCGGAAATATGCTGGCAGCCGGAAAGTCGGAATCTTCAGAAACAAAGTAATGAGTATTGAAATCAATCGACGTCATTTTCTGCGAGGACTCGGAGCGGGAATCGCTCTGCCAAGCATGGAGACTTTTCTTCCGGAACGGGCGATGGCGGAAGCGGCAAAAAATGGTCTCGCGGTGACGGAAACCGGAATGCCACTGCGCACTGCATTTCTCTACAAACCCAACGGAGTGAATGTGGAGAAATGGACTCCGACGGGTACCGGAAAGGACTATCAGATAAATGAAACGTTGAAACCCCTGGCCGGTTTTAAGAACGATTTTCATCTTCTCAGCAAGCTGGAGCACAAGAATGGAACGTCCGGCGGCGATGGCGGAGGGGATCATGCCCGGGCCAATGCGAGCTTTTTGACTGGAGTCAGGCCATACAAGACTGCCGGTGCAGACATTAAACTCGGACTGTCAGTGGATCAGGCGATTGCGCAGAAAATTGGACACATGACACGCCTTTCCTCACTGGAATTGTCCTGTGACGGAGTCCGGAAGAGCGGTGTTTGCGATTCAGGCTATTCCTGTGCCTATCAGTTCAATCTGTCATGGCGATCAGCGGTGACTCCGATGACTCCCGAGTCAAACCCGCGGCTCGTATTTGAACGCCTGTTCGGGGCCGGTTCAAAAGAGGAACGCAAACAGGGCTTTGATCAGCGAAATGAACAGCAGCAGTCCATCCTCGATTTCGTGATGGAGGATGCTAAGAAGCTCAACAGTCAGCTGGGACGGAATGATCAGCACAAACTCGACGAGTACATGACGGGGATTCGCGAGATTGAAAAGCGAGTCGAAAAGGCAAAGCTCTTTGGCTTGCCGGAAGATCCCGGAGTTCCGACGCCGGCGGGTGTTCCCGGCAGTTATCGGGAGCACATCCGCTTGATGCTGGATATGCTGGTGTTGGCCTTCGAAACTGATTCGACCCGGGTGGCGAGTTTTCTTCTTGCCCACGACGGCAGCAATCGCAGCTTCCGGGAAATCGGAGTCCCCGATGGCCATCACACGCTTTCTCATCATCGCCAGAAGAAGGAGTCGCTCGACAAACTGGCGAAGATCGATCTGTTTTACTCGGAGCAGGTCGCCTATTTTCTGGAGAAGTTGTCATCGAAAAAGGATGCTGACGGGAAATCTCTTCTCCACAATTCCATGGTTCTCTGGGGCGGGGGATTGTCTGACCCCGACAGGCACCGTCACAATGATCTTCCAATCGTTTTGGCCGGTCATGGTGGTGGAAAATTGAAAACCGGTATCCACTCCGATCTCGGTAAGGACACTCCGATGTGTAATCTCTTTCTCAGTATGATGGATCAAGTGGGAATTCGTGAAGAGCGATTCGGAGATTCTGACGGGCGCATTGGAGTGATCAGCTGAAGGGAGGAAAGCTATAGAGGGGCTTGATTACCAAAAGCTTGACCTTTCTAAAGTTTTTTACTAAAGAGGGGAGGGAATTTGAAATTTCCTTCCTACTATTCCCTGTATGAAACACGACTTAATTGTCTCCGTCCCCGGCGAAGAGCCTATCCTGTATGAACTGAACGCTGAACGGGTCGGAATCGGTCGGAGTGCAGAAAATCAGATTCATATTGATGTTGAGACCATTTCCTCTTCGCACGCGGAAATCCGCAAAGTGGAAGACGGTTATGAAATCGTAGACCTGAAATCCAAGAACGGTGTTCGGGTCAATGGTTTGCAGGCTGATGAGCCGATTCATCTCGATGACGGTGATCGTGTCCTTATTGGTGAGACTGTTCCTGCATACTTTGTTGCGGTGGCGGAAGGCGCGGAACCTGAGCCTGCAGTGGAAATTGGATCCGATTCTGATCAGAAGACTGCAGCCACCTATGTATCGCTGGATGAAAAAGTCAGGGAAATGGAGCGCAAGTTGAATGCCGTTCGTGCTCAGCTTGACGAAAAACAGGAGCAGTATGCCAAGCTGGAATCCAGCATCGCTGCTCTCAGAACTGACATTGATGCCAAGACCACAGCAGGAGCGAACCCCGCTGAAATCGGGGAGCTTAAGAACTGTCTCTTATACACATCTGACGCTGCCGACGAAGAGGATAGTGTAGA
>CAJXQE010000520.1 GCA_913058215.1 uncultured Verrucomicrobiales bacterium
ACTATCCTCTTCGTCGGCAGCGTCAGATGTGTATAAGAGACAGCCGCAGAATTCAGCGCCCTGACTTTGAAGTTCCGAATTCGGAGATTCAGCTTTGGATTATATGTAAGTGAAAAGTGAAACCGCAGCTTTGGATCATCTCCAGGTGGTAAAGGGTCCGTCCCGGAAAAATCAATGGAGAACGGCTGCCAGGTTTCTGCGAGAGGAATTGGAGCAGAGCCGCCGAAAGTCATCGTTCCATCCGTTTGCCGATACCGCAGGGAAAGAGAATCCACGCCTGTCGGTGAGAAATACTCGAAAGAAATCGCCTGATGGACATTGGGATTAAACGCTGCAGGAACAGGCTCACTCCAGAAATGAGGTGATGGCCCGTTCACTGAAAGCTCACTAATGCCCGGCGAAACCTCCTTCACTTCGACCCCTTTTCGGGGACCAAGTTTCAACCGGATTTCGGCATGCCCGACTCCTGCAAGCAGAAAGGCAATTGCGTAAACCAAGCCAGCTTTGAAAGATAAGGATCTCAAAGCTGAGGCTTCGGAGGTTTTACAGGATTGTCCCAAGGCTGGGCGCCGGTCAACCGGACCTGGCGCTTGAACACTTTCCCACCGCAGGTCGCATAAAGCACATTCCCCTGAAGAGCGACATTGGAGGGATGCCTCTCGCCAATCGGAGGCGGAACGATCAGATGCACCCTTCCGGGAGGATCACACACTTGCACTCCCATTGCAGTCGCGACCAGAAGCCAGCCGTCTTTATCTACCGCCATTCCGTCAGCCTGACTTCGAACATCCACCGAACCAGGCGCAATGTTCAAATGGTAGAACGGCTGGACGAATGCGAGAGTGCCATCCGGTTTCCGCTGCCCGGACCAGACAAATCGCCCGCCATAATCGGCTACATAAACCAATGTTTGATCGGTGCTCAAGACCACACCGTTCACTCCTGAATACCCTTTCGCGGCGACCTTAGCTTTCTTTCCGGGAGAGATCACCCAGATCGATTTACTGCGAGGTTCGGAAAAATATACGGTCCCGTCATGTGCGACGACCACATCATTCGGCTTCACATTTTCCGCGTGAACACTCATTTCGCCGCTGTCGATATTCCATGACACCAGCCGTCCGGGTTCGCGCTGACATCCGTAGAGAGTTTTCCCGTCCGGAGCAATTGCCAATCCGTTTGTTCCGCCGGTATTTTTCTGAAAAAGAGAAACCTTGCCGGTCCCATTCACTCTCCAGATTTCACTTTTTTCCAGATCCGAGAAAAAGAAATCACCTGCGGCATTCACGGCGGGCCCCTCGGTGAACCCATGCCCTTCACTCACCAGTTCCCAGCCTGCTCCCTCTTCAAAGAACTCCAGCCTGCGTCCTGCTGCTTTGTCCGGATGATTTCGAATAACCGGATCTTTGTCCCAGCCTTCCCAGAGCCAATGCATCACTTTTGAAAAAATGGCGTTCCCGTGTTTCCGATTGTGACCGCCTTTCCCCCATTCGTGATTCACTTCGTAACCGGCCCATTGCAGGGAAGCGAGCATGTCCTGATTCGCCACCCACCAACTGCCGCAGTAGAGATTATTGTCCTTCGATCCATCCTGCAAAAATATCCGGAGAGGCTTCGGCTCCATTTTCCTCACGAGAACAGGAAGCTCGTTTCCGCCGCGAAGTCCAACATAAGTCCCCACGGTCGTATAGACCCGACGAAACTGATCCGGTCGATGCCAGGCCGCATTGAAGGCTGCAATCCCGCCTGAACTGGAGCCGCAGATCGCGCGGAGATTCGGATCGTCCGTCACGCTCAGCCCCTTCAAAGCGACAGGCAGAAATTCTTCAATCAGGAAACGGGGGTAACGATCATCCGCCGCATCGTATTCGAAGGATCGATTGAAGCGCGGCTGCGCCGTTTCGTTCAGGGCGGGCACGATCCCGGGATTAACAAAGACACCAATTGTCACGGGCATATCTCCGTCGTGAATCAAATTATCGAAAACTCTCGGAACATTTTTGAGGTAGCCTTTTCCATCCTGAAAAACCATCAACGCAGCCGGCGTCCCTTCGACATACTGCGCAGGCTTGTAGATGAAATACTCGCGGGTCGTCCCGGGATAAATCTCGCTGGCGTCGAAGACATGATTCGTCACCGTCCCTTGCGGCACTCCTTCCCGCTTTTTTCCCGCCGGATCATCAGGATAAGTCTCCTCCTGAGCAACAACAAAAGAAGTCAGAAAAAACAAGGCAATCAGGATTTTGAACATGAGAGGAACTGAACGCCGTTCCCGCAATTTTGCAAAGATTGCACTGCTGAAAAATGCGTGACGCCTTCCGCATAGACGCCCGACATTTCCCTTTTCCCCTGAGAAAGCGTGGCAAATACTTCGATCTCATGATGATCCTTCGAATCTGCCTCTTTTCTTCCTTTCTGATATTTTTATCGTATGCCGATGAACCGGCCATCGTTCCGGTTTTTGAAAAAGGAAAGGACCAACGCTACGCGTACCCCATTCATCGCCAGGGCGAGGCCAACTGTCACACCACGCGGATTCCGGCGATCACGAAAACGAACAACGGAACTCTTCTCGCCGTCTACGATCTGCGCTACAACAGCCGAAAAGATCTCCAGGAACACATGGATATCGGTTTGTCCCGGTCCACTGACGGAGGCGAAACCTGGGAACCGATTCGCCCGATCATGGATATGGAGGAGTTCGGCGGAAAACCACAAAAGGAGAATGGATGTTCCGATCCTAACATTCTCGTAGATCGCGAGACCGGTGAGATTTTTGTGTCAGCAGTTTGGACCCATGGAAAACCGGGCACTCATCAGTGGAGAGACAAAGGTTCGGAACCGGGCTACGACATCGACAAGTCTTCGCAGTTCATGATCGTCCGATCCAGCGACGACGGACTCACTTGGAGCAAACCTGAGAACTGGACGAAAAAGCTGAAGAAGGAAAAATGGTTTCTTTTTGCGCCAGCACCGGGAAATGGGATCACGATGAAAGACGGAACGCTCGTAATGCCCACACAGGGACGCGACGCCAAAGGGCATCCCTTTTCCAATTTGATGTGGAGCAAGGATCACGGTAAAACCTGGACAGTCAGCGAGCCTGGCCGCGACAATACCAGCGAATGCGCGGTCGCCGAGCTTTCAGACGGCAGTCTCATGCTGAATATTCGTGATAACCGAAACCGGGAATGGAAAGACGAGAAAAACGGCCGCGCTGTCAGCGTCACATCAGATTTCGGAAAAACCTGGACGGTTCACTCCTCGGATCATGGCGCTCTCCCCGAACCGGTTTGCATGGCCTCACTCATCAGTCACCAAACTCAAGACGGGCGACACATTCTTCTCTTTTCCAATCCTAACGATAAGCACAAACGTCGCCGTATGATGATACAAGCCAGCTTCGACGATGGTAAAACCTGGCCGGAAGAAAACCGTATTCTCCTCGATGAAAAAGGCGGAGCCTATTCCCTGTCTCTTATACACATCTCCGAGCCCACGAGACCGAGGCTGATCTCG
>CAJXQE010000521.1 GCA_913058215.1 uncultured Verrucomicrobiales bacterium
TCTACACTATCCTCTTCGTCGGCAGCGTCAGATGTGTATAAGAGACAGCTACTACGACGACAAGAATGACAAGTCGACCTTGAAGCAACTTCAGAACATGGAGAAGCAGGATCCGTTTTTCGGCGAGATGCTGTCTGCCGGAAACAAGCTGGAAACTCTCGCTGCAGTCTGTCTCGGCGAAGCGGTTCGTCCGATGAACCTTCAATATTTCAACAAACCTGCCAGTGCCAGTCAGCCGACACCTCCTCACCAGGATGGATACTATTTCCATCTCGTTCCCAACCTCGCGATTACCATGTGGATCGCTTTGGAGGATGTTGAGCCCGAGCAGGGCTGCGTGAACTATGTCCAGGGCTCCCACCACTTCGGAATGAGAGCGCACGGAAAATCCGGCACGCTTGGCTTTTCCCAGTCCATTCTCGATTTTGGAATCCCAAACGATCTGGAAAGAGCAAGAAGCTTTCCCTGTAAGGCAGGACATCTGATTGCCCACCATTCCCTCACCATTCACTGGGCCGACGGCAATACCTCTGGAGACAAGACCAGGCAAGCTCTCGGAGCGGTATTTTTTGCAGAGCGCAGCGAAGTGGATCAACGGGCAAAGGCAGCCTATCAAGCACGCCTGGATGCAGAACTGACCGCTGCCGGCAGAATATAAGCTGAAGGAACATTCACTTTGAAGACCCTCACAGAACTCCAGAACTTTATTCCCGGAAATGGGACAGTCACCTGGATCGGGGTTCGCCCTGCCCGCCGCGAACCAGTCGTTTCTGTGAGATCCACAAGGGCGCTGATTGGTCTGGGACTGGAAGGAGATCGCCGGACTTCGGGAAAGCACAGTCCGGATGCAGATCGTCTCGTCACTTTGATACAGGAGGAACATCTCCCTGCAATTGCGTCACTGCTGATGCTTGATGACCTCGACCCCGCTCTTCTCAGAAGAAATATTGTCGTTAAAGGAATCAACCTTCTGGCGCTCAAAAACCAACAATTCAAAATTGGGGATGCCATCCTCGAAGGAACAGGGCCCTGTCCTCCGTGTTCCCGAATGGAAGAGGTTCTTGGAGCCGGTGGTTACAATGCAATGAGGGGGCACGGGGGAATTACCGCAAAGGTCATTCAGGAAGGCGAAATCGATTGCGGCGACGATGTTGGTTTGATGAAGGCGGGTTTCGGGAACTTGTCTGATTAGTCGGAAAAGTGTTATCATTCCCTCATGCCAGACACAATACCAATCGGAGTCTTTACAGACAAAGGAGGACCGCACCTCAGCGCTTATTTCGATGCATTAGCCGCTTGCGATCACGCGGACGATGTCATTCTCTGCGACCCCAGTGGCGATTCTGTGGAGATGGCGAAAAAGATTCTCGGAGAGAAACTCGCCGCAGTGTTTCAGGATCCTGACAAAGCGCTGAATAATGCCAATCCCGAAATGGCACTCGTCTCCCTCGAAGCCCGCCATGCGCCTCCAATTATCGATAAAGTGTTGGACGCAGATTGCCATGTATTTGCCGAGA
Organism: uncultured Verrucomicrobiales bacterium; assembly: GCA_913058215.1. Classification (GTDB taxonomy): domain Bacteria; phylum Verrucomicrobiota; class Verrucomicrobiia; order Verrucomicrobiales; family DEV007; genus Arctic95D-9. The sequence continues at coordinate 1,518 of CAJXQE010000521.1, forward strand.
AGCCTGCCTGTGTCAGAACCGTAGACTTTGAGGCGCTGGTAAAAAAGGCGGAGGCAAAGGAGAAATACCTTATGCTCGCTCTAGCGAACCGGATCAACCCGCCTGTGTTGAAAGCACGGGAGTTGATCGACTCGGGTATCTTTGGAACGCCCTACGGAATAGAAATGCACATGGTCGCCGATCAAACGCGATTGAAAAGCGAGTCCTATCATCAGAGTTGGTATGCGGACAAAGAACGTGCCGGCGGTGGACATCTCATCTGGCTGGGGATCCACTGGTTGGACCTATCGATGCTGTTCATGGATTCGGATATCCGACAGGTCGCAGGATTCGCTGGAAATGTCGGAGGACAACCCATCAAAGCAGAAGACTCCGCAGCCCTTTCAATGAAGTTCGATAGCGGCGCTTTCGGGACGATGACTTCCGGCTACTACGTAGACAAAGGCTATCATTCTCACATTCGAATGTGGGGCTCGAAAGGTTGGATCGAATACTCTGAATGGCTGGGCACAGCCAGCCCTAAGCCATTGACCTGGTATACCAATGAAACGGGAATGCACGAGTATGAAGGTGCCAGAGATCCCAGAGGTTACACCCCATGGGTAAACGAATGTGTGAAAGCAGCAACCGGCTTGCAGCCACCTCCCATTACGGCGAAGGATGGCCTTCGAGTTTTGAAAACGATTTTTGCTTTTTACGAAGCTTCCGAATCCGGGAAAACGACAACAATCTAAGTCTTTCAACTCCTTGCCGCTTTTGCTTTTCTGTATTGCCCCGGAGTTACGCCAGTCAGTTTCTTAAAGAGAGTCACCAACCTCGAAGCGTCACTGCAGCCACAGAGTGAAGCGATTTCGTGAAGAGGTTTCCGTGTCTCCAGAAGTAGACGCTTCGCTTCGTCTACTCTCAGCCTTTGAATCTCGGCAAGCGGAGATCGAGCCCGATGGTGAGAGAATTTTCTCTCGAGGAGTCGGCGGCTGACTCCGACTTCACGGAGGACATCGTCCACATTGACGCCACGGCTTAAATGAATCTGCATAAATCGCAGGGCGCGGTTCACAAGTTCGTCCTCTGTTTGATTCACCTCAGTCGATTGACGGGTGACAATTCCGCTTGGAGGAAGCAGGAGCAATTTCCTCTGCCTGCGTTTCCCGCTCATCATATCCTCCAGCCACCGCGCCGCCTCCTGCCCAACCCGTCGTGACGGAACAGAGATACTCGACAACTGCGGCCAGGCCAATTCGCAGATTAGCTGATCATCGTCGACTCCGAGAATCGCAATGTCCTCGGGTATTCGAATACCGGCGCTACGACAGATCGTAGTGAGATAAAGCGAACACTCATCATGAACCGAGAAAAGAGCGCAGGGTTTCGGCAGCGCCTCCAACCAAGCCAGGACAGCTGACTCGGATATATTGGAATCCATTCGAAACGCTTCACAGGACAAGCCCATTTCACCCAGGCTCTCCCGAAAGGCAGCTTCACGGGTTTTTGAGAAACCGGAAACTTCCGCTCCAACAAAGGCGAAATGTTCGAAACGCCGATCGCAAAAATACTCAGCGGCACTTTTTCCGATCATTCCATTGTCGAGACCGACACTTCTGAGATGAAGACGGGGCGGCGACTCCGACAGATGAATGGAGTTCCCCATTCTTTTCAGTCGCGACATGATTCCTGATTGAAGTCCCGCCGACTGAAACAGGACTCCGTTCGGCTTCCAGTTGTCGAGAAACTTCCCGGTTCCTTTCCCGGGCATTTCGAGCCGAAGTAACCAGTCGTTCCGGCTGCTGGCAAAGTCGCGAATACCGCGCAGCACATTTCGCTCATACTCCACCCTTCCTTCGAGAATCACAGCCACTCGTTTGAACCTGTCAATTTCCATGTCGTAAATCGTATACAACTTACCCGCATAATACGGATAGACTCAAGGTCATTCCTAACCTATTTCCTGTCTCTTATACACATCTGACGCTGCCGACGAAGAGGATAGTG
>CAJXQE010000522.1 GCA_913058215.1 uncultured Verrucomicrobiales bacterium
TCGGAGATGTGTATAAGAGACAGATTTAGTACTGGAAAGATCGACTCGCATCTCCTTGGTGATGAAATAGCTGGCACCCGCGACAGTTCGAAGAGAATTGGAAACTCCCCCGAGACCGCGGCTCAAATCGCTGGCGCTCATCGATGATAGATCCGGCATCGAATCAACTCCTTCGAGGCCCACGAGAATGTAGTTGGAGGCGCTAAAGAGTGCGTTGGCGTGAAGATAGTCAGGCCCACCGAAAGGATAAAATACGGTGCCTCCGCCAATTCCTCCAAGGTTGGAGCGGAAGCGCCGGATGTGGGTACGTCGACCCGCATGCTGGCTCCAAAGCTTATCCATGCGCGCGGCATGAGCTTTCCATTCAGCTGAGTTACGACTGAGGGCGAGATCGGAACGGGAGCTGCCTGACATCCCGGCTAAATAACGGGCGGTATCATTGATGTCGGAACCCGCTGCCGAAGTTTCAGATACGGTCAGGGTTTGAACGAGGAGGCCGGCCAGAAGTGCAGCGCCCAGAGTGAATGCGGTGGTTTTCATGAAAACGAGTCTGTGGTGGTTAGGTTTCCTTAGCTTTCAGGGTAATTACAAGTATTTAAACCACATCGCTCTCAGAAAAACAATCATCTATTCGCGGACCCAGGTGACTTTTTCCGAAACATTTCCCCGCGATCCCTCCGGCCATTCCTCCGATTCCGGCCATCCCAGATAGAAAAACCCAAGGCATTTGTCTTCTTCGCTTTCCATTCCCAGCCATTCCCGCATTTCATCGGTGTAACTGATAGGTGGTGATGACCAGAACGCTCCCATCCCGAGAGCGGATGCGGTGAGGTGCATGTTTTGAATTGCGCAGGCAACAGCTTCGATTTCCTCGATCTCAGGAATTTTCCCGATCTCCTGTCGTTTCATGCCCATGGCAATGACTACTGGGGCGAGAAGAGCTTGAGTGCCCAGTTTGTCGAACTTGTCCTGACGAAACTGATCCTCAGGAGTTTTCTTTTTATAGAGTGACTGGAGATAGTCCGCGAGTCGTTGCCTGCCTTCCTCCATAAAGACAAAGAAGCGCCAGGGCTCAGTCATTCCATGTGTTGGTGCCCAATTGGCGTTCTCGAGAATGGATGCAAGGTGAAGATTTTCGATCGGCTTGTTGGAAAAATCCTTTGGCTTAATGGTGCGGCGCCGACGAATCAGTGCATTCGCCGCAGCGAGTCGCAGGGATTGCGGATCGAGAGGTGGGGATTCAGGAGGTTGTTCTTCGTCGCTCATGATGAAAGTGAGCGATCATAGTGCAAAGCTACGTTTTGGACAAGTGACAGCTACTGCGCCTGCACTTTATCACAATCGGGATCGAGAGGTGTCGGTTCACCTACCTCGTCCACAGGATGAGTGTAGAGATATCGCCAGACATCTTCGTGACCAAAAGTGCCGTCAGCATTTTTCTTCGCGTTGCCGCCGGGTTGGACGGAGCTGTGGGCCTTTTTTGCATCGCCTTTGACATCAAAATCAGTAATCAGTCTGCGGGTGTTTTGAAAAGGGGCCTTGGCCTTGTCGACATTGACGATGGGGCCAAACTCGTGCATTCCCAGGAGTTCCCAGGAACGGCAGTAGTGGTCAGCTGTCCATCCACCATCGAGGACATGACTGAATCCAAAGAAGCGGTTCGCCGGAGTTTTCGATGGGAGGCTTTGCCAGGTTTGGTAATTGTCTCTCGGGCCGCAAAGAGCGACGACGCGTCCGACCTTAACGTGTTTGGCGAAGCGGGCGGAAGTGGTCGAACCGTGGGAGCTTCCTGTGATGGTGACTTTCTCCCACAATACCTTTGACTGATCTTTGGAGAGAAACGTTTCCCATTTCCCCCGCGGGTGCTTCTTCGTCAGCCAAATTAGAAACTGCCGGGTCCGCTCCATCATTCCATCCGGTTTTTCCAAATCCAGATCATCACTGAAGTCTTCGCCGGTGGCGGCTTCGAGCCTGACATTGCCCCGACACATCGGACCGATTGGTTTTTCGGTGCAGATCTTGGAGAACCATTTGTTGGCGTAATGGGGGCGAATGTAGTGAATTCCGTAGCTGTTGATTCGTTCAGCGAGTCCGGTGTTGTAGCCCATCAACCAGATTGCCAGTTCGCCTCGTGGAGCGACGGAAGTGTCGACCCTTGCCTGCTGCAAATCTGCCGGTTTCCCATCTTTGTTTTCGATGAGAAAATCGATCTTCGGATAGGCCTTTATTCGCGGATCGATGACGGAAGCGCGTTCAGCAAACTCATAGATTTTCGGATCGGGATCGGAAAAGCTCAGTGAAGTGTCTGCGGCTCCTGCCGACAAACAAAGGGAAAAGGTGAAGACCAAAAATATACGCATGCGCATTTTTACCCGACGATTTCACTGATGTCGAGAAGCCAAAGTTGTCGGCCGTTCCCCCCATGCGGAGAATCGATGACGACCTTTGTCCCGTCGTTACTGGATCGAGGATGGTTGTCGCAGCGCCATTCACCCTTGTATTCGGGAGGCAGGTGAAACAGCCCGAGTTCGTGCCGTTTGTCAGTCGGGACATGATAAATATACGGATTCTGCTGGCGACGAACCCCGCGAGGATAGGTGTCGTTCAGAATCCAGTCTTTTCCGTCTCTGATCTGAAGGTAAGTGTTGTGGCCGTTCACAGGCATCTTTTCTTCGCCGACGATTTCGACGTCTTTTGTTTTGTCTTTGAAAAGATAAAACGCGCTCTCATTGCCGTCCGGCTTCGTCCAGGCGCAAACATGTTCCGGGTCGCGCCAGATGAAGTGCGAGGTGTATCCGGACGGATCCAGAATATACGGGTCGCTTCCATCAAGATTCGCGGTGAACATCCTGGTGATAAAGCCGTTGTTCACTTTGAATTCCCCGTCGTCCGGACCTTTTTCGCGCCAGCGATGGAGAAAGATGAAGCGCTTCGAATCGGGCGAAACGAGGAGATGATTTACGTAGTTCCACTTGTCGGTCAGTTTGTTTCCGTCTTTATAGGGAATCTCAGAAAGCTGGGCGAGTGACACGATCAGATCACTTTCACCGGTGTCCATATTCATCCGCCAGATTCCGGATTTCTCCGGGTTGCGTTCTCCTCGAAAAGGATCATCGACTCCTTTGTAGCCATAGCCGGGGCGGAGGTTTTGAATGCGGGCGAAATCGGCTGTGACAGCCCATTTTCCATCGGGGCTCAGAGCATAGACCGGGCGGGGGAGTGTTCGAACTTCTCCAGTCTTCACATCTTTGATTCGGGAAACGAACTTGTCTTTTTCGCGATCATTCCAGATGACTTCAGAATCGGAGCCCGGCCGCCATTGCAGCATGCAGCCCTGTTGCCATCCCCAGGCGTCACTCTTGCCTAACTCGATCCATTTATCCCCATCCTCGATATCGACCATGCCGACTTTGATCTGGTCGCCGGCAATCGGGGTGCGTCCTTCAAAGCCTGTCTCTTATACACATCTCCGAGCCCACGAGACCGAGGCTGATCTC
>CAJXQE010000523.1 GCA_913058215.1 uncultured Verrucomicrobiales bacterium
ATCCTCTTCGTCGGCAGCGTCAGATGTGTATAAGAGACAGCAATGCCCGTGCTCCGGTTCCACGTTCTACCGCTTCTTCAGCAAGAGCTTCGAGACCTGATTGATCGATGTCGAGATTGACGCCGTCCATCGCCAGAAGCTTGCTGTATTGCTTCAGCATCGCATTTTTTGTTCCAGTGAGAACTTCGATCAGCTCATCGCGTTTCAATTTGCGAAGTGTTGAAACAACAGGAAGGCGGCCAATAAATTCGGGGATCAATCCGAAGCCGTGAAGATCTTCCGGAGTGACATTACGCAAGTGATGTTCAATTTGATCTTCGGTCGCGGTGGTCGTGATTTCGTCACCGAATCCGAGAACTTTTTTACCGATTCGACGGGACACAATTTCGTCCAGCCCAACAAAAGCACCTCCACAGATGAAGAGGATTTTTTCGGTATTCACCTGAATGTATTCCTGCTGAGGGTGCTTGCGGCCTCCCTGCGGTGGAACATTACAAATCGTTCCTTCCAACATTTTCAGTAAAGCCTGCTGAACGCCTTCACCTGAGACATCGCGAGTGATGCTGACGTTTTCCGTCTTCCGGCCGATCTTATCGATTTCATCGACGTAAATGATGCCCATTTCGGCTTGCTTCACATCGTAGTCGGCAGCCTGAAGCAGACGCAGGATAATATTTTCCACGTCTTCACCGACATAACCGGCTTCGGTCAAAGTGGTGGCATCGGCGATGCAAAAAGGAACATTGAGAACTCGCGCAAGCGTTTTGGCGAGAAGGGTTTTTCCGGATCCGGTCGGTCCGATCAAAAGAATATTACTCTTTTCAATCTCAACGTCTTCGTATTCCGCGAATTTGCCATGAGCTCTGACTTTCGCAGGAGCGGAGAATTGATTGAGACGCTTGTAGTGATTGTGAACCGCAACCGAAAGGACTTTCTTGGCATGTTCCTGACCGATCACGTAGTTGTCGAGGTTCTCGCGCAGATCCTTCGGTTTCGGGACTGAGAGTTCGGTGGAAACTTCCTCTTCGTCTTCGTGTAGCTCCTTATCCAGGATTCCGCGGCATACATTGATACAGCCGTCACAAATGTATACGCCGGGTCCGGCGATTAACTTTTTTACCTCTGCGTGGCTTTTGCCGCAGAAAGAACACATGGTGAGATTTGATGCCCGGGCCATTTTGAAAAGGAATAAGAAGAGAGGGAGTCGTAACTTACGACGGGAAGTTTGAGTGGGAAAGTCAATGTATTCACCTCTGGAGCAATTTCCAGCAAGAATTTGAATTTCCAGAATTATAAAATTTTCTTAAATAAATCAGGAAGCTCTGTTATTTGATTCAGGGTAAATTCGGCCTCATTTCCGACTGCCTTGTCTCCGACGATCCGAATTGTTCCTTTGAGGCCGGCTCTGATTCCCATTTCGATGTCTCTGTCTGCATCGCCGATCATCCAGGATCCAGTCGCTTCAATAAAGAAATCACCGGCGGCAGAAAGGATCATTTCGGGATCAGGCTTTGCCTTGTGGGGGCAATCATCGGTTTCCGTGTAGGCGTAGATTCCGTCGAACCCGACTCCCGTTTCGGACAGCTCTTTCTGAAGGTTGCGATGAATCCGGTCGAGTTCTCCCTGAGACATCAGCCCTTTGCCGACGCCACGTTGACTGGTAATAATGATCGCAAGATATCCCCGTTCTTTCGCGATTCGGAGCGATTCAGCAATGCCATCATTCAAATAAAAATCCTCCCATCCCAGAACATATCCCGGCCCGGGCGAACGATTGATGACCCCATCGCGATCATAAAAGACACAGGGTCGATTGCTGAGCTTTCCATCGAATGGCCGCCATTCCTCAATCGTGTCGATATCTGTCCGCGCGGGAAGGAGGTGAGTGGAAAGTCCGGCTGCCGCGGCTGCTTGCAGACTCTCTGAAAGGGTCTCTTCGCTACTCCAGGCAATATCGCGAAAGAGGGCTGGCTGGAGCTGGTTCATCGCCACCAGATAATAGCCGCCATCTTCAGTGGGACCGTAGACAACATCGGAAGCCTCGCCGATTTTCGACCAGACTTCTTTGAAAATATCGGTGCCGATTTCGACGCAGTCAGTTCCCATAACGGCAACTTTGGATTCCGGATATTTCTCGAATACCGCTGCCGTTCCTTTTTCGAGCCGATCGCCCAGATCGCCGTCACTTTGCGCGATCCATTCGATTTTTCCCGGAAAGGCGGCGAGCAGTGGGGAAAGCCACTTTTTCACGTCTTCTTCCTGCCCGGGAGGATCATAGCAAACGGCAATGACCTCTGGATTGGCGCGTCGGCATTGTTCAAAGACTTTGGCCACCATTTTGCGAAAAGCATGGGCGGCTCCTTCAGCCCCGAGATCGGCGGCGAGTCTGGTTTTGACACGGCCGGGAGTAGGGTATTTCAGGAAAATCAGGCAGACTCGCGTCATTTCGAATCAGAAAAGGGGAGCGAGTAATTTTTCACCATCGTCGCATTGTTGGTGAAAGTGATGTGATTGAAAGGGATGGGGCCGCCGGGAAGGAAGTCGCAAAAATCGTCATTCGGGCCAGCGGTAAATTCACAGGCGGGACTGGATACTCCGGACTGGAGGACACCGTCCCGGTAAAGTTGCAATCCACGGTGCAGATGGCCTGAAAAAATTCCGCGAAGTTTGTCTCCGCATTTTTCGTGGAGCGCCGCTTGAAAAGTCCCGCCATTTTTGACGAGAAGATGATCGTCGATCCAGGCCGAGCCGATCGGGGTGAGAGGATAGTGGATGAAAATTGCGACGGGCTTGTCGTTCCCCGCTGCCGAAAGGACCGCCTCCTGCTGAGATTCCGAAATAAATCCATGAGGACCTTCCGACTCGGGGACTTTGGCATCGACAACGATAAAATCGAACTCTTTGGCCGGACTTCCGATTTTGTAGCAGAGTTCGTCGCCGCTCTCGTCGAGTAGAGAAGAGTATTCTCCGAATGTCAGTGCCGCGCGCATCATGGAAACATCATCATGGTTTCCCGTGGCATAGTAGACCGGTGCCTTAAGCTCTGAGAGAACGGACTCTGCGAGCTCGTAGGCGTTTTCGTCAGGATCGTTCACGATATCGCCGGTGTGAACGACGAGATCAGGTTGAAAAGGCAGCGCGTTTATCGCCTCTACCAGAGCCACTGAGCGGGCATAAACCGGCGAGTCGCGAACGGTGTGTTCGCGGTCCGGGCCGAAATGGGTATCACTGATGTGAATGACTTCCAACACAAGCGAGCAGGGGTTTTAACAAAATTATCGGGTGAGAGAATGCGAGAGCAGCCAGGTGTATAACTCCGGATTATCGTAGGTGGCGGTCCATGAGTCGTGTCCAGCTTCAGGGTAGACGGTTAATTTGGCCGTTTTATTCCCCTGTTTTTTCAAAGCTTCGATCAGGCGGGCAGATTCATCGAGCGGAACGCCGGTATCTTTGCTGTCTCTTATACACATCTGACGCTGCCGACGAAGAGGAT
>CAJXQE010000524.1 GCA_913058215.1 uncultured Verrucomicrobiales bacterium
TCTACACTATCCTCTTCGTCGGCAGCGTCAGATGTGTATAAGAGACAGGCCCTGCTTTGCAAAGCTCTTCAATCACATCAAGAACCTCTGCCTTCATTTCGGGGTCGAGTGCTGAGGTCGGCTCATCGAGCAGCAACATTTTCGGTTCATGCGCCATCGCCCGGGCCAGGCCGATGCGCTGTTGCTGGCCTCCGGATAGTTGGGTGGGCATTTTATGAGAATGACTTTCCATATCAAAACGCGCCATTGCCTCCATCGCCTTGTCTTTCGCTTTTGCCTGTGAAAACCCGTGCACTTTTTCCAGAGGCAGAACAATATTTTCCAAGGCGGAGAGATGAGGGAACAAATTGAATGCCTGGAAAAGAAATCCGTTTTGCCGACGGAACTTTCGCAATCCCGCTTCATCCCCGGAAAGCGGAATCCTGTCATATACGACCGAACCGGCACAGGGAACTTCCAGGCCTCCCATCAGGCGAAGCAGGGTTGATTTTCCCCCGCCGGACGGACCGATTAAAACGAGAGTCTGAACATCATCGTTCACGGTGAGCGACACTTCGCTGACGGCCCGGGTTTTCCCGTAGATTTTTGAAACCGACTTCAGCTCAATGCTCATAGCGGTAACGATTTTCGAGATGACGACTCAAAATTGAAATTGGAAATGTGAGGAGCAAGTATCCTACGATCAGGGGAAGGTAGGCCTCGAATGTGGCATAGGTGTTGGCATTGGCTTCCCGCGCCTGCATCGTGAACTCGTGAACGCTGATCACAAAAAGCAGAGATGAATCTTTAATGAGATTGGCAAATTGTCCGGCGGTTGCCGGGAGAACGCGTTGAACCACCTGAGGAACGACCACGCAGCGATACGTTTGTGATTCGGTCAGTCCTATTGCCCGTGCCGAATTCCATTGCGAACGGGGGATTGATTCAACGCCGCCCCGGAATATTTCTGAAAGATAAGCGCCGGAAAAACAGGAGAGAATGACCAGACCAACCCCGAAGCGACTGTCCCAGTTCACGTAATCAGCGATCAGGTAGTAGCCGATTAGAATCTGAGTCAGCAAAGGAGTGCCTCGAATGAATTCGACGTAGACTCTTGTGAGGAAACGCGAAAGCTTGTGAGGAGATAGCTGGCCGGCCGTCAGCATCACACCAATCGCGGCACTAAGCCCCATCGCTGCGAGGGAAATCAAAAGAGTTGTCCACCACCCTGCACGGAGATTAGCCGCATAGGGTTGGATCGCCGCCCAGTCATATTCGTGACTCAACACAACCCATAGCACGAAGCAAAAGGTCGAGCCAAGAATGGTGCAAACAAGGGCGCTGATGTAATATTTCAAACGGTAGCTTCGGTGATGCGGTGAGTGGGGGTCGGCATTCCGGGTCGAAAATGCTCAACATGTTTGATCTCGAATTTTAACTTTCGGTCAACCCCGAGAACTTGACCCAGAGCAGCGGTCGCGGATTTTTCGAGAGTATCAGGGTCCACCTCCGCGCGCATATTGAGAAGCAACTCACCGTCATCGATCGGCTCATAGAGACGGTGAGAGAGTTCCGGTTTTGAATCTCCCCGGACCAGGTTAACGGCAGCGAGTTCGTATTCGTCGCCGATGGGGTTCAGAGTCATTTTTAAATGGGCGACTTCGGCACCTGCTTCGTCCAGTTTCACTTGAAGAGCGTTAGCCAAATCGACGAGCAGATCGTTGCCATCGAATTCATCTTCCGACTCATCAGTTACGTCCATGTGAACCGTCGCATTAAGCCAGCCGAGCAGCGCTTCCCCTTCCCCATATTTGCCGTAGTCGATGTCGAGGAATCGGGGCATGTCAATTTTTGAGGACAAGGCAGCCTCAAACCACGCTTCGCATCCAGTGCCTTCCCGTGCAGAAATCTGAAAAACTTTCGCCTCGGGAAACTCTTTTTCCATCGCCGCCTGTAGTTCCTTCAATGCACCGGGCTCCATCAAATCCAGCTTATTGATCACGATGAACTCGGCTTCCTCGAGCTGTTTTCGGTAAATGTAAGTGACGTTCTCTGAAAACTGCCTGCCATCATCGAGTCCGAGAATCCTCGCCGCCCGAATCGGATCGACGAGAACACTGAGCGGTGCTACTTCATATTTGTCGCCGTAGATTTTTTGCATTGGCAGGCTCACTGTCGCCACCAGATCCGTGCAGCTGCCAACCGGTTCAGCGAGGAAAACATCGGGACGGGTCTCGGCTGTGAGATTGCGGGCAGCATCAATCAGGGAATTGAAACGGCAGCAAAAGCAACCTCCGGAAATTTCCTCAACAGGATAGCGGTTCGATTTCCCAATGGCGGAATCAACGAGGCCGGCACCCTGGTCATTGGTAATGAGGCCTACTGACTTCTTCTGATCGTCGAGGTATTTGGCAAAACGCTGAATGACCGTTGTCTTTCCCGCACCGAGAAAGCCACCAATCATTATGTATTTTGAAAGCATTTGAAAAACTCCTCTGTGCTCAGTGGAAACGCAAGTGACTAGGCCTTCTGGTTTCAGTATCCTTCCTGCTGCATCTTCTCGATGAGCATCTCCAGATGCTCAATGTAGCCATGGACATCGACGCTACTTTCCTCAGGATCGCCTTTCACACTGTAAAGCCAGCCATCGACATAGGGTGAGCTTTTCACGATGCAGGCATCGACTTCGAGAATAGGATTTCCTTCCACAAACCCGCCCTCCATCACAGAGAACAAATCACTGGCGGCTTTGAATCCTTCTACATAACCAATCTGCTGGCCTGAAGTCACTGTTTCCTCTTTCTTGACCTCAAATTGTGCTTCCACGAGTTCCCCGAGCATGCGCGTGGCAAACTTGGAAAACCCGACACGCCAGATGGAAGGGTCATCCTCCTGCTGCTCCATCCAGTAATGACTTAGCGAATAGCGAAAGTGAACTGGAAGACGGGCCGAAAAGCGGGCGTGTTTGAAGCGGGCAAATTCCATGGGGCACTCCTATCCGAAATACTTGGCTTTGAGAAATTCTCCAATCATCCGCACCTTCGAAAGCTTATAACGTTTCCGGAAGACCTGAAAACCATCCTCTTCCATCTGATCGAGAATTCCAGAGTAGATTCGACGCATTAACTCAGCGGATCGCATCGATTTTTCATCCGCTTCGGGCAATGCTTTCGCAGCCGCGACATAAAACTCCCGCGCCCTCGCTGCCTGCAATTTCATGAGTCCCTGAAACTTCTCTTTGTCGACATGCATGCTGAGAAGTTCCTCTTCGCTGATCCCGAACTTCTTCAAGTCTTCCAGTGGAAGGAAAATCCTTCCCTCCCCGGCATCCTCTCCGACATCACGCATGATGTTGGTCCATTGAAGTGCGTATCCCAATTGCTCCGCATACGTCTTGGTCGCCTGGTTCGTGTCTGTCTCTTATACACATCTGACGCTGCCGACGAAGAGGATAG
>CAJXQE010000525.1 GCA_913058215.1 uncultured Verrucomicrobiales bacterium
TATCCTCTTCGTCGGCAGCGTCAGATGTGTATAAGAGACAGCTCCCTGCAGAAGTTGCTTTCAGGAATGTAGGCGCGAGCGGGATTCTTTCTTCGCCGACTGTTCTGATTCGGAAATAAACCACCCCGTCTTCCGCTCCTTCACCTTATCGGTTGAATCCCATCTCCTGACGGGCTTAAGTAGCGTCTATGAAATATCGAGCCTCGTTGACTTTTCTCCCCGTCGCGATCTCTGCCCTTTTCCTCTCCGCTTGCAACAACAAGGAAACGGAAGAAAGGCTGGATCGTCTCGAAGCCGAGATCAGGGCCGTAAGGTCGGATACCCGTGACGAAGTCGCTACAATCGGGGATCGAGTCGATGCCGCAGAACTCAAGCTGGGCAATTCCAGCGAGAAAGAAAATTTTGCACAGCGTCTCGACGAAATTGACAGCAATCTTCTGCAACTCCGACAGAATCAGGGAACCAGCGACCGGATGGCCTACCTTCGGCCACATCTCAACGGGCATACACCTCTGCAGACAGACCATGGCACTTTCCTCGTCCGCATCGAAGGAATGGATTTGAACCTCGCTACCGGCGGGTATGACATCCATCTCAACATCGGAAATCCATTCGCTCTCGCCGTTCAACAATTCACATTGAAAGGCGATTTCGGAGGCGGGGTCCCCGAGCTTGCAGAGGGTGAGGAAGTCTCGATCTACAACAAGAAGATTGAAGCCTGGCAGAAAACTCTGAAACCCTTTGAAGCTTCGGTTACGAAAACCTTGAAGCCTTATACCTGGACGCCCTTTGATTTACAACTTCCCGCCGACACCAGGGATCAGCTTGAATTGATCCGCTTCACCATGGCGATCGAAAATGCTCACCTCGATAAGCAGAGCGCAGGCGGCGGAAGAGCCAATGATTTTGCCCATCTCAATGTTGATTCCAAAGCAGCATCCGTCATCCGGACCGACTATGGTGCTTTCCTGATTTTGATTAAGGGAGTCGAAAAGGACAAAAACGGTACCCGTCTCAACATCGAGATCGGAAACCCCTACGGTTTCTCGATCAGTCAGTGTCGACTCCTTGGCGATTTCGGGAAAAAAGTTCCCAAGCGCACCGAAGGCGAAGATCAACAAGCCTTTGCTGAAAAGCTTCAGAATTGGACCAACAGCCTGCAACCCTTCGAAACCGCGGTCACCTCCAAGTTGTCTTCCTTTCGCTGGAACCGGGCCAGCGTTGTGATCCCAGGCACTCTGGACAATGTCGAGTTTCTGCGCTGCCAGTTGCGGATCGAAGTGGTGACCTTACCGAACGCCTCCGGCAAATAAGCCAAGCCACAAAAAAACGTGGTTCGGCCTATTCAGCGAATGCCACGTTTTGCGGAGTTAATTACGTCACTGACTCCGGACAGTGATGAAGCGTTGAGCGCCGGTGTTAAAAAACCCGGCGCCCGAAACAATGGGTCTATCCTTTGATCGCTTTCTCGATTGCTTCAGTCACGGTCGAATCATCAGGCTGAACACGAGTCGCGAAACGACGAAGAACTTTACCGTCTTTTCCGACAAGAAATTTTTCAAAGTTCCAACCGATGTCGCCCTTTTTGTCAGGATTGTCCGCGCCGGTGAGGTACTGAAAAAGCGGTGCCTGATCGTCTCCTTTTACAGAAACTTTAGACATCATCGGAAAGGTCACGTCATATTTCGTAGAACAAAATTCTGCAATCTCATCGTCACTTCCCGGTTCCTGTTCGCCATAGTTGTTGGCGGGAAAACCGATCACGGCAAAACCATCTTTTCCGTATTTCAGATTCAATGCCTGAAGAGGTTTGTATTGAGGAGTGGCGCCGCATTCCGAAGCCACGTTGACGATGAGAAGGACTTTTCCTTTGTATTCGGACAGGTCGACTTCTTTGCCCTCAATGTCTTTAACCTTGTATTCGTGGATCGAATCCTTGACGTCAGCAGCAAATGAGAGAGATGCCGTTACAGCAAGAGCGAGAGTTGTAAGCAGTGTTTTCATAGTTAGTTTCAGCATATTACGTTTCGTTGAGAAAATTAGATCATTGTCTGCGGAAGCACCTTACGGATTATCCCCGGAGATTCATGTATCCCCCATCAATCGGAAAGGCCTGGCCGGTGATAAACCCGGAATCATCGCTGCAGAGGTACAAAGCCATTTTCCCAATTTCAGAAGGCAGAGCCATTCTTCCGATCGGCTGTGCAGCAGAAAGTTTCTCAAACATCTCATCCCGATTATCTGGATAATTCTTATCCAGATAGCCATCGACAAAAGGCGTATGAACACGCGCCGGGCAAATACAATTGCACCGGATGTTGTCTTTGATGTAATCCGCAGCCACCGAAAATGTCATCGTGTGCACTGCCCCCTTACTGGTGGAGTAGGCAAAACGATCCGGCAATCCGGCGATGGACGCGACGCTGGACATGTTGAGAACGACTCCCCCACCCGATTCCAGCATTTTAGGAAGGACAAGATGGAGGCAATTGTAAACACCTTTGACATTCACGTTCATGACCCGGTCGAAATCCTCTTCGCTGGTCGATACGGCAGTCCCGATGTTGGCGATTCCAGCATTGTTAACCAGAATACCCGGGCTTCCAAAGACGGCCTCAGTTCCGGCCAATGCTGCTGCAACGGATTCCCTGTTAGAGACATCGCATTTTTCAAAATGAACTTCGCCGCCTGCCTCTTGAATTGCAGAAGCGGCTTCCTGCGAAGCATTCTCATCAAAGTCGAAAATCGCGACTTTGGCTCCGGCTGCGGCAAATTCCTCGGCAATGGCACGCCCGATTCCGGAGCCTCCCCCGGTGACGATTGCGGTCCTGTTTTTCAGGTCTGACATGAGGCTACTGTTCACGGAGACCTCCTGCGAATCAACGGGAATTCCGGAGGATTCGTTCACCGATCCACGCCAGATAAAATACGATCCATATGCTGATGGAGAGAATGTAAAATCCCCCAATGGAAACGTGGGCAACAACTAGATCGGACTCGGGCTGAAAATCAAAATAGTTCAATGGAAGAAGCGCTCCCAGGATCAGCCAGGACCACCGGGGCTGCAGAGAGACGAAAGCAAGAACCCAACAATAGTACCAGGGAAAAGCAGTCGGGCTCAGAAGGAACAGAGCAGCAACAATGGCGAAGCAGCGGGCACTCAGTTCCCGCTCATCGCGAATCGGACTCAGTCCCATTCCAAGGGCGACTGCTGAAAGAATGATCGCAGAAATTGATTTCGCTACATTGAATGAATTCTCCACTCCCAGATAAAAGAGACCTCTCTCCACAAACGCGAAAAACCCGGGATTGTTTTGCCAGTGCTGGCTGTAGGTCTTCAGACCTGAAAAGACGTTCTCCAAGCCTGCATCTGTCTCTTATACACATCTGACGCTGCCGACGA
>CAJXQE010000526.1 GCA_913058215.1 uncultured Verrucomicrobiales bacterium
GTCTCGTGGGCGCGGAGATGTGTATAAGAGACAGGTTCTCAACTTTTCACGCCCATCCACCGAAGGGCCTCCCGTCTGTCTTCGTCTCTCGGAAAAAGTGGGATGGGATTCCTATTTCCTGAAATACTACTACATACCGACTGGAAACGATCCCTTTGAGCTGAACCCCTTGTGTCTCGATCTTCCTGAAGGAACTTCAATGGAGACAATTTTTGAGGCTAAAGACTCCGATCCGTTCGAAGCGCCGGAAACGTGGAACCGTGTTGTCCTGCAATATTTGCGTTATTGGAACGGAGAAAAATGGCAGGTCGAAGTGCGGCGGCATTTGAATTTCGAACACCGCTCAACGGTTCGACTCGATATCGATCGGACCCCTGCCATCCTATTCGACTTGCAGTCCGGTGGCTGTATTTTTGACTTTATCTCGGTCGGCCAACTGACCCCTTCGGAAGACGCCTTTAGCGATCCTTTCCGGGACTGGTTGTGCACGGAGGATTTCGATCCCGGTTGCAACGAGGTTTCATGGGAAGTGAGCACTCAGGATGAGAACCGCTTCTATCCGGTTTCTTCGCCTGAAAAAGGATTGACTCTCCAGCAAGGCATCAACAGAAAAGGAAATCCCACCAACGTGCTGAAGCTTTCCAGCTCTTCCGGCGAAGGTATCCCGAGCCAGCTCCGATTTCGGAGGCGGGTGAAGTGGGACCACTTTGAGTTAAAATATCTTTTCCTGCCAAGTGGTGAAGAGCCCATGGTAATGGATCCGATGTGTCTCCAGCTTCCGGTAGACACCGAACGGGAGATTCTTTTTGAAAAAGACATTCAAGAATTGCTCCACGAAGATTCTGAAGAATGGAACAGGATCAGGCTCGAATTTCACCGCGTTCAGGACGAGGCCGGGAACTGGGCTTTCGAGGTATACCGAATGGTGAATGACGAACACCAGTCGACCACCCGGCTCCATATCGAGCGTGCCCTGACCATCCTTTTTGACGTGAAATCCGGTTCTGGTATTTTTGATTGGATTGATCTCAGGCGACTGAAAACGGAATCTCCTCTCCGTCTTTCCATCTATTAATCGTCAGAACCTGCGCTCATGAATGTTCGTGCCCTCACACTGGTTTCTGTTCTCATCCCTTTGGTTTTCACCGTTTCGCTCAACGCCCGCACCTGGACCTCGACTGAAGGGAAAAAGATCGAGGCGGAGTTTGTTTCGGGTGATTCGAAAAAGGTGACCATCAATCGTGGTGGCCGAAATTTCACCCTGCCTCTCAGCAATCTCTCCCCTGCAGATCAGGAATTCGCGCGCGGGAAAATCAAGTCGATGGCTCCGGGCAAGGGAACCGAACCCCCGGGACGCAAAGCCCCCGTATCGATTAAGAAGCCAGTAATCGATACCAACCAGCCCTGGGAACCGATTAAGCAAAACATCGAATCTACCGTTAATTCCGCTCGCGAAAAGACCATCGAAGACCTCGTCGAACCAGTTCACACAACGCGTTTCGGCGGCGAGGACCATTTGATCTGGGCGCCCAATCCTGACGGCAAGACCTAGGATGTTTTGCCATTCTACTACAAAGGCTATGGGGAACAAAGCTCCGTTGCGATCATCGACCTGGGAAGTGGGGAAACAAAAGTCGAGAATTACGGAAGAGGAATGACCTGGCACCTCTGCCCAAGAGTCCTCGCTCCGAACGGTAAGGTTTACATATCCATTTTGAAAAGCAGAGGGCTCGGCATCTGCATTTACGATCCAGCGAAGAATGAAATGAAGATTGATGCAGTCAAGATGCCGGCTGCGATGAGGGGTGAGACTCACCCAATCGTTCGTGCCACCGATGGTATGATCTTCGCCGGGGGAGGTCATACATCTCAGGCCGCGGCCCTGATCATGATCGATCCAAAGGATGATTCGGTGACCGACTTCGGGGAATGTGGTCCCAGTCATCAGCCTACAAATTGCTACAACTACTACATGGGCGCAGATGACACGCATGTCTATATCGCGAGCGGGAAAGTCCCCTGGTATCTGGTTGCCGTGGACCGCAAAACGAAGAAATCGAAAACCCTCGCGAAGACGGCTACGACCGGGGGAATGGTATTTGTCGAGCAACAGGTTCACGGAGTGACTGCGAACGTTTCTCCGGGAAACGGACAAAAGAAACAGCAATACTGGTGCCACAAGGGAGAGCTGGTCTTGAAATCAGAGCGATGCCCCTGGGAAAATACGGGAACCGATTGGGAGAAGGATTTACCCCCGAAGCCTGAAGTGTATACAGAGCGGGTTGTCCCACCCGCACCGGGAGAAAAAGCCGAATTCTGGGTCAAAGCGAGCGTACCGGGCGTGGAGCCTGATCGCGAGTTCCCCGGTTGGTCACCCTTTCGCTACGATCTGCCCATTTTCCCGATGGGTAGTCATCGATTAACTGAGCTGCCGGATGGACGAATTTTTGGCACTGCGGGAGCCTATTCCGGTAACTATATCTACAACCCGGAGAACGGCGAGTGTTCCTACCAGGGGAAGATCAGCTTGAGCCACTATGCTACCGTCGTCCATGACAACAAAGTATGGATGAGTGGTTACCCCTCTTCCAAGCTCTATATGTTTGACTGCGCCAAGCCTTGGAATGTGAGTTCGCTCGGGGCCGGTCCCGGAACCGAATTGAACTCCATCGATTCTCCCGACAGCAACCCGCGCCTCCTGGGGCGCTTCGCGGAGTCAAGATGTCACAAAATGTATGGAGCAGCCGCGGGGGCGAGCGGGGACCTCTACTTTGGCGGACGATGGATGCGAACCGGGAACGGTGGCGGATTTGGCTGGTGGAATCCAAAGACAAACCAGGAGGAAGGGCTCTGGGAGGAATTCAGCAATCAACAGGTCGGCTACCTCTGTTCGGCGAGCGAAGGCAAGTTGATCGTAATCTCAACCACGAAAACCAATGACCTCGTCTTGAAGAAGCCGATGGCGAAAGAGGGCAAGCTGATCATCTTCGACGACCAGAGCAAAAAGATCGTCTCCGAGATCACCGTCGCGGAAGGCGGTCCCGGCCCCGGTCCGATTGCCTGGGCGGGTGGCAATAGAGTCATCGGATGGGCCACAGACCCTTCTGATAGTCGGAAGAGCCTTCTCTATGGAGTCGACGTGGTGAAAGGCGAAGTGATCTGGAAACAACCTCTGAAATTTCCTATGCCTGTCAAACCCGCATCCAATCAGGAGGGGAACTGGGACTTCCGGCTCGGCCCCGACGGCTGGATCTGGACTTTCATGGGAGACGAAGCAAAAACTCTGGTCCGCATCGATCCGCAAACGGTAAAAGCTGTCTCTTATACACATCTCCGAGCCCACGAGACCGAGGCTGATCTC
>CAJXQE010000527.1 GCA_913058215.1 uncultured Verrucomicrobiales bacterium
ACAGAATGAAGAAAAAACTCACCCCTTTCTCTCTCTCAAATTCAGCGGGACGGACGCACCGATCAGAATCCTTGAAAAAGCAATTTGCTATCAGTTGCATTAAACGTGCTCCGATGAAGCCCTCCTCGGAAAAACCCAACCCTATATCACGGCGTGCGTTCGCCGGAATCGCAGCAAAAACCACTCTTGGCCTTGGTGCCTTGGCGGCTGCGCACAACATTCAGGCGGCTGATGGCGCTGGCCCGACGGTCCATGTCTACAACACTTCCACTGAGTCAGTTAGGGTCATTGTCGGCGCTGAAGAGGTTAAGATTCCGGGAGCCAGCGCGGCGGATGGAGAAGCACCAAGCTTCGCTTCCAAGCCATTCAAGCTTGATCTCACTGATCCGTTGCCGCCGGAGGGGTTTGGATTCGGGGACAACATAATTGCTTTTGGGCCCGAGGGTAAGGAAAAAATTATCACGGTTAAAATCGAGAACGAACCCAATCCCGCCGCTTGGCGCAACGCTGCTCTTTTTATCCTGTCCAAAGGCGATTGGCAGCACAACGACGGTTGGTATTGGCTTCTCACCAGAAACGGCCTCCTGATCGGCGCCGGCCATGATGGACGCTGAACAGGGCGGAACGGGCATTGGCTTAGATCGCGTGGAATCCTCACCTAAAGGGTTTGTGTGGACTCGGACAAGTTTCGCGCATCCCGAATGTCATCACCAGCGACCCCGTGAGGCGTCGTGTCGCGTTGGCCCCGCCGCCGATTCCTATCGAACACGACTCAACTCTTCAATCAGAATATTGAATGCTCCCGTTATTGATAGGAAATTGCTTTTACAAGGGAAAAATTAAAGCCGCTTGCGGCCCTGGGTTGGATGGGGTGCAACTGCAATCCCGCTACCCAGCCTTCGGCGAGCTCCATCAAGCGGTCCATCGCGGCGTCGGTCAGAGCTCTGCCAAGCAGGTCTTCCATCAACGCCGCTGCTTCCTCTCTTGAGAATTGCAGATCGTCGAAGCGGATTTCAACCAGGCGGCTTTTAGCCCGCAGCGAAGCGAGCGGCAGCGGCGGATCGCGGCGGGTCACGATCACCAGATGACTGATTGGAATTTGCTTTTTCAAGGAGTTCTTATCGGCGCATTGGTCCTACCGGGATTGAGGGGGTGCAACATAATACCACTTGGCGTGGGCGTCGATGCCGCTTGATTGATTCACAGGTTTGTTTAGGATTGGATTTTGTATTGGCATTCATCGCTTGTTAGTTTGGCGGATTTCACCCCCGCCTGACAACCCCATGCCATCTATCAATTATGAGATTAAATGATAATCAGCGGTTCCGGTTTCGGGGTCGCGACGATGGACGGCGAGTGGTAATATGAAAAACTTGGGGGATCCGGGGGAAAGAATACTGAACCCCCTCAATCCCGCTAGGACCGACGCATTGATAAGAACTCTTTGAAAAAGCGAATTCCTGTCAATCAACAATTCTGAGAGATGTCAAGAATTTTTAGCAGCCCCCGCGTGTTGACTCATAAATAATGACATCGAAGGGATGGTAAGAAAAAAGAGTCAGTTAAGAATGGCACGGTTTTAAGCGGCAATGCGTTTCTTTCCTCGATGCTGTAATTTGGTAAACTCGCTTCGTGGAGCGGTAAGATACTGATGTGATTTGGGCCTTCGTTTTGTGGATCGAGGTTCGTGCCGATTCGGTCGTATCAAGAGGAGTCTCTCGATGATGTGCACTTCAAGATGGACGATTTTTCTTTGTCAGAGTCTGGGGCGGTTCTGCAACCCGATGAAGTCGATTCGGAACTCAGTAATGACATCCAGCGTCGCCTTGTAGCTAACCTCGTCGATGGTGATGGCCTGGTCTGAGATGGCTTCCAGTTGCAGTGCTTTCACCAGATTGTATGCGATCTGGATCATCCCCATCATTTTGATCCCCATCTCTGGTGTCTTCACTCTGAGCATCTCCAGTCCCATCGTGGTTTTGATCTCCCAGAACTTTACTTCGATCTTCCATCGCTCCCAGTAAAGAAGAGCAATTTCTTCGGTCGGATAAAAACCGGGATCAGTCAGAGTGGTGACGACATACATCGTCTTCGGTTTTTAATCCCGGCCGACTCCTTTCATGCGAACGAGCCCAATCTGCATCTTCTCCGGAACCTCGTTCTATTCTTCCACGCTGATCCCTGATTTGCCAGACTTTGGAGGACGGACCCACTCGATCAGCCCGGAGTTTGCGTCGATCCTACTGACTGCTTGGAATTTGCTTTTTCAACCCCGTAGCTCCGTCACCGCGCATTGCCCCAGGTTGGAGGGGGTGCAAGTATGGATGAGTTTCGTTGAGCCTGGAAAAACGGTCTCATAATCCCTTGGTCGTGGGTTCGAGTCCCACCGGCCCTACTTCATTTGCAACGACCGAAGAGTTGCCCCGTAAACTGGCCGGAAAATTTGACTCGGTATCCGGGGAACGGGCCAATCAGGAGTGCTGGAATTTAACGAGGCGTTTCTGATTGAGGGCGAGATCGAAATCGTCATTCACGTGAATGGAAAGGCTCGTGATCGGATGATGATCCTGCAAGAGGCTTCCAAGGAAGCAATCGAAAAGCCGGCTCTCGATCGGGAAAAAGCCGCCGAACACACAGAAGGTAAAACAATCCGCGAGGTGATGGTGGTACCTGGTCGCCTCGTAAACGTTGTCAGCCAACTGACGACTGCTGTGAATCCAGAAGAAAAAAGGACGGCGCCAGTTCCGGGCTTGGAAGGCCCTGGAAATGGCGCAGCCGGAAATCGTTTTTCAATTTCGTGAAGGAAAGATACCCTGCACGCAGATAAAATAGCGAATCCCCAGGTTGGGCACGGTGGTTGCCCTGTTTACTGTATCGGGTTTAGCTTTTTCGACAGTGGCACCGCCGCCTTTTCGTCCTTGTGGGTTTTCAGCCGTCGCATGGATCGGTACCCGGCCTCTCAGATCGGGCAAGAAAAATGTCGTTCGGCCATCACCCCCATACGTAGTGCCGAGGATGGAGTATAACGACTGGTTGTCTTGGATACTAAAAGATTGACCGTCACAGAAAGCCCAGCCTTTGGGGGCAACTTTACCGGCAAACATTCTGACTTCCCCTAATGTGCAAAAATTTGTTGCGAAATCATCTGTTGCGATTCCATCGAGACAAATGATATAGTTGACCCCCGACGTGCTTTGAGTCGCAGGGTCGCTGCCGGTGGGCACGGTAGCCCGGGTTACTGATGCACCCCACGTTCTCGTCCCTTGTGGGTTTTCAGCCGTCGCATGGATCGGTACCCGGCCTCTCAGATCGGGCA
>CAJXQE010000528.1 GCA_913058215.1 uncultured Verrucomicrobiales bacterium
TACACTATCCTCTTCGTCGGCAGCGTCAGATGTGTATAAGAGACAGAGCTGGGACTGAGAAGCTGCTTCGGAGGAATTGCTTGCGGCAATTGAGACCCACAGATCGCTTCTGGAATATGACTACACAGTCGTGGCAACGCCCGGCCCCATGAAGGGAGTTCCATTCAAATCATCAGGTGGCTCGATCGGGGATCTGGTTAGAATGAAAGACAGTAATTACCACCTCCGCATCGGACCGGGTCATTGCTACTTGGAATCACGGAAGCATTTTGATGGAAAACCACGGATCATTGATCTCCGAGGTGAAGATAAGTTCATTGATGAGAACTCACGGACTCTCTTGAGATCACGAAGAGTAAACATGATCTGATCTGGCAGAAGGAGCTTCCATCGCTGATTTGTTTTCTCACGGAGTTATCCGATGCCAACGTGCTGATTGAGAACAACCATACGTAGAACACAGAAGGGCTGTCCCTTTTTTTGTGAGGACGAACTACAACCGCTCTTTGGCACGTAACAGGTAGAGCGCCTCAGGCAGCGGCTAGGAGTCTGTCGGACTTTTTTCAACGATCTCGTCGGCTTCGAAAAAGCCCGCTAATCTCGAGCCCGTCATGGGACCCCGATTTCGGAACATTGATCGAGACACGCCGATGCTACTGCCCCCGGACCTGCGGGACTGGGTCGATGAAGATGATCTGGTTCATTTCGTCATCGCGGCGGTCCAACGTCTGCCGCTGAGCCACTTGCACGTCAACTACAAGGGCACGGGCGATGCGCAATACTCACCGCACATGATGCTTGCGCTGCTGATCTACTCCTACGCCAATGGCATGACGAGTTCCCGTCGCATCGAGCGGGCCACCCATCGGGACATCGCCGTGCGTTATCTCACCGGCAACACCCACCCCGATCACGACACCATCAGCGCCTTTCGCCGCAAAAATCTCCCCGCCCTGGGCCCGGCCTTTCTGGAAGTTCTCGAACTGGCCCGCGAACTCAAACTCCTCAAGTTGGGGAACATCTCTCTGGACGGCACGCACCTGAAAGCCAACGCCTCGATTGACCAGAACGTGACCTACGAGCGGGCCCAACAACTGCGCATACAACTCGAGGAGGACATCGCCCAACTGTTCACCCAGGCCGAGCAAGCCGACCAGGAGGAAGATCCCCAGCGCCTGCCCAAGGAACTCGACCGGCTGAAGAAACTCCACGCCAAGATGGATGGAGCCATCGCCGAACTCAAACAGCGGGCTGACCAACGTGACCAAAAGGCCCGCGCCAAATATCAGGGAAAACTGGCCGCACGCCGAAGCAAAGAATCCCTCCAAGGCCGCAAGTTCGGCGGGTCCGCTCCCAAGCCACCGGTCACCGGTCCGGAAAACTCGAGCGAACAATGCAACCTGAGCGATGTTGAGGCGCGGATCATGCGCAAGAACAAGCGCAGCAGTTACACCCAGAGCTACAACGCCCAAGCCGCCGTCGACGCCGACGGCAGTCAACTGATCGTGGGCCAACATGTCAGCCAAAGCGCCAGCGACAGCCGAGAATTGGAGAATGGAATCGCCAGCATCCCCATCGAACTGGGCGCTCCCACCGCCGTGTTGGTCGATGCCGGATATGTCAACGCCGAGGCCATCGAACGGGTTCAGCAGGAGGGGCAGACCGAAGTCTATTGCAGCGTCCATCGCGAAGACGCCCACAGCGAACGACGCTACGACTACCGCCCACGGAAGCAGAGTGAGCGGCCGGTCAAAAAGATCACCGACCCGCGGCTGATCAAGATGAAGGAAAAGCTGCAAACCGAGGAAGGCAAAGCCCTCTACGGCTTACGCAACAAAACCGTGGAGCCCGTCTTTGGGATCATCAAAAGCGCGATGGGCATCCGCGGCTTTCAACTGCGCGGGCATGAAAAAGTGAGCGGTGAATGGACGCTGATCTGCCTGAGTTACAACCTCAAGCGCCTGAATCAGCTGACCAAGCAGCAAGCGGCAGAGAAAAACTGACGGCCGGAGGTCCGCCCCAGCCCGACACCGACTCCGGGGCGCAATACTCGTCCTCGCCGCGGAGAACAATCACTGGCACGGGACATCGCAAATGAGTCATGATTTCACCAAAGGTCAGCCAACGCCCCTGCCGCGAACACATCGATCAAACTGCCAGATGAAGTCCGACAGACTCCTAGCATTTCCGATGCGGAAAAGGCGTACATCCTCGCCGAGCGTCAGCCCGTCGATACCACCCAGCAACAGAAGATCCCGTTCTCACTGATGGCCCGTTCGCCCAACATGTGGATGGCGATGACGCAATATTTTTGCAGCAATTTCACTTTCTTCTTCGCTCTCAGCTGGCTGTTTCCGCACCTCAAAAAGACCTACAATCTCGATACACTCACAACGGGTTTCTACACCTCGGCTCCGTTTCTGGGTGGTGCCATCGGTAGCATCGTTGCGGGCCTGCTGATTGACCGGATTTACAAGGCAGGCAAATGGCAGATGTCACGTCGCCTGCCGGCGATCGTTGGCTTTTCACTGGCGGCCATCGGAGTGTTGATGAGTCAGCAGATGGAAACTGCTCTGGGTGCGGTCGCCTGGTTCACCGTCGCCATCTTTGGTGCGGACATGACCCTCAGTCCATCGTGGAGTTTCTGCACCGACATCGGCCGCAAAAACGCCGGAGCTGTTTCCGGTACGATGAACATGGCCGGCAATATCGGCAGTCTCGTGACCTCTCTGGCATTCCCATATCTCATGGCGTGGACAGGTTCGACAACGCCCTTCTTTTATGTCGCCGCCGGTTTGAACGTGTTTGCCATCATTCTCTGGACCCAGATGAAATCTGACCGGCCATTGGAGCTCGAGACCGCATCTTGACATGAAATCAGCCAAGCGATTAAGGGGCGTTTGTATCGGTGCCGGCTATTTCAGTGGTTTTCAGTACGAAGCTTGGGGACGCATCCCCGAGGTCGAAATCGTGGCGTTCGCCAATCGCGATCAGGAACGCGGTGACGCGATCGAAAAGGAATACGGCATCAAGCGCCGCTACACGGATTACGTGCAGATGTTCGATGAGGTGAAGCCAGATTTCGTGGATGTGATCACCCCCCCGGGATCGCACCGTGAGATCTGCCGAGAAGCTGGCAAGCGCGGGATAGATATCATCTGCCAGAAGCCACTCGCACCGACTTTGGGCGAAGCCAAAACGATTGTTGAAGAGGCGAACACCGCCGGTGTGCGTTTCATGGTGCATGAGAATTTCCGCTTCCAGCCTTGGCATCGTAAGCTCCGCCAACTGCTGTCTCTTATACACATCTCCGAGC
>CAJXQE010000529.1 GCA_913058215.1 uncultured Verrucomicrobiales bacterium
CGAGATCAGCCTCGGTCTCGTGGGCTCGGAGATGTGTATAAGAGACAGGAGATCGCTCATGTAGGACCCTTGTCAGCGGACTTGAAAGACGCCGATGTCGAAACATTCGAGCTGCCGATGAGCAAAGTCGACCGGGCGATCCTCGAAGGAGACACGAATGGTTTTGTGAAAATTCACGTTAAAAAAGGCAGTGATAAAATTGTGGCAGCCACCGTGGTCGCCAAGAATGCCGGAGACATTATCAGTCAAGTCAGTCAGGCAATGACACATGGTATCGGCCTCAGTGGACTTGGCAGTGTCATCAGCCCCTATCCGACTCAGGGCGAAGCCGTCCGCAAAGTGGGTGATCTTTACGGACGCACAAAGCTGACGCCATTCGCGGCGAAAATCCTCAAGAAGCTGCTCGACTGGCAACGGTGATAGCGCTTACTCCCCAAATACGTCTTCCAACCCGGCCCGCATCACTTTTGGGTCGGGGGATTGGCCGGTCCAGAATTCAATGCCAATCACGCCCTGGGCGACGAGCATTCCGAGACCGTCGATTACCTGACAGCCCTTTTCGCGAGCGTCGCGAACGAGGCGGGTTGTGGGTGGGTTCGGGATGACATCGGCGACGATCATCGCTGAACTCAGGGTTTCTATATCGAGTGGGATGCGGGCATCGACATCGGGAAAAAGACCGATCGAGGTAGCGTTGACGACAATGTCGGTTCCTTCAGGAATGGAAAAATCTCCGTTCCAGGGAACGAATTCGATTTCCAGCCCTCCACCGACGGCTTCATTCAGATTTCCGGAGAACAAAGCTTCCAGTTCGCGACCTCGCTCCTCGTTGCGATTGACGAGGATAATTTTTTTCACTCCGGCAAGAGCCATCTCCACTCCGATTGCCCGGGCAGCGCCGCCGGCACCGAGGAGAACCATTGATTTCCCACTTGGGTCTGCGAGTTCTTTGAAGCTGGAGACAAAACCTTTCCCGTCCGTGTTTTCCCCGATCAGTTTTCCCTCACGATTGACGACGCAATTCACTGCTCCCATCAATTCAGCGGATTCTCCCAGGCCATCGAGATGTTCGATCACGGCAACTTTGTGCGGGATGGTGCAGTTGAAACCCTGGAAGCCAAAAGCGCGGGCACCTGCTACAGCAGCAGGCAGGTCATCGGGCTTAACCTCGAGAGTGAGATAGCGCCATTCCAGATCCATATCGCGAAATGCCGGCTCAATCATCGCCTGAGTCGGATTTTCCGCGACGGGAAAGCCGTAGCATCCCACCAGTTCCTGTTTGAAATTCAGTTCCTTTGCCATGGGCCGGACTGTAGAAAAGAGGCGGGGGATTAGCAAGAGTTTTGACGACGCAGAGACGCGGGGATTTTCGTGGTATTCCGGATGCGGAACGGGTAGACGTCTTGATTGATGAAATCTCTCTTTTTCGCAATCCTGATTTTCGCTGTCGGTCCGTTAGTCAGTGCTCAGTCTATACAGGAGGCTCAACAATTTCTGGACGAAAACCGGGTGTATAAAGCGGACATCGAAAAATCGGGAGATTACGAATCCCTACATCGGCAAATTGCGGCAACAGAGGATCCGAAGTCCAAGTTTGGCTATATCGTCTTCAGTGTGGCCAGGCATCAGAAGAAACTGCTGACAGAAGATCAGTCAAGGACAGTGGATGGGCTGATTGATGCCCGCCAGAAAAACCCGCTCAACTGGCACGATCTCCGGAATATTGTTCGTGTCCACGCCGTGATGGAGTTGTGGGATTTTGCAACATCTGAAGATAAAAACTCAGCGGAGAAGTATCGAAAAAGTTGGGATCAGTGGACCGATCTCAGGATTGACTACATGTTCGAAGAGTTCGTCGACAAGGAACGGTTTCAGCGGGCAGTCTGGGAAGTATTGACTTCAGAGCAAAGGGCGAAGCTTCTCTCGGGTGAGTGGGATGAGTATTTGAAAAAAAGCACCGGGCACGGACGGCTATACTCGGCTCCCAAACAAGTGACTCGGGCTCTCGGGAAACCGGAGAATCCCGAGGCTTTTGAAACTGCGGCGAAAAAATGGGAAGAGCGGTGGACCCCGATGCTGGAGAAATATCAGGCCGCGTCAAAATTTCAACAACAGCGCGAATTCTCGATGGATCTGGCAGATGAAAAGTTTGCAGTCGCTTCGTGGCAGAAATACGCGGAGGAGTTCCGAGAGTTTATCACGATGGAGCGGGATGCAATTCGGGAACTCGTTCAGGTCGGTTACGCGCCCGGGGTTGAGTTGAATGACAAAGTTGCCGGGACACAGGCGCAACTCCGCGCTCAAATGATCGAAAAGTATTCGGACAAGGCAGGTTCGTTTCTGAAATTATTGAACGTAAAATAAACCTTCTATTCTCCGGCCGATTGAAGTGCAAACCAGGCGCGCATTTGATAGCTGCAAAGGCACTTTGAGGATCCATCCGGAACCAGAACAAGACCGTTTGCGGGAATCGCATTGATCCAGCAACTCGGGCGAATGCCGCCATAGTTCTCTGTTCCGGCGTCGCGGGAGAGGTCTTTGTATCCCAAAGTCGCCGAGCGGAAGAGCATGAGGTTTTTCGATGCCGAAATCTGACCGCATCCGTAGGACCTCTCAAACTCGAAGGGCACAGCCTCGCCTGTGATTAGATTCCAGGTTCCTCCCTGTGCATAGATGGTGTAGTCGTTGATCAGCGGCCGGGTCTTGTATTCGGCCTCTTGATCCCAGCGGCGTTTCCCGGTTTCGAGATCGAATCCGGCAAGGCGGCCTCCCGTTTCCGAAGGCAATGCGAAAAAGCTGTGCCGCACTGCTTCGTAATTCATCATGAGCGTAGAATGAGTTTCGCTCGCGGCGAGCTGAGTTCCGAAGATGTCTTTGTCGTTCTTCCAAAGTTCTTTTCCCGTTTTTGCATCAAGAGCGTAGAGCGTTCCTCCGGGGACTTTTTCCGCTGCCAGCTTTGCCTCATGCTTCCCGTTCCGTTTCGGGTTCGCCACATTGTCGGCATCAATGAGTGGTCGATCAATGAGGAACACTTTGTCCCCGGCGACAGCGATTGCATTGTTCCGAATTGAATCCTTTGGATCGAATTTCCATTTCAGTTCGCCACTTTCAGCATCGAGTGCGAAAAATCGTTTCGACTCCGTTCTCAAGTTCGTGAGCTTGTAGCGGGGACTCACTCGATGCTCCTCATTCTGAATCGAGCCATAGAGAATTCCTCTGTCGTAGGCGAGAAATCCCCAGTTCTGATTTTCGACGCCTTCTATCCTGTCTCTTATACACATCTGACGCTGCCGACGAAGAGGATAGTGTAGAT
>CAJXQE010000530.1 GCA_913058215.1 uncultured Verrucomicrobiales bacterium
GTCAGATGTGTATAAGAGACAGGGTGTCCAGTTCGCTGACAACCGGGCGGAATCACTCGAGGAACTGCGCAATTTACCCTTGCGAATTCAAACGGATGACGGCCCTACGACGATTCCCCTTTCCAACATTGCCGATATCAAGCGGGTGAACATTCCCGGTGAGATTGCCCATGCCGATATTTCGAGAGTCAACAATGTCTATGTCAATGTCGAAGGGCGCGATGTCGGATCTGTAGTCAGAGATGTCGAGGAAAGACTAGCTACCCTCGATTTGCCCGATGGAATTACTTTGTCCATTCAGGGCCCAGTCAAAACCATGCGCGAAGGTGCCTCCAAAATAGGAATCGGGCTTCTCGTAGCCTCCATTCTGGTTTTCCTCGTGCTCATGGCCCAGTTCCGTTCCTTTCTCGATCCTCTGATTATCATGCTCGCAGTTCCGCTCGCTCTCGCAGGAGTAGCCCTGGCTCTTTTCTTGACCCGAACGACACTCAATATCCAGTCGCTGATGGGAGCCCTGATGTTGATCGGTGTCGCGGTAAACAACTCTATTCTTCTCGTCGAGTTTGCCAATATCCAGCTTTGCCAGGGCAAATCTCCTTTCGATGCCGCTCTGACTGCCGCGCGGATTCGTCTCCGTCCCATTTTGATGACTTCACTGACCTTGCTTGCATCAATGGCACCTTTTGCGTTCGCCCTGCTTCCCGGAAACGAGGCGATGATTCCGCTGGCCCGGGCTGTCATCGGCGGGATGATCGTTTCCACGATCCTCACCCTGTTCCTTGTCCCCTGCGTTTATGCCCTATTGAAGCGGACACCATCCACCCCTGTTGCCTCCACGATTTAACCTTGTTGACTTCGCAAACGAATGAAATCCCAGGAACAAAACACGATTCAGACGCGACGACCTGGAGGCCTTATTATTTGCCTGACTTTTCTCGGACTTATCGCGGGATCTCCGAATTCAGCCTCCGCAGAAGAGGACGTTTTCCTGATCGATCTTGCCACGGCATTGCGACTGGCTAAGGCAGACAGCAACCGGGTAAACCTTGCAAGAGAGCAAGTCGAAGAAGCGGAAATCCGGTGGAATAAGTCCAAGCTCAGCCTCATTCCCCATCTCGCGTTCGGTGCCAGCGCGTATCGTCACGACGGCCCTCTTCAGGAGACCAACGGAAACATTCTCGATGTGAATCGAAGTTCCGCTCAGGCTGGTCTGGGGGCTGGAGCTACCGGCGCCGGTAACGCCACAGTTCCCGGAATCGCATTGCGCACCGATCTGGCAGATACCCTCTTTGATCCTTTGGCAGCCCGCCAAAACCGAAGCGCCGCTGAAGCGAGTCTTCTGGACGAAAGAAATCAAACCTTCAAGGAAGTCGCTACTGCCTACTTCGAATTGCTCCGTGCCAAAGCTCTCTTTTCCGTGGCTTTAGAGAGTCTCAACAACGCCCGTAACCTTTACGAAACCACCTCAAGCTTCGCCGAAACCGGCCAGGGGCTTGAATCCGATGCAGCTCGGGTCTCAGTAGAGGAACTCGTTTACGAACGGAATCTCGAACAGGCGAGAGAAAATGTCGTTCTCCGCTCGATCGAACTGGCCCGGCTTCTTCGTATTCCCCCAACCACCCGTTTGGAGCCCCGGAGTAAACACGTTACGCGGGTGGGATTTATTCCTCACACCGAAACGGTAAATCAACTCATCGCAAGCGCTCTGGAAAACAATCCGGCCATCGCCCAGCACAAGGCGCTCGTGGAAGTGGCCACCACTGCCCTTCGCAAATCAAAGAATGCACCGCTTATTCCCAGCGTCGCGATTAGTTCCAGCGTCAGTAATTTTCTCGGCGGAGAGGGAGACACTCTCGACCATGAAAGCGGCCGGGCAGATTTCAATGCCGCAGTTTATTGGGAATTGCAAAACTTAGGCTTTGGAGATCATGCCGAAGCAAAAATAGCTGACTCTGTCCTGAGGCAGAGTACCCTGGAGAAACTGGAGGTCATGGATCAAATCGCGGCGGATGTGGCTTCGTCTTATGCGAAGGTCCAATCCCGCCGGCGCCAAACCGATATCGGGGAACGGGCGATCGCCCGGGGACACAAAGCCTACGAAATGAGCAACTCAAGGATTTTTGAGAATCAGGGACTGCCGATTGAAGCCCTTCATTCGATCCAGTCTCTGGACGTGGCAGGACGGCTCTACGTCGACACCATTTCGGACTACAATATCGCACAATTCGCACTGTTCACCGCAATCGGACAGTCTCACCCTCATGCCGAAGCAGACTCGTCCTCTTCGGGTATAGAGGATCCGAATTCACCTCCAGTGATTGAGATTTCAAAACGCACCGATGTCAGAGCCGTTCCCGTTCGAGCCGAAGAAGAGAGCTCTGGCACTCTCAAGAAAAGACCGGGCGGTCTGTTTTCCCGTTTCTTTGAATCTCTATCCAGTAAATCCAATTGACCGATACGGAAAGTCCCTCTGCGCCGAAAGGAACGGAATTCAGACTTGATTGATTTACCGGGCTTGAGTTTCAGGTTCGTATCAGTTCAGGAGTGATTCAGTAATCCAATCGAATGAATCGAGTGAAGCGGAACGGAGTTGCTCCCTTCTTTTCATTTATCTGATAGTTTTCTTCCTGTAAATTCCCGCTACACTGTTCCTGTTATGCCGCGTCTGACCCGACCAAAAAAAGCTCCTTCGATTACCGTCAGAGAATTTCACAAACGCCATGCCAGTGAGTTGAAAATGCATCTGGTCGGGAGTGAAGTCGGATACGATCGGGTGATCAAAGAACCGACGATCAATCGCCCCGGATTGGCCCTCTCGGGATTCTTTACTTACTTTGCCCTTCATCGAATCCAGGTGATTGGAAAAGCGGAACGTTCCTACCTCAAGCACCTCAGTGAGGAGAATGCGAATAAACGCTTCGAGGACATTTGCCAACGTCAGATCCCCTGCATCGTGGCCAGCCGTGGAGATGAGCTTCCGGATCGCCTCGTCAGTCTCGCCAACAAATCTGGCATTTCTGTTTTTCAAACATCGATGGTGACAATGAATTTCATTAACGCTGCAACCGTGCGACTGGAGTGGGATTTTGCTCCCAGCTCGACGGAACATGGTTGTATGGTCGATGTAATGGGAATTGGAATTCTAATCCGGGGAGACAGCGGTACAGGCAAAAGCGAAACTGTTCTGGCGCTCCTGAGGCGTGGAGCAAGTCTTGTCGCCGACGACATGGTCCGCGTCAGAAACATTGAGGGCCGTGAACCTGTCTCTTATACACATCTCCGAGCCCACGAGACCGAGGCTGATCTCG
>CAJXQE010000531.1 GCA_913058215.1 uncultured Verrucomicrobiales bacterium
TCCTCTTCGTCGGCATCGTCAGATGTGTATAAGAGACAGCGGTTTCTCTGCAGTGTGTTTCAAGGGAATCTGTTTCTCTTCGAGACGGGTTCTTGCGAGATGGGAAAGATCCTCAGTCGCCAGATGAGGTTTGAATCCACGTGACACTGAGCGCCACTGCAATTCGCGGGATTCAGCGAAAAAATTAAAGACCGCCTCTGCGTAGCGGCTGCGATAAAAGTTGCCGGAGCAAATGAAGAGGACGGTGTTCAGAACACCGTCACCTTGTATCTTTGAAAGAAGACTTCAAGCGACAATTCCCTACGCCAAAGTTTCCTCGATAACACGCTTGAGCAGTTCCAGGTCGACAGGTTTCGGCATCACCATTTGCTCACCGCTTTGGGCGACGGCTCCGGCGGAAATTTCAGTCGAGTCAACCAGCGCCGTCAGCATGATGATCGGAACCTTTGAAAGGTTTGGGTCCGCCTCAAGTAGTGCCTGAACATCGCCGCCATCCATTTCCGGCATGACGACATCGAGAAGGATAATGTTCGGCTGAAATGACCTGGCTGTTGCAAGTGCCTGGGTCGAATCATTTTGGACATGAACTTCGTATTCTCCTGAACGTTCGAGATTCATCTTTAAAAGATTAGTGAATCCGGCTTCGTCGTCGACCAGTAGAATTTTTTTAGACATGCGTTTTTGGGGTCGGTAGAGCTCTCGTTCTTGCGATGATTCAGCATCGCTCAATAGGGAGATCTATGTCAATGAAAATGGTAGTTTATTGTGCTGGTTCCAATTTTGTCGGGAATATAATTCTCGCCATGGCACCCTGTGACAAGAGGCGGTTGGACAAGGTGATTTCCCCTCGATGGAGTTCGACAATTTTTCTGACCACGGAGAGGCCAAGGCCGGTTCCCACTCCAGTTGCTTTGGTAGTGAAAAAGGGATCGAAAAGTTTGGTTACATCATTTGCTTCGATACCTTTGCCGTTGTCGCAAACTTCGAGGACAACCACTGCATCTCCTTTTCGAAACACTTCAATGGTGCGGGCACCCTGATTCTTCGGCGCCTCAGCGAGAGTTTCGGCATGGGCCCGGATCTCCAGATGGGGCTTCTCGGAGTCTTCCATGGCATGAATGGCGTTGATAATCAGGTTAATGATAACCTGCTCAAACTTCGACATATCGAGATAAATATTGGGGAGGTCATCCGGAATAGAAACCGTTGTCGTTACGTTTGCCCGAAGGATTTCGTGCCGCACCAGCAGGAGAACCTGATCAATCACAGACTTCAAATTGAGCTCAACCCGGGAAAGGGAACGATCGGAGGAAAAGTCGACGAGACCGCGGACGATCCGGTCGGCTCGATCAATGGCCTCGCGCATCTCTGGCAGGATGGTTTTGAGGTTTTCATCGTCGGGATCAATTCCCTGGGACAGGTAGTCCACCCCCAGCAGCAAGAGGGCGAGGGGGTTCTTCACTTCATGAGCCACCCCGGCGGCCAGCCGACCGATCGACTCCAATTTCTCCGCCTGAATTAACTGCAGTTGGGTGTCCTGTAACTCGCGGTTGGTTTTGGTAAGGTTCTTGTTGAGTCGATAGACCTGCTCCTCTGCCTTGACCCGGTCGGTGATATCTTCGCTGATCCCAACGACGAGCTGTTTGCCGTTGGTGGGATCCACCACTGGGAGTTTTACCGTGCGGAGGTGAATTTCCCCTCCTTCCTTTGTCTCGATAATTTCATCGGGAACTTCCAGGAGTTTTCCCCGACGGAGAACTGATTCATCGACTTTGCGAAAGTACTCCGCCGACTCTTTGGAAAAAAGCTGAAAGTCGTTCTTCCCGAGCGCTCGATCCGCTTTCAATGAAGTGATGCGCTCCTGTTTTTGATTCCAGAGAACGAAACGAAAGTCATCGGTCGCGTCTTTCGCAAAGACGGCGACAGGCAGATTGTCGAGGACGGCTTCTACAATACTGGCGGGATTGTCCATAGAGGTGGCGGGATTGCCCATAAAGATAATGGTTCCTAATCCCGATGGTTGTAGCAAATTGAAAACACTCTGCCGAGAACCAATTTCACCTTACTGTTTTTGGGGCGGTGAGAGTGGTTCGATCAAACATCCAAGCGCCGGAGCCTTCCGGATTTTGATCGGATTCCCTGCGAGAAGAGCATCGAGGGCATCCCGCAAATTGTGTTCACTGACAGTTGCCCTTCGATCACCATAGTCCGAGTATTGGTTGTTAATCCGCCCGAGGTAGGCCAACTTTCCTGCCTTGTCGAATACGGCAGCCTCAGGGGTTGTCGTTGCTCCGGTCGCTTTGACGAGGAGATGTTGTTTGTCGATTACAATAGTGGGTTTGATTCCATACTCCCCGGCGTGTGTCAGGGCTTCTTCCGTGGATGTGGAAGGTTCCGGATGGACCAGAGTTAAGTGAACTCCTCTCCCGGAAAATGCGGTGAAAATGCGGTTGATCTCGGGAACATATCCATTCGCCACGGGGCAGTCGGTGGCGATGAATATGAGAACGACCGGCTTGCCATCTTTGGAGGAAAGTGGCTCGACGTTTTTTCCCTGGATGTCCTTGAGAATAATTTCACCCGCGGATGCACTCGTGAAAAGCAGGGCGGTGAGGACTGCCAAAATGACGGGGAAGTTTTTCATTAACCTGTCTGAGAGGGGGAACTTTCGCGATTCCGGAGTGTTTGCAACCAGTCGCGTAACACCTGTATTTCGGAAGGGTTGAGAGAGTCGTCTTTATCGGCGTCGAGCCGTTCGATCAGAATGCTGCGCATTCTTCTGGGGAGCTCACTGCTGTGCAGGTTGCCATCGCCATCTTTATCGAGCGCTTTGACGATCTGTGGCAGTCGATCCAGAACGCGGGTCCGTTGTAATTCTTTCGCAACATTGGCAAAGAGTTTTGCTTTCTCGACCGCTGTGGCAATCGTCAATCGTCTCTCATCAGAGTTTTCGGCAGGGACGACGCTGAGGGTGATACTCCCCATTTCGTCCGTTGACTCGCGCCCCCATTTGATTCTTTGCGGTGGTGAAAAGGGATTGTCAGGATTCTCTGCAGAGTTGTCGTAGCGAATGTCCGACTTCAGGACTGTCCCGGCTGGGAGTATGATTTTGTCTTTAAAGAAATAGGAATCCTGCCAGTCTAGGTCCCACTCCGGAATGTCGAGCAGCACTTGTTCCGAGCTGTCAGGCAACAGCGCTGTCATTTTCATTGATGAACAGGTGTAGTGCTGTCTCTTATACACATCTCCGAGCCCACGAGACCGAGGCTGATCTCG
>CAJXQE010000532.1 GCA_913058215.1 uncultured Verrucomicrobiales bacterium
TCAGCCTCGGTCTCGTGGGCTCGGAGATGTGTATAAGAGACAGACACATCACAGAACTCTTCCGCCAGCTTTCAACGCCGTCGTTTCCTTGAACTCTGTGGACTCGGCGCGGCATCCACATTCTATCCGCAAATAGCCGCCGCTGCAAAAGGAGGCACTTCCGACAAAGAGATCGCAGTGGATGTCGTCATTATCGGAGGCGGTCTGGGTGGGTGCGCGGCAGCGCTTGCCGCAACGCGCATGGGCAAAAGAGTGTTGTTGACTGAGCCTACCGATTGGATCGGCGGACAGCTCAGCCAGCAGGGCGTCCCCCCTGACGAACACAGTAATATCGAGTCTTTCGGATGCACTCCCAGCTATCGACAATTCCGTGAAAATGTCCGGGGTTTCTACCGTGCAAACTATCCCCTCACTGAGGCGGCGAAAAAGAATCCCCGACTCAATCCCGGAAATGGAAGCGTGTCCCGCCTTTGCCACGAACCGCGAGTCGCCGTAGCGGTTCTCGATGCCATGCTTGCCCCGCATGTCAGTAGCGGTCGATTGACCGTCTTGCTGAATACGCAGGCAATCAAAGCCGGGGTCGACGGCGACCGTGTTCAGTCGCTCACTCTGGCGACAGCTCAGGGGCAGAAAATTCAGGTAGAGGCTCCGTATTTCATTGACGCAAGTGAACAGGGCGATCTGCTCCCTCTCACGAACACGGAATTTGTCACAGGTGCCGAGTCTCAGAAAGAGACCGGGGAACTTCATGCGCCCGGGCAGGCTGAGCCCGATAATATTCAATCCTTTACCTGGTGTTTCGCAATCGACCATATCGACGGGGCGGATCACACCATCGAAAAGCCGGATCAGTACGACTTCTGGAAAGATCACACCCCCAACCTAACTCCGCCGTGGCCCGGAAAGTTACTTTCTTTGCAGTATTCAAAACCGAATACGCTCAAGCCACACGATCTCGCTTTTGTTCCACCAAGCAAAGCCGGTCCGCCGGAAAAAACCAAAGCCCTGAATCTCTGGCTCTATCGGCGCATCATCGATCCCTCCAACTTCCTTCCCGGCACTTATGATAGCGGCGTCACCATCGTCAACTGGCCTCAAAACGACTACATGTCGGGGAATTTAATGACCGGCGGAGAGAAGGAAATCGCCAGGCATCTCGAAGGCTCCCGACAACTCAGTTTGTCTTTACTTTACTGGCTACAGACAGAAGCGCCCCGCCCGGATGGTGGCACAGGCTGGAAGGGGCTTCGCCTGCGCAAAGACATCATGGGCACCGCGGACGGGCTGGCCAAGTATCCGTATATTCGCGAGTCCCGCCGCATCAAGGCGGAGTTCACGATTTTAGAACAGCATATCTCGAGGGCCGAGCGACAGGCATTGGTCAAAGATGCCTCCGACAAGGTGAAGGCAGCTTCCTTTCACGATTCGGTTGGAATTGGTTACTACCATTTGGATCTGCATCCCAGTTCCGGAGGCAACAACTACATCGACTTTGCCAGTGTGCCCTTTCAGATTCCGCTTGGCGCCCTGATACCTCAGCGGATTGAGAATCTGATTGCCGGATGCAAGAACATTGGCACCACTCACCTCAGCAACGGATGCTACCGCCTTCACCCCGTCGAGTGGAGTATTGGGGAAGCTGCCGGTGCGCTTGCAGCTCATTGCCTCGACCGGAGTGAGAGCCCCAAGAGTATTCGCAACGACTCGAAGAGCCTGGCCAATTTTCAGAAAACTCTCAGCAATCAGGGGTTTGAATTAGAGTGGCCAACTTAAACCCGTTTTTTGCGAGAATTGGGACATTGGCTTCAGGCGATTCACAGGTATCGTTGCCCGATGAGAGTTCATGACAAAGTCGATCCCTGACAAACTCCTACTCCTTTTACTCCGGCTCGGCGGCTTCTTTTGCTTCGCGGGTTGGGCGTGGGTACATTTCTATTGGGAAGGCCCCTATGGAATTCTACTCTGGCAGGATTCCACCTTCGCTCTGGCGGAGTGGTTTGGGATCAGTTGGAACGAATTTGTGGGTTCCGGAGCCAACGATGGGTTCATTCAGAAATGGATCAGCCGAATGGCCTGGCTCTATCTGGCCTGCAGCATCCTCACCCTGACAGCTCGCAAAAATTCGCAGATTCAAATGGCGGCTCTCCTCGGTGGGAGCGGCCTGCTCACAATTCTGGCTTATGCCAAATATGTAGGAGCTCATCGACAAATCCCCATGTTTGTCGAGCATGGCGGCCAGATGCTGATTCCTCTGATCCTCGTTTTCGCTCTGACTCTCGGAGTGCGTCATCGCGCTACTCTTGTGACCTCCATGCTGGCGGTGATCATGATCTTTGCCGGTCACGGAGCTTATGCGCTGGGCTGTTTCTGGCCGATCCCGGGAAATTTCCTCGGAATGACTTCGATCATTCTTCATGTCGACTCCGGAACCGCCGGTGTCATTTTGCGTGTTGCCGGCGTGTTGGATTTTCTCGTCTGCGTTGGGCTATTCATTCCGGCCTTGCGCAGGGCTTCCGCTTTCTACGCTCTTGTCTGGGGATTCCTGACTGCAATCGCCAGACCCGTCGCCGGCATGTCGACTGACTTGAACTACTGGGGTGCTGATCAATATCTCCATGAAGTCGTCCTTCGAGCGCCGCACTTCATGATCCCCCTTTACCTCCTTCTTTTCTGGCACAAATCGAAGCCCGAAGAGGCTCTGGCATCTCCAGCGGACCTTCAAAAATCATCTGTTGGACCGCAAATCTGACTTTTGTAAGCTGCACAATTTTAACTGACAAACCGGAAAGCCAACCGTAAGAATCATCATGAAGTTCCCAAAATTTCTCACTCTATGCTGCGCCGCTCTTTTGATCGTCCCCGGCGCTGATGCTCAACAAAAAGGAAAAAAGAAAAAGGGGAAGGGCCGCGCCGTCCTCAACATTCCCGAAGTGGAGAAGAAGGATATCATTTGCTTTGCGCTCTACACGGTCAGTGACAAAACGCTCAAACTGACAGCCCAGCTCTACCCCATCCCTGAAGGAGCCACCAGAACCGTGCGCCTCGAGATTGAGGAAGACGGGAAGTGGGTTGAAGTGGCCAGGACGGAAGCAATCGAACAGGGCTGGACCGCACCTTTCCGTGTTGAAAAATGGGACGATACCAAGGCAAAAAAATACCGCGTAGCTCACGGCACCGAAGCAAGCTACGAGGGAACCATCCGCAAGAACCCTGTCGATAAAGAAGAAATCATCGTCGCCGGGTTCACCGGAAATTCAATCCACCCCTCTCA
>CAJXQE010000533.1 GCA_913058215.1 uncultured Verrucomicrobiales bacterium
CGGCAGCGTCAGATGTGTATAAGAGACAGGTCCAAGCAAATAGAAGAGCAGCGTAATCACAATGACCCCGATCAGGTTCAAAAAGAACCCAACCTTTACCATCTGAGCGATCCGAATTCGGCCACTGGCAAAAACAATCGCATTGGGTGGAGTCGCCACCGGCATCATGAATGCACACGAGGCCGAAAGGGCAGCCGGGACCATCAGCAAAAGCGGGTGAACATTCGTCGCAGTGGCAACAGATGCCAGCAGCGGGAGGATCAATTCCGTGGTCGCAGTATTGGAAGTTAGTTCGGTAAGAAAGGTCAGCATTGTACAAATCGTCCCAATCATCAAGAGCGTCGGGGTTCCCTCCAGACTGGAAAACGCACTACCCACCCAGAGCGACAAGCCGGAGGATTGAAATCCCTTCGCGAGGGCAAAGCCACCTCCGTAGAGCAGGATAATGTGCCAGGGGATTTTCGTAAAAACGCCGAAGTCCAAAATGCTGCCGTATCCTTCAGATTGCTCTTTCTTTTTCGCCGGAATCAAAAAGAGCAGCAAGGCCATGGCGACAGCGATCGTTCCGTCATCGATAAATTTTCCGTTTGGGAGAAGCCCGCTCCAACCGGGGATGGAAATAGAACCGATTTCCAGCTTTCTCCGGAAAACCCAGAGCAAAGCAGTTAGAGCAAACACGATCGCCACCATGATTTCCTCATAACTGATCTTTCCGAGCTTGCTGTGCTCTTCATCAATTACCTCGCGGGAGAGACTATATCTCCCCTTTACCTTGAAGAAGACCTGGGTCAGCAAAACCCAGATCACCAGAAGCATGATGAGAGTCAGGGGCACTCCCATCAGCATCC
Organism: uncultured Verrucomicrobiales bacterium; assembly: GCA_913058215.1. Classification (GTDB taxonomy): domain Bacteria; phylum Verrucomicrobiota; class Verrucomicrobiia; order Verrucomicrobiales; family DEV007; genus Arctic95D-9. The sequence continues at coordinate 849 of CAJXQE010000533.1, forward strand.
ATTGCCCGAAAGAGATCGAATACCCGGCTTCCTCCGCTTTGGGGAAAAGCAGTTCGAACATCCGTGAAAGAGTCAGATTCGGCGGTGTTCCCACCAGGGTCGCCAATCCCCCGACGCTAGCGCTGTAGGCAATACCGAGAAGCATCGCCACACTAAGATTCCCGACATTTTCCCGACCGAAACGATCTTCCGTTGCTTTGATGACCGCCAGACCGATCGCCAGCATCATGATCGTGGTCGCCGTATTGGAAATCCACATGGAGAGAAAAGCGGTCGCGATCATGAAACCGAGCACCAATCGCGCCGGGCTCCCGCCGATGACGCGGACGATATTCAGAGCGATACGCTTGTGTAGATTCCAGCGCTCCATTGCGAGAGCGATCATGAAGCCACCAAGAAACAGGAAGATGATGTAGTTCATGTAGACCGGAGCGACTTCCTTGCCCGTCATTATTCCGAGAAGTGGAAAAAGAATCAGCGGCAGCATCGAAGTCGCTGCCAGGGATATGGCATCCGTGATCCACCAGATCGCCATCAGCGCGGCAACGGCCGCCATTCTTCCGATCAGCGGATTTTCCGGATCGAAATTCCCAAAACCGACGATGAGAAAGAAAACAACGAGTCCCAGCCAGAAGCCAATTCGGCGGGCGATGGGGGGACGATTTGACGGAGTGGCGCTTTCAGACATGGGCAAGCCTATTCAAATCGCAATCATCCCTGTTTGGCGAGTCCTATTTGGTGTGGAAATTCGCAAATTGACCTCGCTGGATTCCTGACTAAAGTTCGCTCCCCGCTTGAGTCCGGGATATGACTGGAATAATTCGATTCATTCTGGAAATTATTACGATATTCTCACTTGGGTGCCCATTCTGGCACGATTCCTGAGCATAGTTTCGGGTCGTAACTACTTGTGGCAGAACACGAAAACATACCGGGAGTTCACTTCCGAACCCCATTTCCTTTATGAGCAGACATCTGAAAATCCCTCAAACTGAGACAACGCTTCACCGGCCTGAACTGGAGAGAGATGCCTGCGGAGTTGGCGTTGTTGCCCATATTAAGGGAGAATGGAGCCATCGGGTATTGCGTCTTGGGCTCGACTCAGTCTGCAACGTGACCCACCGCGGTGCGGTCAATAGTGATGGGAAAACCGGAGACGGAGCCGGAGTTTCCACAAATTTGCCTTACAAAATCCTTCTGCCCGAGGCAGAGAAAATGGGCGCCAAACTCGAACACGGGAGTCATCTCGCCGTCGGTGTCTTCTTTTTGGCCAAAAAAGAAAGTGATTCCTACGCAAAATCCAAGACGATCGCGGAATCTGTTCTCCGGAGCCACAAAATCGGAATCATCGGCTGGCGTGAAGTGCCGGTGAATCAGGATGCTTTGGGCCAACTCGCCATCGACACTCAACCGGAGATCGAACAGTTGCTGCTGCAGCGTCCGGAGGGAATGGGCGACGACGACTTCGAGCGCAATCTTTTCCTCGCCCGCCGCGAAATCGAAGACAAAGCAGACGACGAAAATGTGAAGGATTTCTACATTCCTTCCCTGAGTCATCGACTCATCAGCTACAAAGGGTTCCTCGTCGCTACTGCTCTTGAAGAATTTTACAGCGATCTGAAAAATGAAGCCTACGAGACCAAAATCTGTCTCTACCATCAGCGTTTTTCGACCAACACCTTCCCGACCTGGGCCCTGGCTCAACCCTTCCGGATGCTTTGTCACAACGGTGAGATCAACACCTTGCGTGGAAACCGCAACTGGCTGAATTCGCGTCTCGGAGTCGCTGAACACGAAGTGTGGGGCGATCAGTTGCACCATCTGCACCACATCATTGATCCCGAAGGCTCCGATTCTGCCAGCCTCGACGCTGCTCTGGAATTGCTCGTGCTTTCCGGTCGCTCGGTTCCTCATGCCATGGCGATGTTGGTTCCACCAGCTTGGAGAATTGACCCTTTTACTCCGACAGAGGTTTCCGATTTCTACAAGTACAACAGTAGCTTTTGCGAACCCTGGGATGGACCTGCAGCGCTTGCGTTTTCCGACGGAAGAACTGTTGCCGCTTCACTCGACCGGAACGGACTTCGCCCCGCCCGTTATAAAATCACTACCGACGGAATTTTCTCTCTCGCATCCGAAGTTGGAACCTGCTTCCTGCCTGACGACATGATCGAGAAAAAAGGTCGTCTCGCTCCCGGCGAAATGATCGTGGTCGATACTGAAAAAGGGGAAGTGGTTTTCAATGACGACATCAAAATGCGTCTCGCCTCCCAGCAGCCCTACGGTGAATGGCTGGAAGAACACCGCATTCGCTTCCGTGAAGTGACCTCGCCGGAACCTCAAGTTGCCGATGATCCTGATCACGATCCGCTGACCCTGTCTCTTATACACATCTCCGAGCCCACGAGACCGAGGCTGATCT
>CAJXQE010000534.1 GCA_913058215.1 uncultured Verrucomicrobiales bacterium
GATCAGCCTCGGTCTCGTGGGCTCGGAGATGTGTATAAGAGACAGGAGCATTGCCGGGCAGGCGAATGTGAAACTACTTGTCTCGGACAAGGGATCCCGGGCTCATCAAATGAATCTCGGAGCCGCAGCTGCCACCGGTGACCTTCTCCTGTTTCTTCATGCCGACACCAGAGTCCCGCAACAAGCGCTCAGAAAAATGGTGCAGACGATGCAGAAATACCCGGACTCTCCCGGCGGAGGGTTTCTCCGTTTTTTCGACTGCTTTTCCCCGTTCCTGAAAATGACCTGCCTCTTCGCCCTGTGGCGCTGCTATTTCAAAAGAATATTCTACGGCGATCAGGCGATCTTCGTGAGAAAGGCCGCCTTTGAAAGTGTCGGCGGCTATGACGAATCACTTCCCTACGGCGAAGAAGTGGCCCTTTGCACGGCGCTCAAGAAACACGGCACAATGCGGATCGTGCTTTCTCCGATCGTCAGCTCGGCAAGGCGCTTTGAAAAACTTGGAGCCATCCGCCAGACCTTTATCGACAAAAAACTGGGGCGCGAACTGATCGATCTTCATCAAGAATGAATCCGCTGAGCCTCATCGAAAAGCTCGGGGCTGCCTGTCTCGATTTCCCGTCCTACCTGGGGCAGCTGGCGCGACTTGCCGGAGACATGGCAAGCTCTCTGATTCGCCGCCCGCTTCGCTACCCACTCATTGGACAGCAAATTGTGGCGATCGGATTCGGCGCTCAGTTTGTCGTGATCGTTACCGGCTGCTTCACCGGTGCGGTCTTCGCTGCCCAGGTGTATTTCAAGTTCAGCGACTTCGGACTCGGTTCTGCCACCGGCCCGGTGGTTTCACTGGCCATGTGTCGCGAGCTTGGCCCTGTGCTGACTGGATTGATGGTCGCAGGATGGGGCGGTGCCGCCATGGCCGCCGAGATCGGAACCATGAAAGTGACCGAACAGATCGATGCACTCCGCTCGATGGGGGTGAGCCCTGTCGACTACCTCGTAATGCCGCGTGCTTTTGGAATGTTCTTTTCGATGCCCTTGCTGGTAGCGGAGGCAACCGCATTCGGAATTCTGGCCGGGCATATCGTGGCGGTCAATGTCTTCGATATCCCCGCAGCGTGGTTTTCCCAGCAGGTTTTACTTCATACCACCCCGATCGACATCCTCATTGGAATGATCAAAGGTTTCGTCTTCGGCGGAATCATTGTTCTGATTTCCTGCCATCAGGGACTGGTCGCGAAAGAAGGAGCGCGCGGTGTCGGACAAGCTGCAACCGCCGCTTTCGTGAAATCCGCTCTCGCAATTTTCGTGAGTAATTTCTTCCTCACTTTTTTGCTCAACCACTTTTTCCCGCTCGGAAATGGAGGCCACTGAATCGACAACCATGGATAAGAAGATTTCAGAAAACCTCATCGAAGTGCGCGGACTCACCCGTAAATTGGGGAACTTAAAGATTATCCGCGGCCTGGACCTCGATGTTCGAAGAGGGGAAATTCTCGTGATCATTGGTAAAAGCGGCGAGGGGAAAAGCGTCCTCCTGAAGCATCTCGCAGGACTTCTCGATCCCGATAAAGGAAGCATCAAAATCAAGGGCCGCGAAATCGTCGGTTTGAGCGAACGGGAACTCAATCCAATCAGGAGGCAGGTCGGCATGATGTTTCAGGACGGAGCCCTCTTTGACTCAATGACAGTTTCTGAAAATGTGGGCTTCCCACTGGAGGAAGAGAGATGCCATTCCCCGGAAGAAATCGACAGCCAGGTGAAGGAAATGCTCACCCTCGTCGGGATGGAATCGCACTCCGGGAAGATGCCCATTAACCTCTCCGGAGGAATGAGGAAACGTGTCGCTCTCGCCCGGGCTATCATTACTCACCCCGATGTCATTCTTTACGACGAACCAACAGCAGGACTCGACCCGATTGGAGCAGGCAGCATTGACAGGCTGATTCAAGAGACTGGCGAAAAGTTCGGAATCACCTCAGTCGTTGTTACTCACGACTTGAACACCGTTCGCATTATCGCCGATCGCGTCGCGGTTCTCAGAAAGGGCAGGATTACTTTCGAAGGCAATCCAAACGAATTGAAAAACTCCGACAAACCTTTTCTCAGGGCTTTCATTGAAGGGCGGGATGAAGAATCGGGAACGGCAGACATGAGCAATTGACCGCCCATTGTCAATTCCGCCAAACGGCATCATAGTTTCCTCAGGCTTACCATGGCGAAACGTAAACAGCGCACCGAACTGCTTGTCGGTCTTTTCGTATTTTTCGGACTTCTGGTGATGGGTTTTCTCATTCTCCAGTTCGGGAATATTACGGAACGGATCCGCGATCACTATTCGCTGACCATTGCTGTCGAGGATGCCACCGGAATTCGCCCCGGTGTTCCTGTTCGTCTGGGCGGGGCGGACGTTGGCTTTGTCGGGGAAACCCCGAAATTGAAACCCGACTTTTCCGGACTGCTGATCGATTTGAGGATTTTCAAAGACATGAAGATCCCGCTTGGATCATCCTTTTCGGTGTGGTGTACTTCTTCTACTTGATGGAAGGGTGCTTGATGCACACCTTCCTCATCAAGTCGTCGTGCCGACATTCGTTTATTGGCAAGCGCTTGTTGGACAATTTTTCCTCGGAGACGCTGCGATTTGCACGGCGCGTGAAGGGATCGAAACGTCCAAACATCGCCGTGCAGCAATTCCGAGACGCACCACCAGTGTTCCTCATGCGGATGGACACGTACCAGAGCAAAAAACGGTACTCGGCAGGTCTGAAGCCAACGCGAACGGCAGCGGCACGGCTCCGCATTACGTTTTGGCGCGACGAAACACCGGACATTGTGGGAATGGACCGAAAGCGCCATGGAAAATTGTGGCTGAAGAAAACACTGTGCTTTGACGGCTTCTCCACTGCAACGTACTTGGAGCGGCGGAGAAAGGCGTTCATTCAGAAGCACGCCACTCCCGGAAGGGACTTTCAGTGCTACACCGAGGAGCTCGTGCTTCCCAACTTCAAAGACTACGGGATCTGGTCCAAGCCCCGCAACATCCTCATCGGATCTGTTCCGTACCTCATCATGACGATTGCTGGCCTTAGCTGGTTCTATCGCATGTTCGTTGAGTGCGCAACCACGTCGTTTGAAATCGAGATCTTCAAACTGGTGTCGATCAACGACTACGCTGACAATCTTCGCAGCAAAACGAACAGATGGAGAGTGGTGCGTACTCTGTCTCTTATACACATCTGACGCTGCCGACGAAGAGGATAGTGTAGA
>CAJXQE010000535.1 GCA_913058215.1 uncultured Verrucomicrobiales bacterium
TACACTATCCTCTTCGTCGGCAGCGTCAGATGTGTATAAGAGACAGTGCCTACACCGCGTGGATGACGGCGCGTGATAATCCGACCTTCACCAAGGTCATTGCGAACCGCCTTTGGAAGCGAGTTTATGGTCACGGAATTTTTGAGCCGCTCGATGATTTAACTGACCATACCCCCGTCGCTAATCCGGAACTCCTTGCTTACATCGAAGAGATGATGCGCACGCTCGACTACGATATGCGCAAATACATGGAGGTTCTTTACAACACCCAAACCTACCAGCGGGCCGCGAACGGCGAAGAATTGGTTCTCGGTATGCCGTATCATTTTTCCGGCCCGACTCTTCGCCGAATGAGTGCCGAGCAGATTTGGGATTCCATTGTCGCCTTGGCATTGCCCGAGGCTGATGGGTACCGTCCACGCCTGAAGTCCCAGCTCGCATCGATTGAGAGAGTAAAGAAAATCCACGATGTCCTCGCGGAACGCAGCGTAGAAGACTACATCGCGATGGTTGAAGAAATTGCGATGGAGTTTGAGGACTTGAAACCGAAGCAAGAGGCGCTTCGCGTCCAGATGAATGCAGCCCGTGAGGCAGGTGAAAAAGATCTCTACAAAAAGCTGAACAAGGAATACTACGATATCAGAGAAAGCAGTGATGAGATCGTGGCGGAGATTGCTTACCGCAACGTGGGTGAGAACGTCGAAGGAGACGATCTGCTGCTGGCGATGGGCATGTCAGAAATGAAGATGTCAGGCGGCATGATGTCCGCGAACAATACGGGCAAAGGTGTTGTTCTCACCAAGCTACCGGAGCCGGAGATGGCCGAGCCTCCTGCCAACCTCGAAAAAAAGCAGGCACGGGACTGGCATACTCGCCAGAGGAAAGCATACAAGGACTACACGGAACTCGTGAGCGGAATGGCACGGGCTTCGGAATTAGAATCCCCTTCTAAACGAGGCCACTTTCTCCGGGAATTTGGTCAGTCTGATCGCGAGGTAATCGAAAACGCTGCGGATCATGCGTCGGTGCCTCAGGCTCTCAACTTTCTTAACGGAACCATCAGCGAGGCGTTGACGAACCAGTTCGCTGTCTTCGGAAGCCGTGTCCAGGAAGCGGGCGATGCGGAAGAGAAAATCGATATGATTTTCCAGGCGATGCTTACCCGCGAACCCACCGACAGAGAGCGGGAACTCGCACTGAGCAAAGTCGAAAAATACGGCGACAGCGCCTACGAGAGAATTGTCTGGGCCCTTCTCAATACTCAGCAGTTTATCTTTGTCCAATAATCCTCATTCTTTCCCCGTCTCCACAACCAACCTCCCTCGAAAAATCATGAACTCAGCCATCAACGCTAACGAATTGAACCGCCGCCAATTCATGGAAGGAACTGCGAAAGCACTCCTTGGAGTCGGCGCACTAGGAATGACGAACCGCGCAGGGGCCGCTTCCGGAGCTGGTCTCGGACTGCCGCCTCGCATCGGTGCGGCCAAACACATCATCTACCTCTATATGGATGGAGGGATGTCCCACCTCGATACCTTCGACACCAAGCCGAAGCACAAGTATCAGGGACCAACCAAGACGGTCGCCACCAATGTCGATGACATCAAACTCTCGGGGCTTCTCCCGTCGCTTGCCACTCAAGCCGACAAGCTCGCGATCGTCAATTCGATGACTTCCACCGCTGGAGCGCATCCGCAGGGAAACTACTTGATGCACACCAGCTATGACCCACGCGCCACGATCCGCCACCCCGGACTCGGCGCCTGGGCGCTCAAGTATAAGGGCCGCATCAACCCGAATCTTCCCGGGTCTGTTTTCATCGGAGGCAACAGCCGGATCAACGGAGGCGGTGGATTTTTCGAACCAGAGTTTGAGCCGCTCGCGATTAAGAATCCGAATTCCGGTCTGAAGAACTCGAAACTCCGGGGGATGGACCAGGAGCAGCTCGACGAAGATCTCGAGCTCGCGAGCCAACTTGATGCTGAATTTCACCAGCGCTACGACGTCAAGCAAGTCCGCGCCTACACGCAAATGTATGACGACGCGGTCCGCATCATGCAGAGCAAAGATTTACAAGCGTTCGACCTCAAGGAAGAAGACTCAGCGACCCGTGCGCGTTATGGGGCTGATGCCTTCGGGCAGGGGTGTTTACTGGCCCGACGTCTCATCGAACACGATGTCCGCGCCGTCGAGGTAAGCTATGAGGGCTGGGATATGCATCACAGCATGTTCATCACAGGGCCTGAGAAGTGCGCGATTCTGGATAAGGCAATGGGAGCATTGCTCGCGGATCTGGAGCGTATTGGAAAACTCAATGATACCGTTGTCGTGCTCACCACCGAGTTCGGGCGGACACCTCGCATCAATGAGAATGCCGGTCGCGATCACCATCCACAAGCCTTCAGCTCAGTTCTCGCCGGTGGCGGGTTCAAGGGGGGGACAGTTTACGGAAAAACCGACGAAGGCGGCGAGAATGTGATCGAGAATCCAGTCGAGATCCAAGACTTCAACGCAACGATTGCCTATGCGATGGGTCTGCCGCTCGATCAGGTTCTATACAGCCCTACCAAGCGCCCATTTACCGTTGCGCACAAAGGTAAGCCGGTTGTGGATCTGTTTGCTTAGGAATTCGAAAGGAATGGACAGGGGGTGCCCTGGCTCAGGCCCTTGGCGATGCTTCCGCGTCGACATGGCTCGACTGGAGTGTGGACACCGGCGTGTTCCAATGTTTTCTTTTGAAAGGTGGAGAAGCCATCGGCGAAATGGTGGCCGCTTCCGCTACCAGGCTCGATTGTAGTAGCGGAACTTGCCGATGTTTCGCCGGTCACTCCAAGCAACCCAATGTCGCCATGAATCCCAAACGTATTTCTCTTCCGGTTTTTGCCGTCGCGATTGCGATTTTTCTCCTGCTCTCCGGTGGAGTCGTGGTGTATCGAAATTTGGTGGGCTCGTCCATCTCGGAGAACGGGCGGACGGCCATAGCGAACGGATCCAAATCGGAAACGGATGAGGGGGGGGCTGTCACCTTTCAAGGGAAGGCGAGATCCGAGCTTACCATCAAAGACTGCGAAGAGATGGGCTTGTCGGGGACCGCCACCAAGGGGGAAATCGAAAACTGGATCAAAGTAAATAAGGGATCGGCGGAATCCTGGATGGCTGCCGTCCTTCTCGGGAAAGGTGACGAGGATTCCGTGTGGCTGGAGAAAGCCTGTCTCTTATACACATCTCCGAGCCCACGAGACCGAGGCTGATCTCG
>CAJXQE010000536.1 GCA_913058215.1 uncultured Verrucomicrobiales bacterium
TACACTATCCTCTTCGTCGGCAGCGTCAGATGTGTATAAGAGACAGCTATATCACAGGCGTCACGGCCTTCCCGGCATGGCATTGGTACTCAGGACGCAAGCCTGCGGGTCTGGTTGATGGCTTGAACATGAAGGAGGCAACGGATGGGCAACAGGGAACGAAAACTGCCCGCCTGACTCCTTCCAAAGGTGCGTTCAGATGGAATAATGTGATCCGAAAAACGGGTGCCTGGATTCTTTTCGATTTGGGAGCCCAATATGAACTGGATGAGATGAATGCTTGGAACTACAACGATGCGGACGGCAATACCCAGCACGGAATGCGCGATATCGAAATCGCCTATGCCGCGACGCCTCATGATCTGTTTGAGCAGAACTGGACGAAGTTTCCCAATCAAACTCTGAATCAAGCGCTAAAGGAAGGCAGAGATGGTGCTGATTCGGTGATCGAATTCGGGGGGAAGCATGTCCGCTATATCTATATACACACACTGGGTGCGGAAGGTATAGGCAATTGGGCCGGGGAGATCAAAGGCGCCTCCTCACCAGGCGGCGAGAACCGGGAGAAAAACACGGTCGACTCCGCAACCGGAATGGGAGGCAACGACTTTGAGAACCGGAAATTCACGATTGGCCTGGGGCAAGTGCGCTTTTATGGAACTCCCCTCCAATTGCCACGACCTGAGGTCACGATTACTGCATCCAAAGTGAATCTTGATGTGCGGGGATTCTCCGCTGCGCGAATCCGCTATTCGATTGATGGATCTATTCCTTCCAACCAGTCCCCATTGTATCGGGAGCCGATTGCCATTGATTCGGATGTCGTCCTCAGGGCAAAAGCTTTCGGCTGCGGGTTGGACGCAAGCGAATGTAACCCAGTGGCGCTCAGCATTGGAGACATAGTCGTCGACTCCGCAGTTAAGAAGAGTCTAACGGAGGAAGATGTGGCGGGTGTCAAGGCTGCTTTCCTTGTGGTTGAACTATACGATTCTGATGTTGGCCCCTATCAGAAGCATCTTCAAATCAATGGCAAGGAGGTCGCGCCGGTTCCAGAGAGTAAGGAGAACAAATTTGCACTCAACTATATCAGCATTCAAAAAGATATGCTGGGGTCCCTTGAGACGACGAATCGGATTACATTTTCCGGGGGGCGCAGCGATGCCTATAAGCTGCGAAACCTAACGTTTTACGTGCAGCTTCAAGACGGTTCCTGGGTGAAGAGTGAAACAGATAACACGGTCTATTGCAGTCAGAGCAGGCAAAACTGGTCAGGCAGTGAGGGCACCGTTATGAACCCCATTGAAATGAGCATCGAGTTTTAATCCGTTCATTGAGTAATATGAGGAAGAAGGTAGCTGCGAGGGGAGTCTATGCATGCATTTAAATGGTTCGCCATGCTGTGTCACAACGACTTGTGGGAGCAGAATTGCCTGACCCGCCAGAGTCGAGTGAAACAATACCTGCTCAAAGAGTGCCGCAAGAAGAGTGCCGCAAGACTCCGCTTGCCATTGGCCTGACGGGTTTCTATCCCTTGTAAAGGGAAGCCTTGTGCTGGTCAAGAAATTGCAGAAACTCGAGTAGCTTTCCACACACCCTTAATTCTCGCCGGACCGACGCCTCTGAACCCCCTCAATCCCGCTAGGACCGACGCGCCGATAAGAACTCCTTGAAAAAGCAAATTCCTGTCAGTTCAGTTAGTCATCGAATCCATCAGCTCCCACCACAGCCACGTGGAACTCCCCCGAAAAAGTGGACACGAAAAGCTTGGTCTCTTTGGGTTTAGTTTAGGGTGATTGGATTGGGTTGAAAGTGATTTGTCAGGAAGTTATCCGGAGACTGGTCTCCGAGGGATGTGTGGATGCGTTCCCGATTGTAGAACGTGTCAATGTATTGGAAAATCGTTCGCCGGGCTTCCTGCTTTGTTTGGAAGACACATCCTGCGGGGAAGGCTTCGCGTTTCAGGGTGGCGAAGAGCGATTCGCAGCTGGCGTTGTCGTAGCAATAACCCGCCGCACTCATGCTCGAAAGCATGCCTCGTTGGTTCAGCCATGATCGCATTCGCTGACTCGTATATTGGCAGCCTCGATCGGAGTGAAAGATCGCGCCGGGACATATCCCCGTCCCATCGACCGCTTTTTGCGCCGCTTCGATTACCAGATCGGTTTTCATAGATTCGGCCAGATGCCAGCCTGCGATTCGGCGGCTGTAGAGGTCCATTGTCGCTGCTAGATAGAGCCAACCTTCGCGGGTAGCCACATAGGTGATGTCGCTGACGAATACCTCTCCCGGTTGTGACGGTGCTTCGATTTCCGCGAGACGGTTGGGTGCAGGAATCCGATCCGGGTCCTGCACAGTGGTCTTCGGTCGGAATGGTGCTTTATGCAGAGCTATGAGACCTGCTTCTGTCATGAGTCGTGCGACTCGATTCTCCGAGCAGATGAACCCGCGCCTGCGAAGCTCCACTGTCATTCGTGGACTCCCGTAGGCATTCTTAAATGGCTCCTGATGGATTTGTTTCATCGCATCAATGATTTGCTGATTCTGTTTCTTCCGTTTGCCCGGCCCGGTACGAATGCCTTTGTAGTATCCGCTACGGGAGACTTCGAAAGCATTGCAGAGTTCCGTCACAGTGTAGTGATCCCGCATCGTTTCGATCATCGCATACCCAGCTCCGGGTTTTCGCTCAGTATGCTGGCGGCTTTTTTTAGGATCTCGCGCTGGCGTTTGAGATACTCGTTTTCCTTCTTGAGCTGCTTGATCTCGGCGAGCAACTCCTCGGCCGACGCTTCGGCTCGACCTATGTCGCCTACGGCTCCAAAGCTCTCCCCTCCGCTCTGGCCGAGGATGCGGTTGCGCCAGCTACGCAGGCTGTTGACGTTGACTCCCAGCTCGCGTGCGACCTGGCTGATGGGGCGTCCGCTGCTCTGAAGCAGCCCGACCGCGTCCCTGCGAAATTCCTCCGTGTAGGTGTTTCCGGTATTTGACATGATGATCTGATTTTGATGTTCTCAGACCAAGCTTTTCGTGTCTACCGTTTCGGGGGAAGTTCAGTTTCATGCACACTTGGCTATTCATCGCCCTGAAGAACTTTGTAACTCCTTGGTTTTGTGCCACTTGAAAAATGGGCTCTTCATCAACAAATGGGGACATGAGTAATTATGAACAAGAGTTCACTCATGTCAGAAGAGCTACAAAGAATCGGAATACACGGATATCGTGTTACAGACATCGAGGAGCAGAGCCGCTTCTCG
>CAJXQE010000537.1 GCA_913058215.1 uncultured Verrucomicrobiales bacterium
GCGTCAGATGTGTATAAGAGACAGTTGCAAAACAGGCCGGTAAAGCAAACATCAAATTGCCGGATTTTAAATTCTGGTCGCCGATGGCTCTCAGCAATGGTCACCTCATTATGCGTGGCCAGGACAGAATGATTTGTCTCGATCTGCGCGGCTAGCAGAGATTACCCGACTCACGGGGCTTTCCGGAAACTCGCATCTCCTCCCATTGCTCAGGAGGAGGAATTGAATCGTGATTTCCTGAGAGGGACGGGGTGCTTGAAATTTCCTAAGTAAACCGCCAAAATTCCTCTATATTTACCCCGTGATGTTTTGGCTGAGAACGGTTATCTTTTCCCTGCCGCTGGTTTTTGGCTTCGGTGTTTACTGGATTTACCAACAGGTTAAAGGGGCGGAATATATCCGTGAGGATAACGCGATGGTGTGCGCCATTCGTGAGCAGGTCGGTAATTTGAATCCGCTGGTGCCGCTTACCGGTGTCACCAGAGAGATTACAGACATGCTTTTCGAGCCTCTGCTTGTCAGGGATGATGATTTAAATATCAGAGAGAATCTGATTACCGGTTGGGAATATCGCACTTTGGTTACAGTCAGGTTCGATATGGATGAGTCGGCCGGGGAGTCCGAGGCGATCTTGAGGGCTGGCGATTTTGAGAAAGATGCCGCGCTCAAAATTCTTCAGCTGGAAAGAGAAGGCAGTGTTCTTACTGCAGCCATTGAAGGCTTTGACGAGTCTCTTGTGGATTCATTTTTGAAGACTTTGAAACCCGAAGGATTCGCAGACTACGAACTGATTCGTCTGAATCTTCGGAATTCGGTGAAGGATTCGTTTGAGACCTTTCTTCGATCATCGGTCGAAAAATCCCAGATTCGGATGCTGGACTATGATGGAGACAAGACCGTAAACATTTTTTTGCAGGGAGAAATTGATCTCTTCCTCAAAGAGCTCCGTCTCTACTATGAGTCGAATCGGAATTTAGAGCCCGAGATTGAGCAGATGGGAAAACTTTCCCATACCAGTTCGCGGGAAATGATTGTCAGACTCCGAAATGATGTTCGCTGGCACGATGGCCATTTTTTCTCAGCTGATGATGTCATTTTCACCTTCGAGGAACTGACCCGACAGGGTTCGATGTATCCTCTGGCAGAATCGTTCTGGTTTGTTGAGGGGATCGAAAAAGTGGATCAGCGATCCTTTAAAGTGAGCTGCAATCAGTCTCCCGGAGTCATGCTGGAAAGTTGGGAAAAGCTTCCCGTGCTCCCGTCTCATCTTCTGAAATTGAAAACGAAGCGGAGCGACTGGATCAAGTTCTTTGAGAACCCGGTGGGAAATGGCCCGTATCGTTTGCATGCACGACGTGAAGATGGCGGCGTGGAGCTGAAGGCGAATCAAGATTACTTTGCGGGAGTTCCGGAACAGAAACTGGTGGTATACAAACCTCTGATTGATCGCGAGAAAAAATTGAGGGACGTGAGATTCGGTGAAGTGGAAACGATTGTTGCGGATGAAAGAGATCTGATCTGGCTCAATCGAAATCCCGGATTATTCAGGGAAATTCGGGGCATTCCCAAGTTTCAGAATTTTGTCTCATGGAATCTGGAGAACCCTTTTCTCTCCAACAATGATGTGAGAATGGCGCTGGCTCAGGCGATTGATCTGAAATCAATTCTTTTCGACACAGTGAATCGCTATCAGGCGCAAACCGAGAGCCTGTTCTTTCCCGGTGCTCCGTATTGCCCGGAACCCATGTTTCTGCCGGAGTATGATATCAAGACGGCGATGCGATCCCTGGAAACAGCGGGCTATAAAAAGGAAGGGGATAAGATTGTCGATAAGAACCGGCGCCCTGTATCATTTAAGCTGACTGTGAATCAGGGGAATGCTGAACAGATGAAGCTTGCTTCTTCTCTGGTGAAACAGTGGAAAGAATTTGGACTGGGCGTCGAGCTTGAGACTCTTAGTTGGGGAGAGATACTTTCGAAGCGGCTCGGTGCAAGAAAGTTCGATGCTGTGATGTTAGGATGGGAGTTGCCGTTCGAGCGGGACCGTTTTGCCACCTGGCATTCTTCACAGATCGGTCCGAGCGGCGGGAATTTTTGCGGTTTGAGGAACGATGAAGTGGACGGTTTGCTTGAAGAGCTCCGGGCTGAGAAAGATGAAGAGAAGTCCTATGTCTTAGCTGCAGAATTACAGAAGGAAATTTCCCGTCTGCAGCCTTATCTCTTCCTATGTGATACGGGCAGGATTCTTCGAGTCCGGAGGGACGCGATGAAAGTGGTTAGGAAAGGGCTTGATGGGAAAGTAACTCCCGAGCCGCTTGGAATTGGTAAGGCCGGTAATGAAAGGGTGCGACCTTGGTGGGTGCGTGTGGATTTGATGGAGAAAACCACAGACAGCCTCTAGGCTGATTTGTCTCACGCAGGTATGATCAAGTATTCCCTCAGAAGGTTATTGGTGGCGATCGTCAGGATCAGTGGCCTCGCCGTGGGGATCATACTTTTGATTGAGTTGTCCTTCTGCGTTCTGGGAGATTCGGATAAGCATGTCTGGTTGGCAGGTTCTTTTCCTGACAGCCCTTTTTCGGAGCTGGATGCGGTGACTTCGAACGGTGATTCCTCACTGCTGACGAAAATTGGAAACAGTTCGCTGGTGTTGGCTACCGCTTATCTTCTGGTTCTCCTGATTGGATTTGGATGGGGAGTATTGGGTGCCCGGTTTCGCAGGTTTCGGCTCCCACCAATACTGGCGTTTCTATTCAGCACGCTCTCCTGTGCTCCGGGATTCTGGCTTATCATCATGTTGGTTCAGCAGAGCGTTCTGGGATGGTCCCGGCCGGGATATGCCGACGAACTGATAGCCAAAGATGCCAGCTCAATTCTCTATATCTGGCATGTTGCTGTGTTGGGGATATTGATCGCCTCGGGTTGGATTTCCTGGCAGATCTTGACCGTGTCCGAATTGATCCAGAAAGAGGCTTCCTCGCCTTATGTGCAGGCTCTCTTTATGCGGGGTTACAGCGATGAATCGATTTTTTACGGGAATGTGTTTCAGCGAACTCTGCCAGCTTTGACCCGCTTGATTGATAAACCGCTCGCTCCGATGTTGGGCGTGTTGATCGCACTGGAATGGGCTTTTCACTTTGACGGGGCGGGATATTATCTCGTGAAAAGTGCGCTGGCGGGACACTATGGAGGCTGTCTCTTATACACATCTCCGAGCCCACGAGACCGAGGCTGATCTCG
>CAJXQE010000538.1 GCA_913058215.1 uncultured Verrucomicrobiales bacterium
GAGATCAGCCTCGGTCTCGTGGGCTCGGAGATGTGTATAAGAGACAGATGCCGGATACAGCGGCGATGGTGGTCCGGCAACGAAAGCGGAATTGTATGAGCCCTACGAAGTCCGTTTTCACCCTGGTGGCGATCTCTATTGGGTGGAGATGAAAAATAACCTTGTTCGGAAAATTGATGCCCGTAGCAATCTGATTTCCACTGTAGCCGGAACGGGGGAACAGGGATTTTCCGGAGACGGAGGGCCGGCGGTGGACGCCAAATTTCATCGTCCGCATTCAATTCAGTTCGATGCGGCCGGAGAGAACCTTTACATTTGCGACATTGGAAACCACCGGATTCGTATCGTGAATTTGGAATCCGGCAGCATCGATACCTGGTGCGGAAACGGGAAGAAGGAGAAGACACCGGATGGTGCGAAGGTCGGCAAAAATACGCCGCTAAATGGTCCCCGGGCTTTGGATTTAGCGCCGAACGGAGATCTATGGTTGGCGCTTCGTGAGGGAAACGTCGTTTATCGGATCGATCACGAGACCGGGCAGCTTTATCATTTCGCTGGAACAGGGGAGAAAGGCTTGAACAAGGAAGTCGTGGAGGCACGAAAGGCAAAACTGTCGGGGCCCAAAGGCGTCGCCATTTCTCCAGACGGAAATTACGTCTATCTTGCTGACACGGAGTCACACACGGTTCGTGCCATCGACCTCACGGCTAAAAAACCCTTGATGCAGTTGATCGCCGGAACCGGGGCCAAAGGAGACGGCCCTGATTCACCTGATCCACTGGCATGCGAAATGGCCCGGCTGCACGGGGTCGGTACCGATCCGGTAAATGGGAATTTGTATATCGGAGATTCAGAAGCTCACAAGGTTCGGGTCGTCACCGGGCTTCCGGGGGGAAGCTCGCGAAAGTCCCTGGGGGCATACAAGACGGAAACCTTCCAGGTGGCTGGAAAGAGCTGCAAAGTCACGATTCCGGAGAAAGCCGCTGAAGGGAATCCGTGGATCTGGCGTTGTCGTTTCTATGGAGCTTTCCCGTCGGTGGATGAAGCACTGGTGGCCAGAGGATGGCACATCGCCTGGATTGATGTGGGCAATCTTTTCGGTGCTCCGGCTGCGATGGAAATTTTTGACACGTTTTACGACGAGGTTCTGGCTAAGTATTCCCTCTCCAAAAAACCGATCATGGAGGGATTCAGTCGGGGAGGGTTGCCAGCGGCGAACTGGGCGATTCGGCACCCGGAAAAAGTTTGGGGACTTTATCTCGATTCGGCGGTACTCGATATTCACACCTGGCCGAAGCGTAATTCGTCGAAGCTCTACGAAATTTGCTTGAAAGAGTATGGGCTGACTTCAGCTAACGCCGAAATCTGGAAGGGGCCGCTGACCAACGCGAAGGCGCTGGTCGATGGCGGTGTTCCTCTCATGATCGTAGCGGGCGGTGCTGATCCAGTCGTACCCTATCTGGAGAACAGTGGATTACTCGAAAAAGCTTACCGCGAACTTGGAGGGAATATGACAGCCATTGTTAAAACCGGATGCGATCACCACCCGCACTCGCTTTACGATCCGACACCGGTGGTGAAGTGGGCATTGGGTTTGGAGTGATCCCTTCGAAGAATCTAAGGGGTCATCTATCGGATAACGTTTTCGCATATTTATCGTATTCGAAAAGGAAGTTCGAAAACACGACAGCAAAGACGACCCAGCCGATGCCTATGAAGGCAAAAACAACACTGTCGAAATCGAACTGAATTACAATGGCGCCAAAAGAAATTGGCGCCAAATTCAGGGTGTCCTTGATCGATGCGTAAGTGAGGATCAGTATAGCGGGAAGTGCGAGGGCGAGAGATCCCCGGAGAACCCATTTTAGAAAAAAGGTTCGGAAAGGTGTGGGCTTGTTCCAGGCACTTCCTATTGAAAATAGCCAAATTGCTGCGATTCCCAGGGTGAGGACTGCTTTCCAAATGTCCCCGCCTTGAACTGTATGTGGCTGTGTAATGCCCAGTGAACTCAGAGTCAGATAAAGGAATACAGCGGCAATCACTCCACAGGTGAGAGTGACGTAAAGAGTGGACATGATCGCTGTGCCGGACCTTGCCGAAACTTTTGTGTGCGAGTTGTCTTCCTCCACGGTAGAGGCAAATCCCACATCATATTTTGGATGCGCAGTATTTTGAACCACGGGTTCCTTACTTTGAGATCCTGAATCGTAAAGGGATGCACGATTGAGAGCAGTATCGGTGGATTCAGATGCATCGAGGAGTTGCGAATTCGAATCAGGGGAAATCGGGTGGGGGGCTGGCTCCTGATTGTCTGGAAGGCGTGTTTGCGGGTTGTTTGATCTGCCTTTGCTTTCGTCAATGTCTGCGCTTCCCACACTTCTCAGTTGCAGAGATGCTTTTCGATACTGAATAAGGGCAAAGGCAGTCATAAACACGGCAACTATCGCAACAATAATCAACAATAAGTGGGATTGGCTTGTGTTGTGGGGGAGCGTCGAGATTCCGAGCGCAGGTGAGTGAGGTGATTGCCCATCCTGCGGGGGATAAGGCATTTCTGAAACTGTTGATGACGAAAGCTGATTCTCTGTCGGGGAAAAACTGAAGAATTGAGCCTGTGAGCTAAGTTTCGTATATTCAGCAGGCTCATGAAGCTTTCCTTTGCCCGCTAGCTGAAGCTCCAATGCCTTTGCTCTGACTTCCTCCCGTGTTTTTGCAAAGACATGATGAATTGCGCTTCCGGGGGTTTGCATATGGCGGGCCAACACTGCTGTGAACAATCCGTCGTTGGCTTGCTGGCCGACATCTGCGGAATAGCTGATCAACATTCCACTGGGTGCTTTGACCGAACCCAGACCGCCACTTGCTCCGACCAGAGATCGAGTTCCACGGGTGGTGGAGGCTTCAAGAGGATTGTCGCGGCAGGCATCCAGTATGATGATTTTGACCTTGGCGCTGGTGTCTTCCAGATCGAAAATAATCTTCTTCAAAGGAAGTCCCTCGTAATAGAGCTTCTCTTTCATCTGTGGGATATCGTCTTGAATAGTCAGGACATTGGTATCCTTCATGAGAAGATAATTTTCACCGTGAAATTCGATCCCATGTCCTGCAAAATAAACGAGGGAGCATTCAGAGTTTCTGGAATTGACGACAAAGTTTTCAAGTGCCGTTGCGGCCTCCTGGCGCGTTGAATCGGTGAGGAGTTCTACTTCTGTCTCTTATACAC
>CAJXQE010000539.1 GCA_913058215.1 uncultured Verrucomicrobiales bacterium
CGGCAGCGTCAGATGTGTATAAGAGACAGGCCGAGGACAGTAGCGGGCGTTCCGTCAGGTGCCGGCAGCGTGTAAATCTTCGGCGTGTCACCGACCGAGCAGTCTTTGTAGGTGCCCGATACCGGATCGTAGCCGGCCATAGCATGGTTGAAGTGGTCGTTCTCGTTCAGCTGTGTCACCCATTTCTCGGAGCCATTTTCTACATCGACGGCGATCACTGCAGCAGAATACTTGGTGAAAAGCCGGGAATCGTCCTCTGTCGGCTCACGCGGCGAATTGTGCACATCGGTTCCGAAGAAGATCGTGCCAGTGGCGGAATCGTAGGATGGCGTTGACCACACCGAACTTGTAGATGGACCGTAGTGGTAGGTTCGCGATCCCTTGACGTCCTCGATCGTGATCGGCTCTTTGAATTTTCGCGGCTTTTCGCCGACTTCGTACTTCCACACGACCTCACCGCTGTTCGGATCAAAGGCGACGACAAAACCGCGGCCCTCGCAGCAGGGATAATCCGGATCAATCGGTTGCGAATGTTCGTAACCACCTCCACCGACAATAACTTTTCCGTCCGCGAGGATGGCCGAAGCATTGAACAGATTGGCGTGGTGATGATTCGGAAAGCCTGGAGCGCGCGTGTCGACTTTCCACAGTTCCTTGCCGGTTTTCCGGTCGAGACCGTAAAAGATGCCGGTGTTGCTACCGATATACACAGCCTTTTCGGTGACCAGCGGAGACGCGAGGAAGCCTGCACCGGCATCGATCCGATTCATGCCGCCTTTGGGCAGCACCGTCGTCGTTCCCTCTCCCGGCCGGAAGACCCAGGCCACCTCACCGTTCGGCTTGAGTTTGTAGAAGGCCGGATACGATCCCGTTCCAAAGTAAACATATCCGTTCACCACCGCCGGGGTCCCGTGAATCACGCCGACGTCGGTGGTCGAACCAGCCCGCGGAAATCGCCACTTCTCGACCAACTGCGGGGCGCTCTGTGGCGTCAGTGTTTCCTCCGCCGCATTGAAGCGCCAACCGCGCACTCCATTGTTGTAGCTCGCCCAGTCGGCATCGGTCACCGCCGGAGCAACCTGATCGTTACCGCTGGCCTCAAGAGGCAGCGCCGTCAGTAGCAATATCGTGAAATGCGTACACACCGCAGGAAGAAAGAATTTAGCAGGCCAGCACATGACTACTTCAAGAGTTCTACCTCGATGATTTCCAAGCCCACGTTTTCAATGATGGTGACCGCCCAGAAGTCCGCCAATTCAAGTCCCAGGAGCGATTCCGGGAACACTTCTTTCTCCCGCTTGAATCCCTCGATCGGCACTTCGGCCTCGAAAATGGAATTGTCGTTGTGATCCGGCGTCACCGGCACATAAGCGACGTATTTCCCGGCAAATCCGGCCTTGGCGTGCAAGGTCGTCAAACCAAAGACCACTGTGGACTCCTCGTTCAATCGTCCCCGAATCCTGATCCTTTGGTCGGCAACCAACCTGACCGGAGGGTTTTCTCCAGGCGACGGATCGATCGATGCCACATGCAGAAGGAGCGGTTTCTCCGGGTCCTCCCGCAGCAGCATCGGGCGTGCCTGCTGAGCACCAGGCAAGGCACCCGAGTCCGGTCGCCACTCTCCGTAGCGACGATCCCGGGGCAGATCGCTCCTCCACGTCTCGACAAACTCACGTCTCGGAACCGCTTCGAAATCGCCTTGTCCATCCAACTCGGCAACGATCAGGTGGTTCTCCGGCACTCGCTGAACGGAACCGTCCGCCAGTCGTTCGACTTCAACGAGTCCTTCATTCACAATCACGCGGGTTGTGATGTCATCGGTGCTGACATTGAATTGCGTGCCGAGGACTCGGGCTTCTGCCGAGGGAGTCATCAGCAACATCGGCGCACCCGCAGGCTGTTTCGCGGCATCGACCGAGAGAGCTCCCTCTCGCAAGCGCATAATCTTCTGACCCTCGCGGTCAGATATCGTGATCGCCGAATGCCCTGATATGGTCATCGTCGTACCGTCAAGGAACTCGATTTCCGCCCAGGAGTCAGAAGCCAGGGTTTCGATGGTGCCGCCGCCAATGCGATCCCCTGCGTCGAGATGATGACTCACTTCTCCCCCATCTCCTGTCCACAATACGGCGCCAGCCTTTCCCGTGACCGTGGCTATGGATTCAGGCGCAGCCGGCCAAAAGACAAAGACGCAGACGAGCAGCGCGATGAATGCGGCGGCCAGTCCGGAGAGCGCATAGGTTTGCCAGGACTGCCTCTGATTCGGGACCTCTTGGATAGGCACTCCGACCGCTGATCGCAGAGCCGACTCAGTTGCGCGATACTCGAGATAGAGGCGACGCGCCTCGGGGGAACGGCGAAGAATTTCCTCGAACTCGCTCCTTTCGGTCTCGTCCAAAAGACCTGAGCACCCCTTGTTAATTAGTTCTCTAATTCGATCATCGGTGTTCATGCCGGTCCTTCCTTCAGGTTTCTTGTCAGAGTCCGCTCGATACAGATCTGAAGGCTGTCGCGAATCCGCGCGATGGCCTTGTAAAGTGACGTTGGGGTTCGGTCCAACTGGCTGGCGGCATCCTTGATCGATACTCCGCTGCCATAGGTCGCCTCGATCAACTCCCTTTGGGCCGGCTGCAATTTCTTGAGGCAATTCTGCAGTGCCTGCTCCCGCTCCGACTGAGTGGTGGCAACAGCCTCCGCCTCGGCATCGAGGAGCTCTTGAACGTCGTCACTGAAAACGAGACGGTCGCGCGCCACCTTGGAACGGTATTTCAACACCTCGAAGCGGACGATCATGAAGGCCCAATTGAGAAAGTCTTTCTCGGCTCCGTTTCGGTCGAACTGAGCAAACTTCCGCCACATCACGAGACTGGCCGCCTGGACGACCTCGTCGACGCCTGACCAGTCGTGCAACAATGACGCCACGAAAGCACGCACGTTACCCTCATAGATCGAAAAGTAGCGAACGAATGCTTCACCATCACTGTCTTCGACTCGATTTCCTTCTTCCATTCAACTGGGAAACCTCAGGCCTATCGTAAAATTGCCCAAATTTCTCTCACAAAGTTGCATAAGGTCTCCATGGGAGTCGAAGATCGTGATTTCAATCACGTTCGACGAAGAGTTACTGACAGGAATTCGCATTTTCAAGGAGTTCTTATCGGAGCGTCGGTCCTGCCGGGTTTGAGGGGGTGCAGGGGGAGAAAGGGTGAAATCTTGT
>CAJXQE010000540.1 GCA_913058215.1 uncultured Verrucomicrobiales bacterium
TTCTTGAAGGCATGCTTCACATGTCACCAGACTCATGATGGCCAGGGCTTCGTGCTGGGGCCTCCGATCGCGACTTTTAAAACAGCAGGAGCAGACTCCATTCTCGGAAATGTGTTGGATCCGAATAAAGAAGTCGCCCCTCAATTCCAGGCGTTCAATTTCACACTCCACAGCGGGGAATCTTTCCTCGGGCTGATTCAAACGGAAGACGCCACCAACGTGACGCTTCGACTTCCCGGAGGCTTGGAAAAATCATTCGCCAGAAAGGATGTCAAAAGCATGAAGGGTATCGGAAAATCTCTGATGCCCGAAGGCCTTGAGGCTGCTCTGACAGTAGAAGAGATGGCGGATCTCCTGGCTTACCTGACCAGGTAGCGAGTCAATTTTTGCTTCGATTCAACAGGCCTGGTTCATGGATTCGCCCCTGTTGCTTCTGCTTTTCTAACAGGAGCTTCGCGGGCAATTCGGGATTGGAAATCACCGAGCCCGTACCAGTAGGTTTGCTGATTGAGGTCAACAGTTGCGGTTACGACGGTCCCCCACTCCGTCCCCTCAACCAGGCGGTCGCCTTCGCGATTCCAAATCGCTGACTTCATCCACTGGTAACTGTGGTCGGTGTAGGTGGAACTGACGAGGTAAACTCCGTTCTCTGCACACCTCGCAGCAGCAAGCCTCGGGTTGCCTCCCCAGATGGGAAGAGCAATTACCTCTGCTCCGTTCATGGCCAGCTCACGAGCGACTTCGGGAAAGAAGACATCGTAGCAAATCATCATGCCCACTTTTCCAAATCGGGTCTCGAAAACCGGATATCCGTTTCCGGGAGCAATCCCCCGCTGAATTTCTTCTCGTGGAAGGGTAACTTTTCGGTATTTGCCGACCAGCTTTCCGTCAGGACCAACGAGCGCTGCTACATTGTAAACCAGGTGATCTACACGTTCCGGTAATCCCACGACAATGTAACAGTCGTGCTTTTTCGCCAGCTCACCAAAATAATCAGTGGTTGGACCGGGAACCGACTCCGCAACGGAGACATAATCATGAGTCACTCCTTTGCAGGTGAGAAGCTCAGGCAGGACAATCAGGTCAGCCTTTTTTGAAGCTGCCTGTTCAATCAAGGGGACGAACATCTCCCGGTTTTCTGCAACGCTTCGCCCCTTCCCCGGGAGATTGGTGTGAACAGCAGCCAGGGTCACCATCCGCTTTTCACTCTTATCTATTTTTTCAAAAGAGAAGTTCCTCCAGCGAAGTTCCCCACCCGGCGCCCATCGGAGATGAAGTTGAACCACTGCAGTCTTTGCCTCATCGGGAACTTTGAAATCATCCCTGACAGAAACCCAACCTTCGCTATTCGTTCCCCTATCTCTCGGATAATCCGGTTTCGCCGAACCGTGAGTTTTTCCAAAGTGTTCCGGGTTTACCGGATGCGGGCTCTGGACTGCCTGTCCCTTTTCACCCAGCCACTCGATCCGAACCGCACAACTCCGTCGCGGATAGGCAATTTCATTTGCGAGACGCTCGATCGAAAAACGTACGGTAGTGCCGCCCTCGACCGGAATTCGCGTTTCGAACCATCCATGAATCCCCTCCTTATCCGGCGCCCGCAGAATCAACTCGTCAGCAGTTTCCTCGTACTTCGGTGAAATTTCCGGACGGGGAGATTTGTGAGTCCATTCCAATCCACCAAATGCATTGGAGACAAGGGCGAGCAGTAGACACGGAATGAAAAGCTTCATCCCGTGAGACTAGGAGAAAACTTGGTGAACGACAAGACCGTCAATCACGCTACCTTGGCGGCGATGCAGAGTTTCCTGCTAATCTTTGTAGATGTGTGTTTACCCATTCTCGCTTTGGCGGGAATCGGCTGGGGTTTTGACCGCCTTTTCAATCTGGATCTCCGCACTCTCATCAAGCTGAACATCTACCTGTTTGTTCCCTCTTTTATTCTTGTCAGGCTTTCCACCTCTACGCTTGAAGGAAAGCTGGGGGCACAGATCGTGACCTTCACCCTGTTGGTAATCGCTTCAATGGGCTTGATAAGCTGGGTCGTTTGTAGAATTCGCCGGGAAAGCCCGGCTGAATGCGCCAGCATGCAACTGAGCACCATGATCTACAATTCCGGCAACTGGGGGATTCCTTTGATGACTCTGGCTTTTCCGGTAATGGGTCCGGTCGTTCAGGTTTTCGTTCTAGCCACCATGAATCTCTCCAGTTTTTCGCTGGGGGTTTTTCTTGCTGGAAAAAGCAGGGAAGATGCTCCAAGCGGATGGCGGGCACTGCTCCCTATTTTCAAACTCCCCTCGATCTACGCGATCATAGCTGCACTCGCCTTCAGGACCTGGGGAAACCCGCTTGATGATGTGATCTTCATCTGGAAACCGATTAATTACATTGCAGATGGTCTCGTCGCTTTCGCCTTGATCACCTTGGGTGTTCAGCTTTCAAAAACGCAGCCTCCCCGCCCCGTCGGTCGACTTGCCTGGACACTCGGAGTCCGCCTGCTCGGAGGCCCTGTCATTGCGATAGCATTGACCTGGCTGTTCGGAATCACCGGCGAACTTGCCGCGATTCTCATTGTAGGAGCCGCCGCACCGACAGCAGTAAACACAGCGCTGCTGGCCCACGAATTCAATGCCGACAGCCGGTTTGCCGCCGCGACAGTCTACTACTCAACTCTAATGGCCGCCGTGATCGTCGCCCTTCTCCTCGCGATATTGAGGATGGGAGTGATTCCTTGGGCGACCTTCTAGCGCGAAGGGAAAGCGATTACTTCTTACCGAAGATGATTCGATAGATCAGGAGAATAATAATTACCCCTGCAACGGAAACTCCGAGGCTGATCAGATCAAACGACTTCCCTGCGGAACTGATAATCCCAAGTTTTTCACCAAGAAATTTCCCGAGACAGGCTCCGCCAATTCCCAGCAGAACGGTGATAATCAGTCCGCCGGGATCTTTTCCGGGCATGATGAATTTTCCGATAATGCCCGCGATGAGGCCCAATACGATTGTTACGATCCATTCCATAATTTCAAAGTTTGAGACGCGTTGAGTAAAAGGTCCAGTCACAAATTTCCTACCATTTCATTACTTTTTGAAGAAAGGACGACACTTCCGGTGAACTTGGATTCTCAAAGAAATCCGGGCTTGGGCCGGAATCGATCAGCCTCTGTCTCTTATACACATCTGACGCTGCCGACGAAGAGGATAGTGTAGAT
>CAJXQE010000541.1 GCA_913058215.1 uncultured Verrucomicrobiales bacterium
GAGATCAGCCTCGGTCTCGTGGGCTCGGAGATGTGTATAAGAGACAGATGTCAGCCTCTGCGAAGTCGATTTTGAAAAGTGGACACAGAAACAACACTTCCGCGCTCCCCAAATCTCCGAAATTGGCCTGGCAAAGGGATACGGATTTTTCAATATTTCGGGAAAGGGCACCTACCGAATTGCCTTTGATCTGACAAAAATTGAAGAACAAAAACCCGGGTTCAAAGTTGAAAGAGAATTCCCGGACTCCTGGCTGGTTCGCTTTGATGGGATGCCGAACAATCAAATGTCTCTCATTTCCAGAGACGGCGAGCGGGAGCTTCAAAAAATCGCCCTCGATTCCCTGGACTCAGGAAAAAACTACAGAGTCGAACTGAGCAAAGATCGGCGCTGGCTCGCGTTCTTTTTCTACGAAGAACTGCATCAGCCGGCCCCAATCACCTTTGGTGATTCCTCCAAGATCAAAACCGAACCCTTCCCTTTAATAGATTTTTCGCCCGCATTCTTTTCCAGACCCGGCCAGGTGAAATGTGAATTGATCCTCTTTGATTTTGAGAAGAATCAAGAGTTCAGACATGATTTTTACCATGTAGCCAAACCTGGCTCCGGAGTGGGAACCCTGATCGGATTTGGAGCCGAATTCTCGCAAGATAATGCGGTATTAAGCTTTCTCGCCGCAAGAGATGGAGATACGGAGTCGACGAAAGATGAGTATGACCAAATCAGTCTCGACCTGAAAACCAGGACAATCAGCCGTATTCATTTTGACAGAAAGAAGAATAGAAAGAGACCTGCCTCAACTGCTACGGCCTTCGAAGTTCCGGATTATCTGCAAGAAAGATACGAGAGCCTGAAGAAAAACCATTGGCCCGAACAGCGCCTCGCTCTCGCTTTGATTCAACAGATTGGAAAATTCAAATTTCCTGTGCCTACAGCCTGGAATCACACTCGGGTCGCTTACTCCCGGGACGGAAAACGATTCCTTCTCAATTCACTGCAAGGCGAGGAAGCGGAATTTTTCTTCTTCGGTGATCTTGAAAACCGCGTCGTCAAGAAGGTGACGACCCCAAAAGAGCTCCATCGAATGCCTCTCGAAATCTATCCGATTCCGTAAGAGGGAAAAAGTGCTCGCGAACGCGGCGTCACAAAACACCTCGATGGAGTTATGCACTGGAAGACCATCCTCATGAAAACCCATCTGACTTTTTTCGCCGCTTTCGGGCTGGCGACTTTCACCGCCTCTGCTGTCGAATACGAAGCGGACATTTTTCCGATTTTTAAATCAAAATGTTCCAAGTGCCACATGGAGGGAAGCTCCAAGGGAGGCCTGGCCCTCGATCTGGATGGTATCACAAAAGAGATCGGATCCAGTAAAGCCATCGTTCCCGGCAACACGGAAAAAAGCGACATCTTTGAAAAAGTCAGCCTGCCCGACGATGACGGAGATAAAATGCCACCAGAAGGAAAAGGAACCCCCATGTCCGCCGGTGAAATCGCAAAACTGAAAGAGTGGATTGAATCCGGCGCCCAGGTCGGAAGCGAAAAACCGGAGATGACCGACACCGAAGAAAAGTCCGGCGATCTCCCGAAACGTCCCGATCCCATCGACGGCAACTGGACCAACACCAGCGGCAAAACCATCAAGGCGACACTCGTTCGAGTCGACGGAGACAAAGCGATTCTCCGAATGAACGGAAAAGACTTCCCTTATCCGATTTCTAATCTGAATCCCGACAGCCGGAAAATCATCAACGAGTTTGCCGATGCCTGGAAGAAGGCATCACCGTAAAAACGGCACGATTCAACAGTGCATAGTGAACGATCCAACCCTGTTCACAGTTGGGAAATCTACGCAATCAGCTCGTCGATCACCTTCCCGCCAAACTGAGAAAGCTGCTTGTGCCGCCCGGCATGATAGTAAGTCAGCTTGTTGTCATCCAATCCCAGGAGATGCAATAAGGTGACGTGGACATCGCGGATATGATGCACGACATCAACAGCCTCGCCGCCCATTGCGTCGGTGGCTCCGATGGTGTGCCCGGCCTTGGTTCCCCCACCGGCGAACCACATCGCCATTGCTTTGGCATTGTGATCGCGTCCGTAACTTTGTCCTCCGCCACGTAATCCGTTGTCCGGTGTCCGGCCGAATTCACCGCACCAAACCACGAGTGTTTCATCGAGCATCCCCCGCTCTTTTAAATCATTCAGCAATGCCGCGATCGGTTTGTCGACAGATTGAATAAGCGATCCGTGAGCCCGCTCAATGTAATCATGACTGTCCCAGTTTCCGGCGTAGGCCTGAACAAAGCGGACACCCTTTTCCACAAGCCGACGCGCCAGCAGACATTTTCGCCCGAAGGAGTCCGTCTTCGCCTCTCCGATTCCATAAGCTTCGAGCGTCGACTTTTTCTCGCTGTCGATATCGATCACGTCAGGAACTTCCGCCTGCATTCGAAAGGCAAGTTCGTAGCTCGCCATGCGGGCTTCCAGTTCGCTGCGACCGGGACGTTTCTCAAGATGCTTCCCGTTCAAACTTCCTAACAGATCCAAATTCGAACGCTGTGTTTCTGCTGAAACTCCTTTTGGCGGATTCAGATCCAGAATCGGACTTCCGGTGGGGCGCAAAGGAGTTCCCTGAAAATCTGCAGGTAGAAAACCATTCGACCAATTCCCTGCTCCACCCTGCGGGTAACTCGTTCTCGGCAGCACCACAAAGCCGGGCAGGTTATCGTTTTGCGAGCCCAGTCCATAAGTCACCCAGGACCCGATGGCTGGATCTCCTCCGAAACGGTTTCCGGTATTCACATGAAAACATGCCGTCGGGTGATTGACCGATTCTACCTGCGCACCGCGATAAAAGCACATCTCATCCGCCATTTTCTGCAGGTGCACCCATTCGGCGCTCATATCCGCCCCGGACTTTCCCGCTTTGATAAAATCGAAAGGCGACTTCACGAAATAACGTTCGCCTGAAGACATCGCGCTCTCCATTTCCCCGCCACGTTTGAACTTTTGCAGATGGCGCTTCGTCAGTTCCGGCTTCGGATCAAAGGTATCAATGTGAGAAGGACCGCCCTCCATAAACAGGAAGATACAGTTTTTGGCTTTGGCAGGATGGTGAACCACTTTCGCAGCGCCCCCTTCACCACGCAGCCTGTCTCTTATACACATCTGACGCTGCCGACGAAGAGGATAGTGTAGATC
>CAJXQE010000542.1 GCA_913058215.1 uncultured Verrucomicrobiales bacterium
GAGATCAGCCTCGGTCTCGTGGGCTCGGAGATGTGTATAAGAGACAGCTCCTCCCGGCTGCTCTTCACTACCAGCTTTGAGATCTTTTTGACTTTCCCTTACCAGGAGCCCAATCCGGTCGATTGCCTGATTGGCCTTGTGAATTCGATTCAAAGGCTTCACGATTTCCCGCTTCACATTCGTCTGAATATGACAACGACAAGTCGGTCCGAGAATAATGTGCCTCAGAAAGAAAAGTAAAAAGACAACTGTCGAAGCGATAAAAACACTCAGAAACAAAAGAGAAACCGGTCCAATCCCGACGTCGTTTACAGAGAGCGCCATGAGAAGAGCCGCCCCACCTGAGGCCAGAAAGCCCAGAATATAAAGAACCATCAAGACAACCCGGCTCGTCGGCATCACCGAAAGGGACTGAATATCCTGATAGCGATACCGTCGGTATTCTTCGGTAAAAGGCAGAATAAAGCCCGTGCCTTTGACATAGACAAGATGATCCGTCCCCTGCCAGAGGCTGGACATTCCAAAGACCCAACCGGCGAGCCTTTCGTAATTGTCGAAGCTGTTTTTCAAAATGCGTTAATTTCCTTTTCCGTGTCCGTTTAGTGAACACGTCAGGCAGCCCCCGCGTCAAGCAAAGTCAACTGATCAGGGCATTTTCCGCTTACCGGTTTTCAGGTCCCACATTCCTCGTAGGGATACGCAGACATCATTGTGAGCATCTCTTTCACCGCGTTTCCGATCCCGATGAATACCCCGCGGGACACGAGATGGTGCCCTACATTCAGCTCGGCCAAATGCGGCATGTGAAGCAATGTTGGTAAATTGGAAACCGTAATTCCATGACCTGCATTCACCTGGATTCCTGCTTCATGCGCCTGACAGGCTGCCGCATAAAGGAGATCATACTCCGCTTTTCCTCCCGCCGGATTTGCATTGGCAAAGGCTCCGGTGTGAAGCTCAATCATATCGGCCCCGAGTCCGGCGGCAGCAGAAACCTGTGCCGGATCGGGATCGATGAACAAGCTCACTTTGGTCCCGTTTTCCTGAAGCTGATGGATCGTGCGCTGCAGCGAAGTATCCGCATTCACTACGTTCAAGCCACCTTCGGTGGTAATTTCCCGACGATTCTCAGGAACCAGGCACACAAATTCCGGCTTCGACTTGAGGGCAATCTTAAGAATCTCAGGGGTATTTCCCATTTCCAGATTCAGTTTCGTATGAATCTTCTCGCGAAGTTCAAAGACATCGCGATCCTGAATGTGGCGTCGATCAAGTCGGAGGTGCACGGTAATGGAATCCGCTCCGTAGGCCTCCACTTCGTGAGCCGCAGCCAATATTGACGGCTCAGCATTCGGCGCATCCAGCATCGGAGCATACCTCGCCTGACGCAGTGTCGCGACGTGATCGATGTTAACTCCCAGTTTCAAAGTTCTTTCGTTGTCCGTACTCATAAAGTGAAGGAACCTGTTGCTGTCCCCTGACACTTCTAAAGAACGCGGCGTTTTGCCTTTTCGCAAGGTCCTCAAGGGAAATGACACAGAAATCCTCCTTCCGAGGTCACTCTATATGAAACCTGTTTCCTATTTTACATCGATGCTGCTGATGACGGTTTCCGTATCAGCCGGACCTTTTCGTATCGACATCGTCGATGAAGAAAACGGATGGCCGGTTCCACTCGTTGAACTAAGAACAACTCACAATGTTCGATTCGTCTCGGACAATGCTGGAACAATCGCTGTGGATCTTCCAGAGCTGATGAATCGCGAAACCTGGTTCACCATCGAGGGGCATGGTTATGGGATTGCTGAGGATAGATTCGGGTTCAAAGGAGTTCGCCTCACCCCCGTTCCCGATGGAAAGGACACAGTCAAAGTGAAACGCCAACTCCCGGCAAAGCGGCTTGGTCGAATTACAGGAGCGGGAATCTTCGGGGAAAGCCAAAGGCTGGGACTTGAAACGGACTGGAAGGAACAGGGAGTCTTCGGATGTGACAGTGTTCAAAATGTTGTTCACAAGGGAAAATTATTCTGGGCGTGGGGCGACACTAAGATTGCCAAATATCCTCTGGGTCTTTTCCACATGTCAGGAGCAAGCACCATGCCCCGTCCTCTGACCTCCCTGAAACCTCCAGTTCGCCTGCAACTCGACTATTTCACCGACGAAAAGAACCAACCGCGGAATATCGCAAAATTGCCGGGAGAAGGACCCACCTGGCTCAACGGATTCGCGAGCCTGCCGGATAAAGACGGCGAGATGCGAATGGTGGCCTCTTACGTGAAGGTGAAGGGATTTCTCCAGGTCTACGAATACGGGCTTTGCGTGTGGAACGAAGAAACTGAAAACTTTGAAAAGCACCTCGGACTCTGGAATCAATCCAAAGATGGAGGAAAGCCGCCGTCTGCTTCCAACGGCCACCCGGCCAGATGGACCGATAAGGATGGCAAAGAATGGCTTCTATTCGGCGACCCGTTCCCCCACCTCCGCTGTGAACCGACTTTCGAATCATGGGAGAACCCGGAAACCCGGGAGGCGCTGGATCCCCAGAAGTCTGTCCCGACCCGGGGCAGCTCAGACGAAATCAAACCTCACCGCGGTTCAATCGCCTGGAATGACTACCGGAAAAAATGGGTGACGATTTTCACGCAGCAGGACGGCGAGCCATCCTCTCTTGGTGAAATCTGGTACGCCGAAGCACCGGCTCCAAGCGGGCCATGGGGAAACGCTGTCAAGGTCGTGACGCATGCAAACTACACCTTCTACAATCCGAAGATTCACCCCGGCTTTACCAATCCGGGCTCACCTGTCTTGCTGTTTGAGGGAACCTACACCAAATCGTTCTCGACAAACCAGCAGGCGACCCCGCGATACGATTACAATCAGGTCTTGTATCGCCTGGATCTGGATGAGCTGGCACCTTGAGATGTGAGCTTGCCGATTCCCTCTGCGCTGCGGCGGATAGGCGACTGCCCCGTTCGGCGAGCGGCGTCTACTTTGAACGATCACAATTCGACGAGACTGCTCCATCGATGAGTTGTCACCATCGTTTCAAACCAAACATTTTCATCTGTCCTCCCATCGAGAGTAATGACTTTCCCCGCCCCGGGATCTGCCTGAATCCATTTCCCGTCTCCAAGATATGCTAGAATATGAGCTGTCTCTTATACACATCTGACGCTGCCGACG
>CAJXQE010000543.1 GCA_913058215.1 uncultured Verrucomicrobiales bacterium
CGTGCTCTCCGTGCTCTCCGTGCTCTCCGTGCTCTCCGTGCTCTCCGTGCTCTCCTTATCCCCAGAACTCATCAAAAACGCCACTGCTCCGACAACTAGAAGAATTGCCACCGCAACGCCAAAATGAATCCTCTTTCCTGATCTCGAGCTGGCAACAATTTTTGCTTTTGCCGCCTCCGCGACCATCCTGGAACGGGTCGTAGGTGCGGTGATAACCGGATCAAGTGTCTGACGCAATTCTTCGGCGGATGAATAGCGTTTATTAGGATCGGAATACATTGCTTTAGCGATGATCTCGTCCAACCGGGGATCCAGGTCAGCTCGCATCTTGCTAGGTAATTCAAATTTACCCTTGGGAAGTTTTCCGGTGAGCATCCTGTATAACATTACACCTACAGCATAGAGATCGGCACGATGATCGGGAATCACATCAGGATTCTGCATCTCAGGTGCCATGAAATCAGCAGTTCCCATTGCCACGCTTGTCATCGTCAAAGCAGTGATCTCTTCTTCCGATCCAGCCGCCAGTGCCTTTGCCAAACCAAAGTCGGCAATTTTCACCTGCCCTTCAGTATTCACCAAAACATTGGCAGGCTTTATATCGCGATGAACGATTCCGTGGTTGTGAGCGTATTCCAGAGCATCGAGCACATGGACGGTGATTGAGAGTGCGTGTTCCTGAGGTAACGTTCCGCCGTGTCCCTTGATATATTGCTGAATATCCATCCCGTCGATGAACTCCATTACAAAATAGAGTTGACCTTCATTGGTTTCACCAAACCCGAATACCGACACGATGGCCGGATGGCTAAGCTTGGCCATGGCCCGAGCTTCCTGCTTGAACCGGGCGGAAAAATTCAGTTCATCATCTCCATGAGTGAGCGATTTGGGTAACAATTTGATTGCCACGACACGATCAAGACTATTCTGCCTTGCTTGGTAGACAGCACCCATTCCGCCTCGCCCGAGAACATCGAAAACCTCATACTGTGGCAGCATCTTTTGGAGTTCCTCCGGCGAAGGGAGATCCCAATCATCAGAAGCAGATGAAGTGGGCATGGCAGAACTCATGAATTTCAAAAGTAGAGTTCCAGCAAACGAAGGTCAAGTTGATAGGATCATTTTGCGCGCCGCATGAGCAATGCTACTATTTGGGAGTCGAAAGTCATAACCTATGCTTGTTCCCCTGCACCCCCTCAAACCCGTCATGACCGACGCCCCGATATAAATCCTTGAAGAATCAGATTCCAATCAATAGTGTCCGACAATGAGGCTTCTTCACCGCTTCATCCGTTTCCCGTCCAATTCCCGGCGACGAGCAGTGTGTCCGGGTTTAGAAAGCAGCCCCCCTAACAATCGTTCAAAAGTATGAAATTAATTTTATCGTTCCAGCTTATGGTTCTTTTGTGCGGTCTGGGGCATATAGGTGTGGCGACCGGCGATGCTCAAGATTCAAATCGCAATGCGAACAAAAAACCACCTTCCTTTCGATCTATAAATCCGGTGGGTTGTCGGATCTACGATGCGCAGACCGATAAGGCGATCATCTATGTTATCGATGATGGTGAAGAAGAAGGAGAGATCACTATAGAATGGTCGAACCAATCTGAGAACGAAATCCGGTTTGCTGACATTGACACAAAGCCTGACGGCGATAATTATCATTTCCAACTGATATTTCGTCCCGGCACCTTCGAGAGACTTGCCGGGACACAGAATCAGAATCAAGCCATACTGGCCATCGTTGATGGGTCAAAGAAGCTGTGGGAGTTGGGCGACCAGGCAGTGAATTCAGACGGAAACGTCTCCGTTTTTGTGCGCTACAAAAACACCCAATCTCTCTGGCATGCCAATCAATCCAGGAAACTCACTCTGAGATACGCCAGTGCCCATCGTGGATCAGGGGAGCGAGTTTCTCATGTCGAGGTGAGATTTGGGAAACTTGGAATCAATGGCAGCGATGTGACTCTGAGTGGCCTGTCCCGACGCCAGAAGATAAGCATTCTTAACCAGCGAAATCCCGCCCTTCCCGTCACTGTACCACGCACAGACAAGCCAAAAGTATTACCCTCTTCCACCCGGGGCGATGTGCGGTGACAACCGACCGGAGGGAATCGGAGCAGCGCGAAGATAGCCGGAGGCAAATCACCTTTAGGCAGCAAGCTAAGGTCAGGGAGACAGGTACCTCGATTGCGACGTATTGGAAATCAGACTGCGGATTCTAACGGCTCTTTTCCATTGGGATCTGGGAGGACGCCTTGCGAACATCTTAGCCGGCGCGGGCGAATGTGAACGAAAGATGGTTGCCGGGTTCCATCAAGAGCCAATAGAAAGCCGGTCCCTGAATCTCCCGATTTGTTACCGTAGCGCCGGGCAATGCCCGAGACGGTTATTCTCTGCTCCCAGTGAAGCTCACAACCTGGACCGATGCGTGAGCGGGTGGGGGAATTTCCCCGCTCTTACCGTCCAGGAAGCGGTCCGGTCCCGCTCGCTGCAAACGGGCCGGCAAACATGACCGCAAATCGCACTCCGGACTTTCCCCGAATTCTCTCTAGAGCTTCTGCCTGGACCGATGCGAGGGCGAGGCCGGGATGTTGATATTCCGGGAGCGCGCCATAGAAGGCGCTTATGATTTCCACCGTTTCCTCATCCGCGATTGGCCAGAAGGTCATGAGGAGGTGATCGACTCCTGCGAGAAAAAAACCACGCCTCAGTCCGAGAACGCCTTCGCCCTCGAGTGTTTCGCCCGACGCAGTATCACAGGCTGACAGCGTGGCGAGCCAGGTGCCTTGCAGGTCGATTTGCGATACCTCCTCTGCGGTGAGGATCCCATCATTGGATGGGTCGGGCCTGGTCTCGTTTTCCCATTTTTCAAATGTGGACTGGGCTCCGGTAAGGGTGAGGAGTGAGCGAAGGAGAGGATTGTCGAATCGTCCTGAGGCGTTCGGCTGAGGACTGGATGAGGATGAAGCGGCGTTTACCGAATTATGTTTTTTGAGAAAGAGTCCATGGGTCGCAAAATGCAGAACATCGGGAGCCGACTCCCAGTTCTGAAGAACATTTTCAGTGGCATCTTCGCCTGCGTAGGCCATGAGCTGTCTCTTATACACATCTCCGAGCCCACGAGACCGAGGCTGATCTCG
>CAJXQE010000544.1 GCA_913058215.1 uncultured Verrucomicrobiales bacterium
AGATCAGCCTCGGTCTCGTGGGCTCGGAGATGTGTATAAGAGACAGGTCATGACCCAATAGATTTCCACCCCTTCGCCTACCATGAAGAACTCTGTAATTCTCACTCTACTATTCGCCTATCTCTTCAGCGCAGGTTCCGTCCTCGCCGAAAAGCAGCCATTGAACTTCCTCATTCTCACTGCTGATGACATGAACTGGGACTCGGTGGGTTGCTATGGCTGTCCGCTCGAAGACGTCACCCCGACGATCGACAAGTTGGCCACTGACGGGATTCGCTTCGAGCACGCTCATGTCGCTTCGACCGCTTGCTATCCTTCACGCTCTGCTATCAGCACAGGAATGCGGGGTCACCGAAGTGGGGGCGAAGGATTTTTCTATCTCCGTCATCCCGACGTGCCAACGGTGCAACAGCTACTGCATGACGAGGGCTATCGGGTTGGTATACTCGGTAAGGTAACCCACAGCACCCCTTACGAAGATACACCATGGGACCTCGCACTGGAGATGGGACGCGTCACGGAGGATTTCGCCAAAGAGTCGGCGGCGTTCATTGATGATTCGGTAAAACAGGATAAGCCCTTCTACCTCATCGTAAATTCCCATGATCCGCACCGTCCCTATTTCAAGATCGATAAAGCCGGGGCAGGTGATCCCGGGGAACCAAGCCACGTTTTTCAGCCGGATGAAATCCCAATTCACCCAACAGTTCCTGATCATCCAACAGTTCGTTACGAGCAGGCATGCTACTTTACTTCGGTACGCCGTTTCGACGATGTCGTTGAGGCAACTCTGAAAGTCCTTGAAGATCGAGGTCTGGAGGAAAACACAATGATCATCCTACTCTCCGATCACGGGATGGCCGTTCCCTCGGCAAAGTCGAACTGTTACACGCAAAGTACTCGGACACCCTTCATCGTTCGCTGGGACGGGAAAGTAACGAGTGGCCGGGTTGACTCCGAGCACATCATCTCGACGATGGATATTCTCCCGACTATTCTTGAAGCCGCGGGCATCGAGAATCCGGGCGGTATGGATGGGCGCTCATTGATGCCTCTATTGCGCGGAGAGAAGCAGGACAATCGCGATCATATTTTCACCCAGTACTACATGAAGATTGGAAAGACGAACTACCAAATGCGTGCACTTCAGGACAAGGAGTTTCTCTACCTCTTCAATCCCTGGTACAACGGGAAACCTGTTTACAATACCTCGTCGATGGGCGGTTCGATCTTTGCCACCATGCTGCAGATGGGCAAAAATGATCCTGTCTGGGCCGAGCGTTCCGAATACCTTCTAACTCGCGCGCCTGAAGAATTTTTCGACCTGCGCAGCGACCCGCATTGTCTGAACAACCTCATAGCTGATCCCTTACACGTCGAGCGAATCGCAGACCATCGGAAGCGAATGGGGGCCCACCTTTTTTCCAGCACGGATCCGATGGCGGAAGTCTTCGAGGTGTTTCAGGAATCGCAGTCGGTTGAGAAGATGATCGAAACGTACGCAGCAATGTGGGAGAAACACGGCATTCCCGGACGGGTTGCGTCTACTCCTGTTAACCGCGAGAAATGGGAAACCCCTGACAAAGCCAAAGCAGAAAGAAAATCCAGCAAAAAGGCCAAGCCGATTCCTCCCGGAGGCAGCGACGAAGAACGTGCCGCCAAGCGAAAAGCCAATCGCGCAGCGAAAAAAGCAGCCGAAGAATCCGCTCCAAATTCCGACAAGTAGCACTTACCGTCACCCATGAAATCCTCTCCACTCTCTTCTATTTGGAGCGCCATCGTTTTATTTGCCCTTGCGCTGGCATGGACGTCGCATTCATGGGCCGCTGACAACGATCGCTTTGCGAGAATCGTTCTATTCACAGCCACAGATGCCAGTCCTCCTGAAAACTATGAGGCGCGTCTTGCATCACTTGCCTTGAGGACCGAGGCATTTTTTGCGAGTGGGTTCGACCAATGGAAGAGATCGGTCGAGCGATCGGAGATATTCGCCCGTGATGCTAATGGAAAGATTGAAGTCACTTTGGTAAAGGGCGATTTGTTGCAGCCAAAGGGGCGCGCCGCACTTCCCGAGGTTCGGAAAAAATCCGTCAACGGTGCCACCACGCAACGAGGGTTGAGGCCAAACGGCCCTCCCGTGATCTGGTGGATTTTTTACGATTATCCCGAGGTCAAAGGCTTTCAAGGCGGTGCCCGTGGAACAGGTGGAATCGCCATCAATGCTTATCCGAAGGGAGATGATTTGATCGACATCAATACAGACTTGGCAGAAGGCGTGCTCAACGACATGGCGATTAAAGGCACTATTCACGAGTTTGGTCACGCCTTGGGTTTACCGCACATTGGACCGCGGCCGGCGCTTGATCTCGGCAACTCACTGATGGGGCCGATCAACAAATCCTTCTGGCAGAAGGCTCAGACGGATGACGCCCGGGTTTATCTGAACGAAGCCTCTGCAGCAGCCCTGTGGAAACATCCAGTCTTTCGGAATGAGCAGTCACCGAATCCGAAAATGCCGGGCGATATCAAAGTCGAAAATTTTGATGTCACCGAATCGCCTGACCATGAAAAAGTCATCATTCGCGGCATACTGAAGACTGCCGACACTGCTCACTCCGTCATTGTTCTCGATTCAGAACGGGGACAGTACGGCGATTATTGGTGCCGCTCCTACCTTGCTCCCATCGACGCCAGCACTGGCAAGTTCGAAGTCACCGTCAGCGAACCTTATGCCAAAGGCGCGCTATTTCTCTCCTTCGGTTTCGATAATGGTATTTCCACCAGCGATGGCAAAACTATTTTTCAGCAGAGCAGTTCGGTGTCGGTGAATTACGAAATCAAAAACGGGGCGCGAAGCTTTGAGAAAACCGAGTAGGCAAACATAGTCCTGAGCAGATCCGCCCGGCTAAAATCAATGATGGAAGAAAGAGTGGGATTATCCGCGTCGCGTTGCTTTGGCAGATCTCTGCGCTGCGCTTTGAGTCGAACTGCGTCTGAACCCTTTTCCTCGAAATTACAAAACCTCAGCCCCGCCGCTTCGCTTTGGGACTGAGGTTTTGTAATGGCAGAGAGAGTGGGATTATCTGCGTCGCGTTGCTTTGGCAGATCTCTGCGCTGCGCTTTGAGTCGAACTGCGTCTG
>CAJXQE010000545.1 GCA_913058215.1 uncultured Verrucomicrobiales bacterium
GGCAGCGTCAGATGTGTATAAGAGACAGGAAAACCATTCCTCCATATAGGATTGCAATCCCGACAGATACTGCAAACCAGAATCCTGACTTTTCGAAAATACCGCGACTCATCAAGAAACCGAGATAGCCGAAGATTACGGAACTTGCCCCGATATGATTGGTATAAGAGGGGCCGAAAAGCCAGAGTGCCCCTCCTCCCACCAGGATGATAAAGAATGAAACGGCGATGAAGGCACGGCGCCCGCCAACCAATACAATCCCGCCCAAAATCAGAAAAGGAACCGTGTTGGAAATAAGATGCCCAAACCCAAGATGAAGGAAGGGGGCCGTGAGAATTCCAAACAATCCCGGAATGTGCCTTGGCTTAACGCCGAAATTATCGAGGGCTCCTCTCAAAATAAAATCAAGAATCTCGATTCCCCAGAGGATCCCCACGATTCCAAAAAGAAAGATCGCATTTTCCTTCAGTGTAAATAGAAGCTGGTCCCGCTTTCTGGTCCCCGGTTCGTAACTTTTCAATTCCATCTGGATCCCACTCTACCTGAAAATGGCAATTTGCGGATGAGAAATTCACGCCCGATTTGTAATCGGTACAAGAAGAAGGCTGTCCCGCGAAAAACCGCAGGACAGCCAACCACTTCTTGTTTCTCCAATAGGAAAATTGAGAACAAGAGGGACTCGACTCTGTCTGGAGGAGTCCCCGTTTTGTTGTTGTAAGTTGTGCCTATTCTTCGTCCGTTCCGTCAACATTAACGGCCAGACTTTCAGGTGAGCGTCGGCTCATCTTGATAGCGTCGGTTTTCAGTTGAATCAGATTCCACCAGACATCTCCAAGTTCGCCCTGAAGAGGAGCGCTCTTGTCGCCACGAATCTTCTCAATGCTGTCGAGGAGATGCTTGCTCTCATCATAAACATTGCGAACGAGCTGACCGTCATCGGGGGACAACTTGCTGTCCCCTGATGGAAGACCGTCGAGCTTTGTCCGAAGACTCTTGGATTGGCCCTGGATTTGACCCAGTTGATTTCCTGCCGGGCTACTCTTCCCGGTTTCTTTTTCCACTGAGGCAGCAGCGGGTGCAGCCGTCGGCTTTTGAGAAACCGGTTTCGGAGCAGCAGCAGGTTTTGGAGCAGGGGCTTTGACTGCAACAGGCGCGGCTTGAACTGTGCTGGAGTTTGCTCCGACACTGCGCTCTTCCACTTTTGCATTCAGTGGCTTCGCAACAATCGGCCGGGCCGTTGCTGAAGGCGCCTGACCAAAAGTCGATGACGACTTCTTCTGGGCAGCCACATAACCGGTAGGCTCTTTGAAAGCAGGCTCGGAAATGGGAGCTGCAACAATGCGAGTCTGGGTCCGGCTTGGTTCAGCGTGATAAACCTCAGGGCTGTTGTAAGCGGATTTTCCACCACCGTAACCCGGAGTCCCGGAATTTCTTTTCCAGGGTTCCTTAGTCAAAGGCTTCTTGGTGATACCGTTGGTCGAGCTATTCAAGGCAACCGGGGTAATGAGCATCATGAGATGCTGTTGCGACTTGCTACGGCTCGAACTCCGGAATGCGTTTTTAAGGATAGGAATTCTTCCAAAGAATGGAACTCCATTCTCATTCTCCGAAGTCCTCGCAGCATCCAGTCCACTGATCGCAACGGTGTATCCACTCTGGACCGTAAGCGGTGCGGAATAAACACGTGAAGTAGCAATCGGGAACGGATTCCCGTTGATGTTCGTGGTTCCGATAATATCAGAAACAGTAACGGAGACGTTCAGGAGGATTTTTCCACCTGCCATTTGTTTCGGCAGAACGTTGATAACGGTTCCGATTGGAATGTACTCAACTGCTGAAGTTGTCGTTCCACCCGCACCGAGACTCGCGCTGGCGCTGGAAGCCAATACAGGCTGATTCACGACGCTTCGGAAAGATACCTCACGGTTGTCCAGCGTCAGCATCCGGGGATATGAAACAGATTTGGTTCGGCTGTCGGAATAGAGTGCCCGAAGCTTGAGATTCAAGTCACTGTAACTGAGAACTGCCGTAGGAAGCGAGTAATTCGGAACGTTATCGATATCAATCGGTCCGGATGCACCTGTCAGATTCGCTTCCAGTCCGCCCTCACCGAGAGTCCCGGACCAATCGATTCCCAGATCCGTCTTCGGATTCTTTCCAACTTCGAGGAATTTTACTTCCACAGAAATCATTGGTTGTGGACGATCAGCAGCAGCAAGGTATGCCTCGATCCATTGATGTTGTTGACGCCCTGCCACCACATAAAGGGTGTTGGAGTCGCTATTCCAGATGACCTTTGCTCCGTTGCCGGCGGATTCACCGCTAGATCCCGACCCACCGCGGACGACGAGTTCAGGTTGGCTTTGCAAGGCTCGCAAAGATAGCTGATTCACATTGTCCACTGATGTAGTGGGCGCAATGTAAGCAGATCCCCCGTCGGTTGGAAGGTCGAGAAGTCCCCGAACATCTTCCAAAATCCGACTTGGCTCGGTAACAAAGAAGTCAGGCGCACCTTGCAGGTCGAGTCCGGCAGTTGCGCCGCCTCCCTGTCCCTGACCGCCACCGGAGGAACCTCCCCCGCTCTGACTGTTTTTCGTTACCAACTCCTGGGCATTGTAGTTGATCTCATAGATACGTCCGATCAGTTCCTGATCGTTTGCCGGTCTTAAGTACCAAATACCATTTTCAAAGATCAGGGAAATCCCGTGAGCCTTGGCAAGAGTTTCCAGCGCCATGAAAGGACTGGCTTTAATGGTGAAAGTAATCAATCGATCACTGCCGTCTGAGCCCTCAGGGAGACCGAAAAAGCCGATACCGGCGTCTTCAGCCATGAGGCGCATGATGTCACTAAGCACAGCTTTCGAGAAGTTGTACGTTCGTGGCGGTGCACTGCGAAGAGTCCTCGCAGCTGTCTCATAAGAAGGGGAATTCATTGCAGCGAGTTGGCCGCCCATTTGGGCCTGCAAACTCGATACGCAGAGAATTACCGCGATTCCTATGGATGAAACATGAAGTTTTGTTTTCATAATTAATGGATAATAATAATTATCGTAATTACTATAATCAACAAATCCTGTCTCTTATACACATCTGACGCTGCCGACGAAGAGGATAGTGTAG
>CAJXQE010000546.1 GCA_913058215.1 uncultured Verrucomicrobiales bacterium
AGATCAGCCTCGGTCTCGTGGGCTCGGAGATGTGTATAAGAGACAGCCTCTTGAATGCACAGAGTCCCGGCGGATCGACAAGGGCTTCTTTCGGTTAAAGGCGTCTACGGTTTTTTCTTTTTCTTCTTCTTTTTATCCGGAGAGGATTTCCCTTCGCTCTTCCACAGCTTGATCTGATCGTTGGGAATATCATTACTGGCTTCGGGACCCGTGGTGCTGCGGCCATTGGTCACATCCGTCTCTAACAGTGCCAGAAGTTTTGCGGCGATCTCGGGTTTGCTTTCGTAGAGATTCTTTGTTTCTCCCACATCGTTTTTCATGTGATAAAGCTGTGCTTTCGGCCAGTCCTTCTTTTTCGCCTCGTTTTCGTTGGGAGAACTCCAACCTCCGGAACCATTGGCGAGGATGAGTTTCCACGGGCCCTGACGATAAGCGAAATGCCCAGTGAAGGAATGGTGAATGACGCCATTTCGGGTGGACTTAATTGGCTTGCTGAAAAGGGCTGGAAGAAAACTGACACTGTCGACGGTGCTAAGGTTCGGGATTTCCTGACCGGTAATTTCCCCGACAGTTGCGAACAGGTCGGTCAGGCAAATGAGCTGGTCGTTGGTAGAACCCGACTCAACATTCCCGGGCCAGCGAACGATGAAAGGAATGCGGTGACCGCCGTCCCAGATATCGGCCTTCGATCCCCGGAGGTGAGCACTGACAATGTGTCCCTGTTCGGCAAGTTTCGGAATGCCGGCGGCTTTGGAGCATCCGTTGTCGCTGGTGAAAATGACCAGGGTGTTGTCGGCAAAACCATTTTTCTCGAGTGCTGCTGAAATCTCTCCAACGACATTGTCGGTTTGCATGACGAAATCACCATAGTCTCCGATGCCGCTTTTCCCTTTCCATTCCGGCGAGGGAAGGATGGGGGTATGAGGGGAACCCAGGGGAACATAAAGAAAGAAGGGCTCGTCTTTGCCGGAGCGGGAGTCGATATACTCGACAGACTTCTTTGTGAGTCTCGGGAGCATGTTCACCTCTGGATCGTGGGCGATGACTTTATCGTCCTCGATAACTGCTTCCATGTTTCGGGCGTGATGAAATCCGTGGTAGTAGTCAAATCCGCGATGGATGGGGCCGTCGGGAATTTTCGCGCCGACAGGGGGAGTCTTGTGTTGCTTCTGGGTATAGGCCTCTCCGGTTTTTGAATCGAGGTATTGAAAGTCGAGGTGCCACTTCCCAACGATTGCGGTTGCGTATCCTTGCTCTTTGAGAAATCCTGCCACGGTTGGACGGTCCTTATCGATGAGGCAGGGAGCAAATCCGGTGACGACGCCTTTTTGCAAACGCGTTCTCCAGGAATAGCGGCCTGTCATGATTCCGTAACGGGTGGGAGTGCACACAGATGATCCGGAATGGGCATCCGTAAAAGTCATTCCCTCCGAAGCCAGCTTGTCGGCGTGGGGAGTCGGGATCTTTCCATTCTCCGGATTCAAGCATTGAATGTCGCCATATCCGAGATCGTCGCAGATGATGTAAACGATGTTCGGTTTCTTCCCCTCCGTTGCTACCGCCGAGAGTTGAAAAATTGTCAGAATTAGAATGAGAGCAATGAGGGGCTTCAGCATGGTATCAAGAAAGCAGAAAGGCCACTATAGGTCAATCTGCGATGGACTCGGGATGTCACCCACTTCTAGAGTCCACCACTCCGCGTCACGATAAACGGGCCGATGAACCGCTGAGCGATATACTCGCCCTCCGCCTTGGTCGTTTTCGAGAGGAGTTCCCTTTTTACTTCCGCCATGGCGATGGGGGATGGAATTCCCGACAGGATCTTGGAGTAGAAAAGGTCCATGACTTCCACCGTGGCGGTGTCGTCCACCGGCCAGAGTGTCAGGACAACGCTCTCTGCTCCCGCGAGGGTGAGGCCGCTCCGGAGTCCCTCGACGCCTTCTCCGCTGAGTGCCTTTCCAACTGCGGTCTCGCAAGCACTGAGAATCACGGTTCCCGTTCCAGTGAGATCCAGACGAGATACTTCCGATGCAAGAAAAATTCCGTCCGTGGCGGGCGAGGGAATCGTCCCCTTATTCCATGCTTCGAGGGTGTTCTGTGCTCCCGTCAAGGCGAGTCCGCTCAAGAGCATGGCCGACTCGGTTTCGGAATCTTCGGGGCTTCGATTGGCCACGGGAAGATCGTTCAGAAAAAAACCATGAGTGGCAAAATGTAAAATCGTAGGTGAACCGGTGCGATTGGTGAGATTGAATTCCGTGGCTTCTTCTCCGCTTAGAGTATCGACTCGAAAACCAGCGGCTGTGAGTTTCGGAGAGAGTTTCGTAATTTCTTCCTGAGTTCCCGGAAGTTGGGCGAATTCGATTCCCCGCGAGGCTTCTGCGAGATTCGCGATTGATCGGCTGTCGAAGCTCAAGCCTCCCGTTGAAGAAGCTGATCTGGATGAGGCTGAACTGGTGCTGCGAAAATTGGGATTCCCCACTAACAGCGCGGTCTTTTCGCCACGACTGGAGTCGATTCTTTCCCGCAGCAGATCGCGAGCAGCATTGACGTAGGTGATTTCCCAACGATCTCCGATTGATTCGCCAGACTTGGATTTCAATGAATCGAAAGGCAGAAACAATAGCTGACCTTCCGGACAAATTACGAGGCGCTCGGCATTCGACAAATGAGGCAAAAGGGGTTCGATCATCAGTCGATGACATTTTTTCAGGATGGCTGTTGTTTCGTCATTTAAATCCGCGAGAACAGGATCGCTGAAAGGACCCGGCTCCTGCATCAGATCACGGAAGGTTTTCACGGCTCCGTTGATCGTCTCAGCTCGTCCCAGCCGAATCAATTGGATCGGGGCATCCCTGGAAACTACCACCGCTCCATACACGGACTCGCCTCCGAAGGTTGCCGGAGGCAATTCGAAGAAATCGACGAGAATTTCGCCCCTTCGAAGTTTCTTCGCGACGGCGTTGGGATCGGCAATGAAATTTCCCTGGGTGATGAGATGATCGAGTGCAATTAAATCACGGCGATCGACCATATCCCGAACATCGAATTCTGTCTCTTATACACATCTGACGCTGCCGACGAAGAGGATA
>CAJXQE010000547.1 GCA_913058215.1 uncultured Verrucomicrobiales bacterium
TATGACGGGGCCTGGACAAATCAGGAGGAGCAGAGCCAGACAACTGAATCCGAGCGTTTTCAATCGCGATGCTCGTTGCTGCTATCGTTTTCGTCCGAATTGTCCGTAGCTTCCGAATCGGCTTCCCAGGTATTTTCCTCCACCTCTTCCTCTGGACGGGTCGCGCCGGAATCGTTGATTTTTGCCTCGAGGGATTTTACCATTTCTTTCCCTTTTTTGAGGGCGACTTTGTAGGCATCTTTGGCATCGTCCCAATCCACTTCCAGAAAATCGCCATGGGTTCGGAAGTGTTTGTCGGCCACCTGACAAAGTGCAAATGTGGAGGCGCCTGACATCGCGGACATACTCAAGCCGCCAATGATGGATCCAA
This sequence comes from uncultured Verrucomicrobiales bacterium, assembly GCA_913058215.1. Taxonomy (GTDB): domain Bacteria; phylum Verrucomicrobiota; class Verrucomicrobiia; order Verrucomicrobiales; family DEV007; genus Arctic95D-9. Next base: position 371 of record CAJXQE010000547.1, read on the forward strand.
CTCCGGGAATGGCTTTGAAGGCGCTGGCTCCGACCCGGGCGGCCAAACCTCCAACGAGAGCTGCGGCAAAACGTTTTCCGTTTGCTTCCGTGTATTCGACTTCGTGCAGTTCGGCCAGCTGTTTCAAGGCGTCCATCTGAATGGCGGTAACGCTGGCGATGTCGGCCAAAGGAATAGGAACCAGTCCGGCACCCATGGACCACATCACATGACTCTTGATGATCTTGTTGGCCTTTTCGTCCAGGTCTTCAGGAGGAAGCGGGGCAATCGCGGTGGTGCAAGATTCCTGCTCTGCGTTTGAATACTCTTCGTTGTGGTCCGGATTCTCTGTCATGATTTGGGAGTGTTTGCTTTTCCTCCCTAAAGAGAAGCTGATTCGAAGGGATTCTCAAATGAAATCCCCGGGCCGGTCAGACACAAAAAATCCGGTTCTGCACGCAGGCGGAACCGGATTTCTTAAAGATCGAAATCCGAAAAATCGGATCGATGAAAGCTTGTCAGCTTAGGACTTGTTCTTTCCCTCTTCGAAAATCTCAAGCGCTTCGGCAGGCTTGAGGTTGTCGTGAACAACACCGGCGACAGCCTGGATCATGGCGAGTGGTGCTTCGGACTGGAACACGTTCCGTCCCATGTCGACACCGGCTGCGCCGCACTGGATTGCGTTGTAGGCAAGTTCAAGTGCTTCGATTTCAGGAAGCTTTTTCCCTCCAGCGATGACAACCGGCACTGGTGTGCAGGCGACAACGTTTTCGAATCCTTCGGTGTAGTAAGTCTTCACGATGGAAGCACCGTTTTCTGCACAAACGCGGGCAGCGAGGCTGAAGTAGCGGGAGTCACGAGCCATGTCTTTTCCGACTGCGGTTACGCCCATCACAGGAATGCTGTACTTGTTCCCGATGTCGACGAGTCGACTGAAATTGGCGATGGTGGTTGCTTCGGTAGCAGCGTCACCGACAGAGATCATAGCAGCCATAGCGGCCGGGTTGAGCCTGATCGCTTCCTCTTCTGCGAGAAGAACGTTGTGGTTCATCTCGGTCAGGATGGTCGTGCCTGTGTCAGTCCGAAGACAGATTGGCTTGGTGTTTTCCGGTGGAATGTTAGCGCGGATTGATCCGCGGCAACCCATGAGACAGTCGGCGTACTCGGCGAGTGGAGCGATGTTGAGATCGATGCGCTCAAGACCGGAAGTTGGCCCCATAAGGAAGCCGTGGTCAAATGCCAGCATCACAGTGCGTCCGGAGTTGCGGTTGAAGATCCGCGCCATGCGGTTTTTGATTCCCCAGTCCGTGCTGTTGATTCCTTTAAGGTAATACTTGCTGGTGTCTGGTGGGGAATTGAGTCCGAAATTATCTCCGTCTCTGATGTCGTCTAAATCTGCCATGAGTTATGTTTCTTCTGGATTTTCTTTTCTCGTTAAATGGATGGATTGAAAATGACCGGTTCTCGATGAACCCGCGATCCAACTGGATAATCATAACCATTGATTCGCCTCCCTCCACAAGGAAAAGTGTGAGAATTTCAGTTTGTTGCCGGATCAGGAAAAAATCTGGCTGGATTTTGCTGAGAATCCGCAAAGATGAACGGCGGGGCAGGTCTTTGTCACTTCATGACGGAGCTGGTCCGATTCACAAACGCGCGCTAACTTCCCGCGTGAAACTGTTTCCTATCGTTCTTTTCTCTCTGCTTGCTCTTTCCTTATCCAAAGGGGAGGGGCCTGTTGGTAACAAGGTTACCCGCCACAATGGCATTGAATTTGCCAGGCCGGATGGAATTCCTTTGCTGCTTGATCTTCATCTCCCGGAAGGGGTGAAGAACCCTCCTCTGATGGTGTGGATTCACGGAGGAGGATGGAAAGGGGGAGCCCGTTCGAATTGTAAAGTGGTCTGGGCGGCCAGGCGCGGATATGCTGTCGCCAGCATTGAATATCGTTTCAGTCAGGAAGCATTATTTCCCGCTCAGATTCATGATTGCAAAGGCGCTGTGCGATGGTTGCGGGCAAATGCGGAGAAGTATGGATACAATGCGGAAAACGTGGTGGTTGGAGGAAGCTCTGCCGGTGGCCATCTCGCAGCTTTGATGGGGACGAGCGGTGAAGTGGCAGATCTGGAGGGCGTCACCGGCGGGAATGCTGATCAATCTTCGCGCGTTCAGGGAGTGATCGATTACTATGGTCCGTCAGATTTTGTTCAACGATCAAAAGTGCAACCGTCCAAGACTGAAGAACCGGAAGGCGGAGTATTTCAATTGCTCGGCGGAAAGGTTTCAGAAAATTTGGAAAAGGCGATTGCGGCAAGTCCTGTTACTTATGTGAGTAAAGATGATCCACCGATGCTGATTTTACATGGGGCCAAAGACAAAACCGTTTTTCTGGACCAGTCAGAAATTCTTAGGGACGCTTATTTTAAGGATGGGCTGGAAGCTGAACTCATCGTGAACCCGCAGGGCGGTCACGGGTGGAAACAGGCCTTTGAGGGCGAGAGGGAGTCGATTCTTTCATCCTTAAAGAAGTGGATTGAAAGTGAATAGGGAAGTGAGGCCCTTCGGTTGAGAGCTAAGTTGGGAATGCACAGGTTTTTACATTTCGTTTTGCTGACCCTCGCGATTTTTTCTCTTCCGGAGAGATCGGGTGCGAGCGAAACTGCGGCCTTTCCTCAGGGATTGGGAGAGGACTGTCTCTTATACACATCTGACGCTGCCGACGAAGAGGATA
>CAJXQE010000548.1 GCA_913058215.1 uncultured Verrucomicrobiales bacterium
TGTGTATAAGAGACAGCTCTTGCCCCTGAGCACCAAAATCACCCGCACGAAAGCGACGCAACCAAAGGGGAAAGTGGAGTAACAACTGCCCCTTTAATACCCGATTAGTTGCCTGCCCCGTTCTCATCTTTGCTAGAATCCTGAATCCCGATGGACTCGGCGTACCAGTTAGTACCAGAATTAGGCGGCCGTATGTTCGTCACACCAGACCCACTATCGCCAAAACTATCAGGACCGACGTACGACCAATTGTAATTCCTAAATCGACCATCCATATTTCTCGAAACACTAAGACGAAACACATCCTGAATTGACGATTCTTGAATGTTGGAAATTCTATCCGCGCCGGAATCGTGACTGAGGAGCAGATACCGAGTCACGCCACCAAACGGAGCATGCGAATCTCGATATACCTGCAACACAAATTCCCCATCGTCTTCTCTCCCATAGGTCGCGACTATGAACTTGCCGAACTTTGGGTGCACAAACTCAATAGCCCTTGTAAATACGATATCACCGCCCGGCACCCCAGTCCATCTACACATCTTGATATCTTGTTCCGTAAACAGAGGGCCGTTTTCCTTTACACCAACAGTAAAACAGCCTGAAAATAATAGAGCAACAAACGCCAACGCACAATGGATTTTCATGCCTCTATGACGATCGTAGTGGGTCGATAGGGACTGGTGAGGGCAAATGATCGAAGTTTAGCTTGGCCCCGATGAGATAGATCATGACCCGGAAGTAGTCAAAGGAACGGAACCCACGGGACTTTCGTTTGGCCGTTTGGATCAGACCGTTGACGGCCTCGGCTGGCCCGTTGGTCAGGCGCGTTTCCAAATAGGCTACGATGCCTTCCCAATGATTGCGGATGCTCTTGACCACTTTTTTCATCTCCGGTAGGCGTGAGCGCATCACCCAGGTACACCACCATTTTAACCCGGCGATGGCATCCTGCGAACTCCGCGCCTTCAGGAGATCCTGAAAGGCCGCCAATTGGCCGTGGGCTTTGGCTGTCTTGAGCTTGCTGCCTTTCAGTCTTTGGCGTTGCTCGATTTGCTCCGACTTGAGGTTCTCCTCATTCTTTAGCCACAGATATCGCGTCCCCTTGAGCAATTCAGGAAACTCCCGGCTTTCACATCGTCGGATCTTATCCACCGCCCCACTGACCAGGCCGATCACGTGAAAGTAATCGAACACCAATCGCGCCTGCGGAAAATGTTCGCCGATCCCCTTGCGGAAAGCCGGACTCATGTCCGCGCAGATTTCACCGATTCGCTCGATCGGCACTTGCCGTTGCTCCAAAAACTGGCGCGTCCGCTCGATCGTCGACGCGTCTTTGCCCTCGGTCACATACAGCACTCGGGTTGTCACCGCCGCTCGGCGACCGCGAGCCCGCCGCGCCGGTTCGCACACCACCGTCACGTATTCATGCCCCCGCCGTACACTCGTTTCATCCACCGTCAACTGGCGCACTTGTTGCAGGTCCATCTCTTCATGGGACTGTTCCACATGATGAAAAAGCACCCGCCACAGTCGTTGGGCATGCTCCCCCAAGGTCCGGCCCGCCTGAGCCACGGTCATGCCGTTGCCAGTGAGCAAAACCATCATGGCTTCCATCATCAGCGTGAACCCCGATCCGGGGCGGGACCACGGCACTTCAACCGTTTTGATCCCCTGGTCCTCAGCGCCCTCAACCCGCGGCACCCAAGCGTGCAGATAGCATTCATACTGAAAAAAGTTCAAGTGTCGCCAGGTTCGCTCCCGCGTATCGTAAATTGGTGATGGTTGCCCACTCGTGGGGTGGGCAAAACGGGTGCCCGGCGGGAAATCCAGATGGATGTCCAAGCGCCCCTTTTCTTGATCAAGCTTCACTTCGCTCACCTGCCACGGCGTCCCGTTCAAACCCAAGGCCAACCCAAATATCGTTGCTTCATTCACCCGTTCTTCTGTAGCCCAACCCAGCCGGAGGGGAAAGGCTATGTCGAACCGGGGCTTGGTCTCCACCCACTGGCTGTTTAATCAACGAGGCCCAGGTGACGAAAGTTGCCCCTGATCTGGCACCGGCGAGAATGGGCCTCGCAGAGGTTCTCGCTCGTCGGAGCCGGGGACGGATTGGGGGCAACTTTCCGGGCGCTCGCCATCCTCATCACGTGCCCACTCTCCCTAATCAACACTGTCTACCCACTCAAAACGGTAGAGTGCCCTTCTTAATACCCTCCTGCCGAAGGTCTATTACCCCAATCTCACTCTTCAAGAAGTGATTACGGATCTCACCCAGATGCTCCAGCACGCGTCCCCATCGGGGAAGTCCATCCGGTTCGAGATTGCCGATTCCCGGCTGTCATCTGCGAATCTGAAGTACACACTGATCAACCTCCCCTACCCCGTGCACAATATCACCGTGGCGAAGATTCTTGATCTGATCACTCAGACAGCGGAACGACCTCTTGAATACGTCATTCAAAACAACGCGGTCGTCTTCAAACACGTCCCTGCGGCTCGACGTCCCGGAGCGATCCCTCGGACATCAGGTATGAATCCGCATCAGCAACGGCTTCGTGACGTGGTCGTATCAGAATTTGATTTCGCCGGTATGGATTTGGAGACGGTGGTCATGTGCTTAATCGACGACGTCAGACGGGATGATCCGACGACGAAAGAACCAAATTTCCTGTTCGCACCACTCAGATACTCCGAGCGCGGTCGAAGACAATTTGAAAACAGCCTGATCAATCACAAAAGTCGAATGCTTAAGGTGAACCTCGAAAGCGTACTGAACGCCGCAGTGAAAGCGTCAGCCTTCCCGATCAGGTATGTAGTGGAGGACTACGGAATTGTGATCGAACCCTTGGATACAAAGTTGATGGTCAACCCAACAACCAAATCCTCCGCCACGTGGGCCAATTCCAGAACCAATCGAATTGGACGAAAACTGAACGAGATTTTGATCTCCGAAATCGCCTACGACTCGCTAACGCTCGATGAAGTGGTTGCGGATCTGCTCGACACATCGCGCAGAAATGATCCGAAGCTGTCTCTTATACACATCTGACGCTGCCGACGAAGAGGATAG
>CAJXQE010000549.1 GCA_913058215.1 uncultured Verrucomicrobiales bacterium
AGATCAGCCTCGGTCTCGTGGGCTCGGAGATGTGTATAAGAGACAGGCATCAAACCACTCCTGCGAGATGGAAGATCCACGTTCATATCCAAAGCTTCGGTCATCTGCAGGAAAGGGAGTCTCGATCACGGGAGTCTCTTTGTAGCGGTCCGGAGTCAGGACACGAGTGGGAATGGTTTCGAGGACACCATGTGGTGGTCTCCATAGCAGTTCGAAATAGGCTTTGTCTTCCTTGTATTTGAAAAAGTCGATCTGAAGTGGATAAATGCGTCCGCCAATGAGATAGACCGAACCTTTCACTTCTCGAAGTTCATTGTTGGGCGCTACCCAGGCGTCAACGGTTTTTACTGCATCCCGCTCGCCTTCATTGACCTGCATAAAGGCTCCATTGCGGGTTTTGATGGTAAATTCGTAAGAGCCCGTATCGCGGGCGACAAGCCCACCTGACCAGCGGACAGAAAACTCTTTGGACTGAAACTGTTTCCCTTCCGGAACTGAAGGAGGCTGATTTCCATAATCAAATTTTAGCCATCGGTCGATGCGGTCGAATCGATCCGCTCCCTTTTTTTCTTTGTCGGTATTGTATTTGTATCCGCCGAAATATTGGCCGGTGAGCCCTCTCTTTTCCCCAAGATTGGTGCTATAGCCTTTGCGAAAACTGGAGATCAGGTCAGTGATCGAGTTTTTGTGCTGGGGAACGGTGAGCCGGGTAAGTGATTTTTTGACATCGACGAGGCGAGCCTGGGCTTCTGCGGAATAAAATGCGTGATAGATGTATTCAGCGACCGCGCGCGCATCCGGCCCCACACAAAGATCCTCCTTATCTTCAGGCATGGTTCGCTCGATTCTTCCGGTGAGTGAATCAAGATCGCGGGTGCCGATGAGCGGGTCATCGGCTTTGTCTTCAACGCCATCCCCGTTTTCGGCATGACAGTCGACGCACAATTTTTCATAAATGACGCGTCCCGGATGATGAATTAAATCGACGGGGGAATCCGCAGATTTCGCCGTTGAAAGAAAGGCAAAAACTGAGAACAAAGAGCAAAGATAGACAGGGTGATAGTTCATCCGACAGGGAAGATGTAGCGCATCATAGTCCAGAATCACGATACGTATAATCGCCGGGGAATCTTTCTAAGAAAATGTTAACTCCAGTGATCTTTGACGGGAGAGGGATCGTGGACCAGAATGCGCCATGTCAGGAGTTGTTGTAAGACCGCGTTCCCGAATTTTTCACGGCCACGACTGGGTCTATTCCAGCGAGGTGCAGAAAATTTTCGGAGATCCTTCACCCGGGGATGTCATATCCCTGAAGGATTTTCGTGATCGTCCTCTGGGAACTGCAATCTACAATCCGAATTCTCAAATTGTGGCGCGTCGGATTTCGCGACGAAAACAGGACCTGGATGAAGCGTTTTTCGAAAGACGACTCGAACGGGCTTTGGCGCTGAGGGAAGAGATGAATTTCGACCAGGCGATATATCGTCTAGTCTGGAGCGAGGCCGACGGTATGCCGGGCGTTGTCATTGACCGGTATGGCGATCACTTTGTTTTGCAAACTCTGACCCTGGCGATGGATCAGCGGAAGGATTTGATTGTAAAGGTTCTGCAGAAAATGTTCTCTCCTACTTCGGTGATCGAGCGAAATGATTCGGCGATTCGAAAAGCGGAAGGATTGGAGATGGAGAGTGGCCTGATGGCTGGAGAATGGAATGGTCCCATTGAGATTGAGGTGAACGGGATTCGTCAGGAAGTGGACTTGCTGGAAGGTCAAAAGACGGGGATTTATCTGGATCAGCTCGACAGCTATGCAGCAGTCGCGGCGTTATCGAAAGGCAAGAAAGTGCTCGATTGCTTCTGCAACCAGGGAGGGTTTGCTCTGCATTGTGCCAAGGCTGGCGCCGAATCTGTACTGGCGATCGATATCAGCGATTCCGCTGTTGAAGCCGCGAAAAAGAATGCGGAACGCAATGAATTGAGCATCGATTGCCGTGCCGAAAACGTTTTTGATTTCCTGAAGGCAGAAGAAGAAAAAGGCGAGAAATACGATCTTATCATTCTGGATCCGCCCTCATTTACGAAAAGCCGGAAATCAGTTAGTGGAGCGATGCGAGGATACAAAGAGATCCATTTGCGGGCGCTCAAACTTTTGAATCGAGATGGCGTGCTGTCGACCTATTGCTGCAGTCATCATGTTAGCGCCAAAGAATTTTTCCAGGTGATTTGCGATGCTTCGGTGGATGCGAAGCGGACTTTGAGGTTGGTTGCTCAGCATGGGCAAAGGAGGGATCACCCCGTGATTGCCACCCTTCCGGAAACTTCTTACCTCACCGGATACACTTTTGTGACGATCGGAAGCTTCTAGGGTTTGAATTGATCCTTCTGCCAAGCGCTGTCGAATAAAAAGGACGACGCTGTGTAGATTTTCGGTCGGCAAGAGGGAGCCGATCTTCAGTAGATTGCGAACGGTGGTTCGGGTGAATCTATCAAGTTTGGTGGATGGAAAATCTTGAAGGGGCTTGAAAACGACTTCAAGGCTTCGCACGTTGCTCCGGGGAGGCCGACTAAAGATCGGCTCTAGGGCTTCGGATTTTGTGAGCGGGGGCAATCCCAAACGTTTCTGACAAAGTGCGAGGGCCACCGGGCAAGGGTGTGCTGATCGGGTGTTACCGACGATACCCTCGGGGGCCTTTTCGCTGCGATGCTTTTTTCTGAAGGCTGGGATGAAGTTTCTCGCGACGATGCTTCGCCGGTTTGCGCTTCTTGCCTATTTTGGTGGTCTTTCTCCTGATCGGCAAAATTGGTTGGGCAAAGCCGGGTGAGACTGAGCCTGAATTCCGGCTTGGCTGAGTAATTGGACGCGTGCCCCTTGTGGGATCTGAGCCGAGTGTATCCCGAGCCTTGGCCAGGGTATCACGGGCAGCTGATGAAATACGGATAGTGGACTCATTCAAAAGCGCATCCACTGCAGTCTCGGGGTCGAGTGGCGCATCCTGTTCGTCCTGTTCGTCCTGTTCGTCCTGTTCGTCCTGTTCGTCCTGTTCGTCCTGTTCGT
>CAJXQE010000550.1 GCA_913058215.1 uncultured Verrucomicrobiales bacterium
GACTGTGAGTCCACCCACACCGGAATCGAGAATTCCGATGCAGGGCGCTGGGTCGTCAGAAGGTTCGCTCAAAATGAAAGAGCTGATTATTTTTTCCCGGGCCAGCCGAATTCTTTCGGCTCGGCAGCAGGCTGATTGAGATCGGTGTCACTTGGCAAAGAGACATGTTCCATCTTTTTCTTCTCATCGAGATTCTCGTTGAGTTGAGCCTCGGTAAGGGCTTCTGATTTCACGCCTTCTTTAGGAACGTCCATTTTAGCAGTCCAGACAATGGCATTCAAAACCACGCGACGGAAGTCTTCGATCGCCCAGTTGCGATGCCAGTGTCCACCAGTAAAACCAACGCCACGTCCGCCATCGGAACGTTCGACTGCCCACATCATGGTTTGTTTTTTGCCGAGGCCTTTTTCTCCGTCCGGAGTCCAGTGGATATAACGATTGATGCGCTTACGGCTGGGAACTCCGGTGAGAATGCTGGTGGAGGTATTCGGATCTGCGAAACGCATGTTGTAGTACCATTCGTCATTGGCGGTGAAGCCGGGAACACCATTGCTAATGGCGTGATCCTGATTGAGATCCACGTCTGCGGTCCAGTGCGGGTTGGTGGAAAATCCGCTTTCGTAGTGGCCGCCAATCCAGCTTTTGAAATATTCCCCCTGTTCCCCGGCAGGAACTTCAACACCGTAGTGCATGCACATCATGCCGACGCCGCTTTTGACAAGTGCATCCATTTTGGCCTCATGCCCATTGACGGGATGTTTGGCATTTCCGTCGGAATAAATCACTACCGCTTTTGCTCCTTCGAATACGGCTTCATCTTCAGGCCATCCGTTGTGAACCACTTTCACTTCCAATGGAAGCTTGCTCTGATCGTTCAGTGCGCGAGCCAGAATGATGGCACCGGCATTAAATTCATGCTGGCCCGATGGGTGGCTGGGAAGGCCGGCGATGAAGACGATTTTTGTCGGTTCAGCGGCGGGGGCGACCGCTTCCTCGTTGCAGGAGGTGGCGGACAATAAAACAGCAGTGGCAAGGACGGCGAAGCAGAGGGCGGCGAGTCGCGAGATTGCAGCAGGATTCTTAAGTCTCTTCAGAATGTTCATGAGAGGAAATGATCAGGGGAGTCGGCCCTTCGGTCAATTTCTTATCAGTGAAAAGAACAGTTCCCTTATCGAAGCTCAAACCCATTCAAAGTCTGGACCTAGAGCCATGATCACACCATTTGCGAAATCTTGAAATCGGCCTTACATGATGAATTCCTGTGGACCTGCCGTCTCTATCCTCCCAGCTCTATCTGATCGACGCGATCGGCCCATTTTTTAAAGGGTACGACCGTGTGAAGATTAATTGGTCCAAGTTGCCCTGGGCCCGGTTTCAAGACATGAAGCAGGAAAATCTTCGGGCGCTTTTTGAACAGTTTCGCGGGGATATGGACATTTTCGCGAGAAGTGTAGCGAAGATTGGCTACAACGGGGTGACGCTCGATGACGTCCCGCATCTGGCGGATCACGAGTATTACGAGACATCTGTAAGGAATCGCATTGCCCTCTATCGTCAGGAGTTTCGTCAGATTTTTAAGATTATTCGAAGCCGTGGATTGCAGATCTATCTGACCATGGACCTTCTCACCCTGACTCCTGCTTTGCAGAAGAAGTTGGGGAACAGTGAGAAGAAACGGAATGAATTCATCGTTGAGCTCTTGAACCGGTTCTTTGAGGATTTTCCGCAGGTGGCCGGGGTAGTGCTTCGAATCGGCGAGAGTGACGGGCTCGATGTAAAAGATGAATTTCGGAGTCAGCTGGTCCTGAAAAATCCGGCAATGGTGAACCGTTGTTTGAAATCGATCCTTCCGGTTTTCGAAAAGCATAAGCGACGCTGCATTTTTCGAACCTGGACAGTGGGCGCTCACGAGGTTGGCGATCTCATTTGGCACGAAGCAACTTTGGAAAAAACTGTGTCTGGAATCGACAGTCCGGCATTCGTCCTTTCAATGAAATACGGCGAATCCGATTTCTTTCGCTATATGTCTCTGAACCGGAATTTTTTCCTGACGGATATCCCGAAAATTGTCGAGTTACAGACCCGTCGGGAGTTCGAGGGGTGCGGGGAATTTCCAAGCTTCATCGGAGATGACTACGAACAGTTTTCGATCGAGTTGCGGGAAGCTCCCAATGTGGTGGGGATGTCCGTATGGTGTCAGACCGGGGGCTTGACTCCGTTCCGACGCCTGGCGTTCATTGAGGAAAATGCCATCTGGACAGAGATCAATACCTTCGTTGCCCTTCGTCTATTTAAACATGGTGAACTCGCCGCGGAGGCACTTTCCCATTTGCCGGGAATATCAAACTACGCTGCGATGATAGAGCTGCTGCGTCTTTCGGAGGAGGTGGTGATTGAACTTCTCTACCTTCCTGATTTTGCGCGGAGTAAGCTTTTTTTCCGCCGGGTCAGAATCCCTCCGCTCATCGGTGTCTACTGGCACAACCTATTCATTTCCCACTCGATCAAAAAATTGGCGAGTCACTTTGTCGAGGACGGCGAAGCTTGTATTCGTTCGGGATACGCTGCCATGGCGAAGATCCGGCGAATGAGAACCCTGGCTCTACAGTGCAACCTTCCCGAAGAGGATATCGAATTTATGGAATATACTTTCGGGATTATTGCCCTGTCCCGGGAATATCTTTTCCGTCCTCTTGATGACGAGATCAAAGAGCGTCTTGAGTATGTCAAAGCGGCCTACAAGAAGAAATATCCAAGAGGAAACCGCTATCGTTATGCGGTGAAAATGGACTTCTCTCCGTTCAAGTTTAACAAAAGGATCATGGGGATGTTTTTCACCTACATGACTAAAAAACAACCGGGCTATCGTCTGATTGATAAGATTGTGGGATTGAGACTGCTATCTATAGCCCATGTCTTCCTGAAACGTTCCCGGCCGAGGCTTGTTCCGAAATTTTCCCGGAAAAGCGCGATGGGAATTGATGCGATATTCAAGTAAGGGTAGGGGCTGTCTCTTATACACATCTGACGCTGCCGACGAAGAGGATAGTGTAGA
>CAJXQE010000551.1 GCA_913058215.1 uncultured Verrucomicrobiales bacterium
CGAGATCAGCCTCGGTCTCGTGGGCTCGGAGATGTGTATAAGAGACAGGCATTAGGAGCGACCAAATGGCAGACGATCCGGAAGTCAGTTATGCCCTACGCTTTTCCGGGAATGCTGACTGCTTCGATATTGGGAATCACTCGTGTCGCCGGGGAAACCGCGCCGATTATGTTTACGGCAGCGGCGGCTCATAAAGATGAACTCCCCTGGGAGTCGGCGACTGGCGTAGGAGACTTTTTTACCCAGTCGGTTCAAGCGATGCCGTATCACATTTACACCGTGGCTGCACGGATTCCGCAGTCAGAATATACTCGTCCCATGCAATACGGTTCTGTTTTTGTTTTTATGTTTTTGGTGATGATCTTTGCTGCGCTTTCGGTGTATCTAAGAATTCATTTCCGCAAAAAACTGAAGTGGTAAATCGAGGCAGTAGAAGTATTTAATGAGCACTGATATGTCAGAGGAAAAAAAGGAAGCTTTAGTCGATCCGGGGGAGTTGACGACTCCGGAGGAGTTGCAGAGTAGCGATAGGATCGATGGCAACTCGTCCAAGGTGGTGATCGAAGTGGACGATGTGAATTTTGCTTATGTTAAGAACACGGATGTGCTTCAGGATATTTCAATGAATATCAATCGCGGGGAGGTGACCGCGTTAATCGGGCCGTCCGGTTGTGGAAAGTCGACGCTGCTTCGTTGTATGAACCGAATGAACGATCTCATTCCGACGGCTGCGATGACGAAAGGTCAGATTCGTATTCACGGTACTGATATTTATGACCCGCAAGTTGATGTCATTGAGCTGAGAAAGCATGTGGGAATGGTCTTCCAGAAATACAATCCTTTTCCTAAAAGCATTTACGAAAATGTTGCGTACGGTCTCAGGATTCAGGGTATTCGCAGCAAGTCCCGTCTCGATCAGGCGGTGGAGGAGAGTCTTCAGCTTGCAGGTCTCTGGAACGAGGTGAAGGACAGGCTCGATGCCAGTGGACTAGGGCTTTCCGGTGGTCAGCAACAGCGGCTCTGTATTGCCCGGACCATTGCGGTGAGTCCGAAAGTGATCTTAATGGATGAGCCCTGTTCGGCTCTTGATCCAATTTCGACGGCGATCATCGAAGATTTGATTACCCGGCTGAAAGAGGAATTCACCATTGTGATCGTGACCCACAACATGCAACAGGCAACGCGGGTTTCCGATCGGACAGCGTTTTTCTATCTCGGTAAGTTGATCGAAATGAATGACACCACGGCGATCTTTTCGAACCCTTCCTGCAAAGAGACGGAGGATTATGTATCGGGTCGATTCGGGTAATCGACAGAGGTATTCGATTATCTTTCCAGTTCCCCAACGACGCGGAACCCTTTTTCGTCGACTTGGAAAACCTCCAGGCTGACAGGAAGTTCGGCGCTCTTGAATTTTTCGACCACGGCAGCGCCGTAATCGTTTAACTTCCCGCCCGATGCCGGGAAAACGTAGAGAATGTGCCTGTCAACAATGACAACGTGAAGCTGGTCTCCAAGCGTATCCTTGAATTTTTTTCCAAAAAGAGGGGACATCAGCACACTGCTCAGAAAAGGATCCTCGCTGGTAACCAGGGCATAGTCGATGACTCCCCGGCTGTCGCGGATGAGATCGGGTTCCAGTTTATCAGCAAGAGTATCTGCCGTTTTTTTGGCAATGGAGACAAAGTTTTCCCATTCGTAGCCTCGCTTTTCCCATTCGGCTTTGCTGAAAAGGCGAATTCCGTAGTCCCATTCGTAGGCTGGAATCAGCTGCGTTTTTTTTGCCCCTTCCAGTTTCGAAACGATTTCCGCTTTCTCGAAGCTGCCTTCAAAGATAAACCCGACCCGGTGTTCCGGTTTTTCGGCGAAAGCTGAACTTGAAAAGAGCAGCGATACGGCGATTGCCGGGATCAAACCTGCAGCTGAAAAGTGGGGATTCATATGACTGTCTTGCGAAATCCGGTTGCCTTATCCGGTTAACGGGCTTGGGTGCAGTATTCTTCAATGATTACGTTTTTACAAGGCACCCTTGAAGAAAGCTGGCCCGGTCGTTTGGTGGTAAACGCCAACGGGGTCGGTTATGAAGTGAGGGTGCCACTTACCGGCGAACAGGCATTCGGAAGCATGGGGGAGCAGACAAAAGTGCTCACCCATCACCATATTCGCGAACAGGAACAAACTCTCTACGGATTTCCCGATGAGGATTCGCGGGATCTGTTTCGCCTTCTTATGAACCGGGTGTCGGGAATCGGGCCAAAAGTTGCGATGTCGATTCTCAGTGGAATGGATTCAAACGACTTTAAACAGGCGGTTGTCGCCGGGGATACGGCGACGATTTCGAAAATCAAGGGACTCGGGAAAAAGACGGCGGAAAGAATCGTTCTTGAGCTTGGTGACAAGGTCGGTGTGAAAGAAGCCTGGGAAACACAGGCAGGTGGCGCCGCCCTGACTCCGGAGAAGCGCGCCAAGAATGATGCGCTGCTCGCATTGATTTCTTTAGGCTACAAGCAGGCCGATTCGCAGAAAGCCGTGGAGAATGTTCCTGAAAGTATTTCAGGGGCCGATGAAATTTTGCGCTCCGCTTTACGACTGTTACAGGGATGACAGTCCAGTTAGAGACAGACAAGGAAGAAGTGTTACTTCAAAAAGCGGCGACGGTTCGTGCGGCAATACCTGAAGGGGGATTGTTTGCGGAAAAAGCGTGGAGAGTTTCGCCGACTCCGTTTCCTTTGGAGAAGAAAACCGTTAAAGCTCTCGAGAAGCTCGGGCCGGTTTTGCTGAAATTTCAGCAGTCCTGTGATCTCATCTATCGTCGCAGCAAAAAGGGAACTCTGCCGGAGTGGGTGTCGAATTATCTCGATCGCGGAAAGCCGGGGGACATGTTGGAAAAAGGGCTTTCGGCAGCGAATCTGGATGCTGTTCCTTCGGTCATTCGGCCGGATTTGATTTTAACGGACGATGGTTTTGTTGCCACCGAGCTGGATTCTGTTCCCGGCCTGTCTCTTATACACATCTCCGAGCCCACGAGACCGAGGCTGATCTCGT
>CAJXQE010000552.1 GCA_913058215.1 uncultured Verrucomicrobiales bacterium
CGAGATCAGCCTCGGTCTCGTGGGCTCGGAGATGTGTATAAGAGACAGGTCCATCCCCCGGAGCTCTTTTTCTTTCAACGTTTCAAGGAGCGTCGCAATGCGGGTTTGCTGCTCGATTCTTTTGTCCCAGGCATTCATTAATGCTTCGGGCTTTTCCTCGCGAAGATAAGGCAGGATGCTTTTGTCGTAGATTCCCCCGATATTATAAGGGACGGATTCCCAGCTATCATTGGACCCGAGAAGCTTCTGGAGGTGATAGGCTTCAGAAAAAATTGAACTGGCGACAGATTGAAGAAGCACCTGATCCGGCATTTCCTCCATACGACTGAGCCCGTCTACATAAGTCATGAGACTTCCGAAAACTTCATCCAGTTCCTCTGCTTCGGCGACCTGGCAACTCAGACCGAGATAGCGGAGTTGAATCCGGAGGGACTCCATAAACTTGTCGTCCTTAAAGCGATCAGCCTGACTCTCTTTCCACTCGCGGAAATCTGAATCCGGGCGCTCCTCCCTATCGTAATTGACCTCTTTGTGGCAATTGAGAAACAATTCGATCGCTTTCTTTGAGTCTGCGGAGGCATCGAGGAAAACTCTTCCGGCGCTCTGATTTCTCTGAGAAAGGACACCATTGATGTTTTCCCGTATCATTTTGATCTTCGCCATGAGGGATTCCCTCATTTCCGGAGTAAGGTCGGCGCTCTTTGCTCCGGTTTGCAAACCAACTGCTAAAAATAGGACCACGAGTAAGCGACTGACATTCTTCATCTTAAAAAAACGTAGTTTCGATGCTCCTCCCTCACAATCCCGAAATCGTAAAATTTGCGTAACAAATTCATGTCACCAAAATCTCAAGATTGAGCCTCAGACGTTCTGAATAATGAGAATAAATGGCTTGGCTATAATATAATCCCGTTCAATAATGTTGATTGTTTTAGAAATTCTACAAACAATGCCTCTTTTTGTTCATTCTCTATTCGCTAGCGAAGTGCGTATTTTCGCGCAGGCGAATGAAAATACCAGTGACTGGATTCGCGTGATTCGCGAGATGTCACCGGTGCTTATGATTGCGTTTTTTGGTGCGTTTGTTCTCGGGGTTATCTTTGCGCTGCTCCTGCGAGGAGGGAAAAAGCGAAAGAGTGGATTGGAATTTCCGCCGATCGAACAGGAAATTGTCGGACCGACAGGGCAGAAAAGTGAAATTCCTGCGGAACTGAAGTGGAGGCATGAGAAGCTGATTCTTGCCGACAGGCAGATGCAGGAGGGGCATCAACGTCTTGCAAAATTTACCGAGTGGCTGGGAGAAAACCGCGGTTCGGATTTTTCACATCCCGCAGGGGCCCTTTTCTTTCTTGAGGAATCCATTCGTGATGAGCGTCACCGGGTCGGCTCGGAAATTTCCAAGGTAAATCTAATGGCAAACCGGCTGGGGACTTTCGAAAACCGGGTCGGTTCCTCAGCAGGCAAAGAAGTGGAGCTTTGGAAAAGTCATCTTGCTGATTGTCAGGAAAACCTCGCTCAGCAGGTGGGGCTTTTAAAAGCCCGGCAGGTTGAACTCCGCTCGATTCTTAAAGCCGTCGTGGATCTCGGGGAAAAATTCTTTTGTGACGATGATGAGAGGCGTCTGGATCCCGGTGAGACTGAGGGGCGCCTTTCCAGAGTCATAGAATCTCTCGGCCGACTGCAGGGCGGTTTGCACGGCGCCGTTTCTGACTCGATCAAAAAGGTGACTGATTTGCTGGATTCATCCAGTGGGAACATCGCGGAGAGCGATTCTGAAGAAATATCCGGATTTCTGGACGTCATCGCCATTGATGGGGAACTGAAAACAGGGCGCGGAAAAGCAGGGCTGGTTGAAGCCGGAGAAAAAGCGCTCGATGCGTTTCGTCATCGCCACACACCGGAAGGAAATGGCTCGAAGAGAAATGCTGTTCCCGATACCGGTTTCCGGGCTCCAATCTTTTTTGAGGACCCCGCCGTTTCAAATGAAGTGGAGTTACCTTCGGAAAATGTCTTCACCGAAGACAAACTCGTTCAAAGTGAAGAGCCGCCTCCTGTTTTTACAGCAGCTGAAGCTAATGAACCGGAAGATTCCGGTCTGCCGGATGACTACCAGCAGCTTGTTTTCTGTTCAAATGATCCGGAGCTATGGAATCAGAGTATCTATAAAGGAGCTCGTTCCAGGGCGAAGTCTTTGTCGGAGCTTCCAAAAGGTATCGAATGGGTGGGCATGAAGCGGCTCGACACCGGCGAGCAAATCTTTTGTAAATGCAGCACTGCAGATCTGAGCGGTAGTGGCGACGGGTTTGCCAACGGTTTCAACGGAAGCAACGAGTTGTTCTATGAAGCACGTCATCTGGGCATGTTTTCAGAGTCCTGCGATGGTGAGGTCGAGACGCGCTTCACCTACGGGGGATGGGGATTTGGCCATCGCGTTACAGGATTCGACGAAGATCCCGGTCCGCCTCAGGCTTCCGGATGGGCGGGTCAGACCATTTCTTCCGACACAGTTTTCGAGATATCGGTCTATAAGAAATTGCCTAAGGCCGTGGATAAAGATCATATTCTCCCCGTCGACGGGAAGCGGGCCGCCGAAGTCGTACGATAATTTCCTGTGACGAATCGAGCTTGTTTGGTGGTCGATTCGAGAGAGTTGAATCGAAAACTCCTTCACCGTGAAAGGTTGAGTCATTTCCACTTTGGTTTAATGTTGCGCTATCGCTGAAAATTCCGACATCCCCCTGATTCCTCATTACGAAATGCTCGGTCGCATCGGCGGCGGTGCCTACGGGGAAGTATTTCTGGCCCGGACAGTTACGGGTTTGTGTCGGGCTGTCAAAATTGTTCGACGTGAAGATTTCGAATTGGAGCGAACCTTTGAGCGCGAATTCGAGGGGATTCAAAAATACGAGAAGGTATCGAAGAATCATCCTGGCCTGGTGGACGTTCTCCATGTCGGTCGCGATGACGAAGCCGGATTCTATTACTACTGTCTCTTATACACATCTCCGAGCCCACGAGACCGAGGCTGATCTC
>CAJXQE010000553.1 GCA_913058215.1 uncultured Verrucomicrobiales bacterium
AGATCAGCCTCGGTCTCGTGGGCTCGGAGATGTGTATAAGAGACAGGAGATGATGCATGAGGAACCGGAAGAGGAACCGGTGTTGGATTGAAATGATTTGAAGCGATTGATCCAATATAAAGGGTAGAACTTGTCGGGCCGGAGGCGCGCGCGAAAATAATCCGGGCGCTGTCTGGCGAAAAACCGGGGCTGGTAGGCTCGATCGGACCGGCCGAGAGTGTCCTGGGAGTGCCTCCCCCCTGTGCTTTGATAAGATAAAGGCTTCCGGCCATGCGGTTTTCAGCAGGAGCGACAATGGCGGCAATGTATTGGCCGTTGGGTGACCAGGCGGCGCTTGCTCTGGAAATACTTTTTCGCAGAACGGTCTTTTTTCTTCCTGATGGCAGGTCGTGGGAAATCAAAGACCCTGAGCTGCCATTGGCCCCGAAATAGGAGAGCCTGCTTCCGTTGGAGTTAAGTGCGGGAGAGGCCGCTACGGAAAGGCCTGTAGGGATATCACGAACATTGGATCCGTCGAAATCAGTGACCATGATCAGTGTGCTGCTTCCTCTTTGGCCAACGAAGGCGATCTGGCTGGTCGCAATTCCGGGCCTGCCCGTCATTTTAAAAGTGACATCGTCGGCCAGTTGATAGGCGTTCAGCTTCTGGTCACCGCGATTGTATTCTCTTTCAAACACCACTTTGCCATCGGCGGAGATTAGTTTCCCGGTAAGGAATCCGGAATCCGTCATCGCTTCGATTCTCGAAATACCGCCGACGGGTCCAAATTTTACCGAGTAAACATGGGACCGGTTCAGGGCATGATTCAATGCATCGCCGGCAATTTTGGAGGCGTCTCCACCTACGACAACTCCAATCGGAATGGTTGCCGGAGCCGCAACAATGGCCTGACTAAGTGCGAGTGCACTGAGCAGGGTGATGAGGGTGTTTCTTTGCATGGTTCTCACTCCGGGGATCCAGAAAAGCTAGCTACCTGGAAAGTGATCCGGATTGTCGTCGTTTCTGAATCAGGAAGATGGGGGAATCGGAGGTGGAGAAATCTTCAAGGGTTTTCCCTCCAAAGGGGTAGGTGTCAGAACCTTGACCCGGATCTTCTTTTCGGCGGCCGGAGTGATCGGCAAGCTGGTGGCGTTTTTTCTGGCTCTCTCGATTTTTATCATTGCAGCAGCAACCGCAGAATCGGATAAATCCAGTTCCAGAGCCGGATCATCGATGGTCGCATTGCTCAGTAGTTCTTCAGCAATGTCATCGGCGGTGGTGGTGATTTTCTCCTCTTGTTTGAAGACAGGCTCTGCCGAAGCCGGGGGCTCTTCCTCATTTTTATTGGGCTGCGGCACCTTTTCTGCAAGGAGGGCAGACGAAACTGAGACGATTTCCACTGGTGGCGGGGGAATCACTTCCTGTTTACGTGCCTGGGTTTCAGCCCTTGCTGCTGATACGACAAGGACAGAGGCAGGTTCAATGACAGGTTCGGGCTCAGCAAAATGATCCAACTCTTTTTCTGCGAACCCGCTTTCTTCTTCGTTCACGACAGTCGTGGTCCCTATGCTTGTTTGAGTCTCTGCTTTTGCGGTCCCGGATACAGGAAAAAGAAGAGCTGCGGCAATTTTAGTATCTTCACTGTTTTCCTGAGCATCATTGACTGGAACCTGGACTTCCTCCTCTTCGGTGATCATCAGGTTCAGAGGATTTCTTTGAGGTCCGGTATCCGCGGGTACCCGCTCACCTGTCGGTTCGTCGATGAATCCGGTGGTTTTGTGGGGGAGCGTTGCCGAGGAGTCTGCTGCTGAGGATTCGCCTGTTTCTCCACGGGGTACGATCGTCGTTATGAACAGCGCGTGAGCTGCTCCGACCGAAAGGATGATGAATGGCAGGTGCTTTGGAATCTTCATTGCTCGCAGGACAAAGGGAAGGGGAAATAGGAAAGCAGGGGCTTCAAAATGCGGTTCGCAAATCCGCAGCCTGTTTGGCGATCGGATTTATCTCTTCTTCCTCTTCAGCCTCGTTGACCTTAAGAATATTGAGACCGGCTGAGCGAAGGGATCGGAATTCCCTCTTTCCGCCCGAACTTGTTTTCGGCTTGTAGCGATACTCAAGATCATTGGATGGTTCTTTTTCGTCGGCTTCAGCCAGGTTCTCGTC
Source organism: uncultured Verrucomicrobiales bacterium (assembly GCA_913058215.1). Taxonomy (GTDB): domain Bacteria; phylum Verrucomicrobiota; class Verrucomicrobiia; order Verrucomicrobiales; family DEV007; genus Arctic95D-9. The sequence continues at coordinate 2,143 of CAJXQE010000553.1, forward strand.
TTCAAATTCTGCTGCTTCCTCTGGAGCCGGAGCATGAGAGACCCGATCTTCCGTGTCGATCTGGTCTTCCCCGGCGAAACTTCGCTCGAAAAGGCGGGTGATTTCCACGCGGAAGTCACTGAGTTCGCGCTGACGGTGACGGGATCTGGTTTGGAAAATAATCTTCGCAATGGCGGCCGGGAGAGCCACCGACAGTGCGAGGACCATAAAAATGAGCGATCCGGAAATCCACGGAGCAACTTGTCCGAATTCTGTGGCGGTGGAAAATCCCCGCATCATCATGAGCATCATTCCGGTTGCTCCGAGCAGCGGTGTGCCTACCGCAATGGCTTGAAGCATCGGAATAGTCAGCTGGAGCTTGTCGATTGCGGCCTGTTCGCCACGGTGGAACGCTTCCCGCAAAAGTTGGATTTGTCTGAGCGATAGCTTCCCGGCTTTTTTGATCCGGTTGTGCATGGTTGGATTCGGTTCGCGGGTCCCGAGAAGTTGAAACGCCGCTTCTTTCGCTCCATAGAGGTAAATATCGTGATGCAGTGAGTTTTCGTCGTTCCAGCCTTCTTCAAAAACTTCAAGTGTTGTTCGTGAGCGACGAAGCCGTTGGGTGAAGAGCACATCGGCTCGTTTCATCTTTTTCAATGTGACTGCCTTGGAAAGGATCATTACCCAACAGACAAGCGAAAGCATGAGAAGTGACCAGAGGATCAGTTTTCCCGGAATAGCCGGCTGATCGAGTGCCAATTGAAGGTTGGCGATGTTGTAGAGAAAATTATCCGGAGTTGTCATGATGGTTGGGAAAAGTTTATCCCAAAAAAGATAAAGTTTTTAAAATATCCAACATATCCTGTCTCTTATACACATCTGAC
>CAJXQE010000554.1 GCA_913058215.1 uncultured Verrucomicrobiales bacterium
TCTACACTATCCTCTTCGTCGGCAGCGTCAGATGTGTATAAGAGACAGGTCCTGCTGAAAAGGAAGAATGTCTTTTCGCTTCAGAAAGAGATGATTGCCCTCGCCTTCTGAACGGAGATTGGAATACATGGAAAAGGAAGTCTGGGTCCGCCCACCGATCCAGGGCCAGGCCCCATTGGCGACTACCAGTATCAAAGCGAGACAACAGATGTTGCATCGAAAGCGGTTCGGAAATTCCAGCGACTCTCCGCGTGCTTTCCAAGCGGCAACGAGATAACAGCCTCCGATCCAGCATCCCCAGGCAAAAAACGTGAAGAATCCGATCCGATTCGCTTTGTGAAAGGTTTCGTAACTCCTTTCGATCACCAAATAGAGGCTGCCCTGAACAATCAGAGTGATCAAAAATCCGAGGGTGACCATCCAACGGGCCCGTTTCCGGCCTTTGTCGATATCTCCCCGACCGAGCCATTGCATTTGGCGATTCCAAAGTTGCTGAAGGCTTTCGCCCCAGGTGCCCGGTAGGAAGAGAAAGAGCAGGGCAAGGATCAGGGTGCTGAAACTGAAAATTCCGGCGGCCGGGTGAATCGCGAGCCAGAGATGAAACCAGACCGCTGCGATAAATCCTAAGAATCGAGTTCTCGGAATATAAAGAAGAATGGGAATTCCAATTTCAAAAAGAAAAGACCCATAGATGGCACCGTGTAAAGCCCAGTCGGCTGTGGGAATAAGTGGTCCAAAGTAGGCGGCAATCTCTTGATGCAATTTGGCAGCGCAGCTCACATCCGGGTTCAGATAGTCGTGATTCAGTTTTTGTAGAGCCGCCCACATGTACATGATGAGCAATGCGACTCGCGCCACCGGAGCGAAAGAATAGAAAAAATCATCACCACCGGAAATCCTGCCCCGATGGAAGAGCAGTTTCCCTGTGGCGAAAAGGAGCAATAGGGTCGTCGGCGCTCCGAGGTAATATCCCCGCGGGATTCCGGGCACTGTGAAGTAGATTACCTTCACGGCGACCGCGATAGCGAAGAAGATGATCTTCGCTTTCCACGCTCCGTCATTACCATCGAATATTGCTTTGCCCTTTTTTTTCACAAAAAAGGAAATCAGGCCGATCGCCATCATCACCTGAAGCATGCCCTCGAAGAGAATGTGATTCGGAACGAAGGGCAGCTTATGCCAGAGATTGAGCAGGGAACTGAAGATGAGAAAGGCGAAACGAAAAACGCAATTGGGCTGGAATAGACAGGCGATTGCAGCGATCACGAGAATCCAACCCTGCCAGCTTTCTGTCCAAAAAGTAAACGCCAATTGGTGAACCAGCGTAGTGCAGGCCCAAATCAAGGCAAAACAAGCGAAAGGCTTGAACGCAGTGAGGTCGTCCCCCTGACCAGTGCGGTTCATTTGAAAAGATGCGAATATCGCAAATTTAGAAATTACGGCAAGGCCAAAAGATAACAGGTACGAGCTGAGCCGGTGATTTGACTCTACTTAGAGGCTTGAGTTGGAGGGCATTGGCAAGTGTTTATGGTTTCCAAAAGAAATTTAGAGCAGGGTCTGAAATTTTCTGATCTTGAGTCCCTTTCAAGAGCATTACGCCGCCAGAGGTGGAGGGGAATCAGCCGGAAACTCATGCGACGGGCTATCAGTTTCGGATCGATTCGATCAAGTTCTGGAGTTCTAGCGCTTCCGTGACAGATTAGGCGATGCGATTTTTTGGAGTCCTTCTCATCAGTGTTCTGTTTCTACGTTTCTCCGCGGTCGAGGCGCAGGAAAAGAATGAACAGGCTGATCCGTCACAGTTGAAATACACCAAGTGGACGCCGGAGTTCGATGTTCCCAATCCGGTGGCGATTTCCTTCGATTCAAAAGGGCGCGCCTATGTTACGGAGACGCAGCGGCGCAAGGCTAACGATCTCGATATCCGGAAGAACACAGACTGGATCACTGACGATCTCAGCTTTCAGTCGATCGAGGATAAAATCGGCTTCTACGAAAAGAACTTCACCCCGGAGAATAGCGATGCCAATAAACACCGGGTTAATGACTACAACGGCGACGGTATTCATGACGTCAAAGATCTCAGAGCCTTGAGCGAGCGTATTCATCTGATCGCCGATACCAAGGGCGACGGGCTCGCCGATTCCGATAAGATCTTCGCCGAGGGTTTGGATCATTTGATAGGGGGAGTCGCCGGGGGCGTTCTCTTTCACGACGGCGACATCTTCACTTGCCCCGTTCCGGAGTTGGTGAAATTCCGCGACACCGACGGTGATGACAAAGCAGATAAAAAGGAGGTGCTCGTGTCCGGTTTCGGAGTTCACCTCGCCTATGCCGGCCATGACATGCACGGGCTCATTGTCGGCCCCGATGGTCGGCTCTACTGGTCGGTCGGTGACAAAGGCGTCCGCGTAAAAACCGAAGACGGACGCGATTATAAATATCCCAATCAGGGAGCCTTGATGCGCTGCGAATTGGACGGCTCGAATTTTGAAGTTTATGCCCACGGGCTCCGTAACATCCAGGAGGTTGGCTTCGACAAATACGGAAACTTTTTCGGCGTCGATAACGATGCCGACTACGCGGGGGAAAAAGAGCGCTTCGTCTACATCGAGCAATATCTCGATGCCGGATGGCGTTCCAACTGGCAGTATCTGAAGGGCGATTACAATCCCTGGGATGATGACAAAATGCACGTTCCCTATCATGATGGGCAGCCTCTTTGGTTTACTCCGCCGCTCAGCAATTACGAAAACGGACCGGCTGGTTTTAAGATCAATCCGGGAACTGCTCTCGGCCCGGCGTATTCCGACTACGCTTTCCTGACAAGCGCACCGAACGGCCAGCAGTGGGCGTTTCAAATCAAGCCGAGGGGAGACAGTTTTGAAATGGTCAACGATCACAAAATTTCAGAAGGCATTCCCCTTGTCGGTCTCGCCTTTGCTCCGGATGGGGGTCTCTATGGGGTCGACTGGGGCGGGGGG
>CAJXQE010000555.1 GCA_913058215.1 uncultured Verrucomicrobiales bacterium
CGAGATCAGCCTCGGTCTCGTGGGCTCGGAGATGTGTATAAGAGACAGTCCATCGGCAGTGCGATTTGTGTGAAACGAAGATACTGGACCGGATCGATCCTGATGGTGCTGAGTCTTGTCATGGGGATCCTCGCATTTCCTTTCGACTCCGGGATTCGAAACTATCTGGCGCTCTGGTGGCACTACGGGGGAATTGAACAGAAAGAGCTCGAAGTTCTCCCTCTCACTCGATACGAACGGATTCATCCTCGCAACGCTGTTCAGACATTGGCTCGCGAAGGGATTTCTGATGTCCACGAAGTTTCCGCTCCCGAATTCGTTCGAGACGGGGACGACTACATTTGGTCGATGGCGATCGAACCGGCCTTTGCTATCCGCAGGCTGACGGGAACAGTGGAAGAAGTGATCCGGGTCCCCGCCGACAAAGTCGCTTTAAATTTTTCGGGAGACAATCGTTACAAGGTCGATTTCTTCAGCAGTGAGGGAATGCTTGCAGCCCGCGACACCCGCAAAGCAGTGGTAAACCGATTTGGCCCCTGGCGTTTCATGAACTACAAACCGGGCCAGGTTCGCTACATTCGTAATGACGAGGGGAAATGGGTTCAAATGGTGTCTCTCGTTCGATGGAAAGGATTCTTTCTCCCACGCCCTGTGTTCGGCGGAGTCGTGGTTATTGAACAGGGAAGCGGAGCTGACGAGGTGACAAAGTCCGTCTTTACCGGAGCCGGAAAATGGATCAGACCAGAGGAAATCCCCGAACATAAATTTCTCCTCAATCAGAATGTGATACCCGAAACTGTTTCGAGATTCACAGCGCAGAGCTATCGCTTCAGCCGTGGCTTTCTCTCCCCAATGCCCGGATACCATCGCGGTGATATTCGGATCCCGGATCTTCCCGGCGACTACAACGATCAGCCTTTCACCGGTTATTTTGAGGTCGGCGACAAAGCGAGTCTCTATCACTATTTCGCTCTGGAACCGTTTCAGGCGGATAAGCAGGGACTCAATACCAGCCTTTTTGTTCCGGCCGACGGTCAGGGAGTGACCTACGTGTTTCGACACTATGAAAAGAAACAATCACTAACCGGGGTTTCCGCGATTGTTTCTAAAGTGATGGAGAGCCGCAAAAATTACGACTGGTCCCGCAACAGTGCCGCCGAACAGAGACCCTTCATTCGTGACGTCGGTGGGAAGCGCCGCTTTTTCTGGCTAACTTCTGTGGTTACGCACAAAGACGGTGGAGATACGGAAGGCGGAAACTTCATTGTCGGTGCGGCACCCGATATCACTTTGACGGACGCAGAATACAAGACGGTTGTCTGGGTGGATTCCCGAAAGCCGGATGAATGGGAAAAGCAGATGGAAGAAGAGTTGTCCAGTGTCTGGGCGCCGGATTGAATTTTTGGGAATGGCGGGCATCCCGTCGGCCCTAGTGATTGTGGCGGGTTTGCTATCGAACCCAAACCACCGACCACTCAGTATCTCAGTATCTCAGTATCTCAGTATCTCAGTATCTCTGATAAAACAGGGTCAAGACGGTTCCCCGTCGCATCCCTACCCGGAAACCAGACCGCTTTCCTCAAGTTGTCTTCCCTCTCCCGGGCAATGACTATTCCTGGTGCGTCATGAGATACAAGATGTGGCCGTTCAGAGATGTGGCCGTTCAGAATTCGAATACCGAGCAGGGGCAAAACCTCAATCACACCTCAGGGCAAGAGTGAACGTCGCGGTCCACATCTTTATAGCCAGCTCCTGATTTTAGTCCCACGTGGCTGTCTCCAGCTTCGCGTGGCTGTCTCGGGCCAAATGCCATACAGGGTCTACCACTTTAGAGAGAACGACACCCTACCCATCAAAAAAGCCAAGCTTTGGTGTCAGGCGTATCCCAAAGAAACTCCGACACTCCCAGCGCCGCATCTTTACGCGGCATCTTTACGCAGCCTCCTGCATCTCGTCTCCTCCACCGCCTCCTTCCTGTTTGCTTCCCAGAAACAGCACATTGTCAGCGACGACTCTCAGCTTATTCCTTGTCTCACCGGTGCTTTTGTCTTTCCACGAATCCATAAAGAGCCGTCCCTCGAGAAGGACACTTCGCCCCTTATTCAGAAATTGAACGCAATTCTCAGCGGTCTTCCCCCAGACAATGACATCGACAAAGGTGGTCTCTTCCCGTTGCTTGCCTGAGTCCTCATTCCATTTTCGGTTCAAAGCCAGCCCGAGTTCGGTAACTGAAGCACCCTTTTTCGTTTTTCGAAGTTCCGGATCCCGAGTGAGATTCCCCATCAAGGTAGGTCGATTATAACTACTCATGCGAACACTTTAACCATAAAGTGTTCACCCGAACAAGTCTTTTTTGAGGTTTTTTCCTCATTTGTAAATTCTGCCCATTCTCTTCCTCACATCCGCGTTTGCGAAAATGACTCTCCTCGCGCAAACTTAGCCGCAGCTAGCTATGGAGATGAACGACCTCTCGCCCTTTACCGATTTTTGTTACCTGTTCCTGAGTATCATTCTGGAAGGTGCCCCTTTCATTTTGCTCGGAACCATTATTTCGGGCTTTATCGACGCCTATCTTCCTCCAGGGTTGATCGATAAATGGCTGCCCAGGAACAAGCCGCTTGCCGTTGTCTTGAGCGGTTTACTTGGCGCGATCTTTCCAGTCTGTGAGTGTGCCATCGTTCCGGTCATTCGCCGGCTGATTAAAAAAGGGCTGCCGGTCTCCTGCGCCATCACCTACATGCTATCGGCTCCGATCATTAACCCGATCGTAGTCATCAGCACCATGAGTGCATTCTCCTCATCCCTGGGAAAATTTTCTCTTCGCCTTCAGGAAGCAACAGGACCTTCCAACCAGCTGTTTGTGACTTCGAGCCGACTGTTCATTGCTTTCATCGTGACGGTCACGGTTCTGTCTCTTATACACATCTGACGCTGC
>CAJXQE010000556.1 GCA_913058215.1 uncultured Verrucomicrobiales bacterium
TCTACACTATCCTCTTCGTCGGCAGCGTCAGATGTGTATAAGAGACAGTTCTTACTGTGGGGACGGGCTGTAATATCCCGCATACTATGAACGATTCAAGAATGTGAGACCTTAGAAAAATGCGCAAATCCGGAAAAAGGGTCAAAGAAGAGTGCGATCTCCATCCTGCGGATAACAGACCATCTGCGTTTCCGGATCTTCAATTCTTCCAGAAACCGCATAGTGAAATTTAGAAGATAAGCGATGACGGGGGAATCCGGCCAGCCAATTCGGAGCTTCTCCCCCAATATCAGCGAAAGCAAGCGCGTGAGAATGTGGAGAGATCCCAAATTCAGCGGGATAATTCACCAGTCGACTCACAATATTTTTCAGATTGCGGCTCTCCGGATCCACATCTCCCCATTCGACAACCCGATGGTAAGTGGGCATCCACCACCGGAGCTTCATCCGGCGCACAAAGGCATAGGCAAGGAGATTGCCCAAATCATCCACCTGTCCGATCCATATCGGAGGGGCCACTCCGGATCTGCAGAGCCATTGAATCCCCTCGCGGGTCAAATCCGGACGGATCTTTGAAGGAGTAAATTGAGGAATCGTCTGAACCTTTTCCGAATCCTGAATCAGTCGCCCGCTTGACATCGCTTCCTGCAAGCTGGGAACAAACAGGCGGCAGAATGCCATCGCCCAAGTCGTTGGCAGGAGGCTCCGAAAACGGAAAGGCATATAAATTTCCTGAGCCTCTTTTTCATGGCGATAGCGAAACCGGGACAAGATTTTTTGCATCTCCGGGCCGGGAGTTGAATCAACCATATGATACTCCCGGGCGAGCCGGTGAATTTTCATGAAGAGCGGAAGCGCTTCAGCCCGGTGCTCCGTCCGCACAAAAAAAGTCGTCGAAATCAGGCCGGGGATCAGTTGATCTCCATATCGATAATCGCGTGGGATGAGACCGTTCATTCCCACGATGACGCTCTCATCGTTTCGCATCAGGAACCCGAGTGGGGAGTCTTCTTTCCTGAACGGATTCTCCCCCCACCACCAGTGGAGTCTCTCCCGCCAGGTTTCGACCAGCATGTCTTGTTTTTTCGGCCGGCGAATCTCTCCATCAGCAACGAATCGCGCAAGAAATTCCGCGCATTCCTGCAGGCACTCCGGGGTGCCGGATATTGGCTCGATACTTCCACTCATTCCAGAATAAGGAACTTATCGGCGACAACCAGCACGATCACAAACAGGATCACTCATTGAAATCCCTCGTTTTCAATATAGTTTTGGAAAGTTAACTACTTTGAATGATCCCCTTCCGTCCATTCGTTCTCTTATGCTTCAGTGCAATCTTCGCTTTTGCGATGGTATCAGGCGCGCAGGCCGAACCTCCCCGACCTGTGATCGTGATTGATCCCGGTCATGGTGGTTCTTCGGTTGCCGGCACCTTGAAGGAACGCTCAAACAGCTCCCCCAACAACGCGCGGTCCCCTTCCGGAATTTACGAAAAAGATATCACTCTGGAATTCAGCAAAATTCTGCATGCGGAATTACTGGCTTTGGCCGGAAAACAACGGAAGCCGGTCGGAGTAATGCTGACGAGGACGGATGACAAAAATTTAAATTTTGCTGAGAGAGCCCGAATCTGCGACCGGCCCGATACCGTCTGCATTGTCAGCATTCACTTTAATGCGAGCAAAAATCACGATGCGAGAGGCAGCCTGTCTCTGATTTCCTCTGAAAAGAGGAACCCGAACTACGACACCGATCACAGGTTCGGAATGGGACTCGCTGAAGCTTGTGCCAAGGGAATCCGGCCGTTTCTTCCGGGAGCAAAAAACCGTGGAGTGATTACTGATGGTCATCTCCACGGTGGCCTCGGATCCAATTTCTTTTTTCAGCTCAAATTGAAGAAGCGGCTCGCCAAAGTCCCAAAAGCCTTTCTCGAAGTCGAGTTCATGGACAATCCGGTTGTGGAGGAAGCCCTTTTCAAAACAGACCGCGAAAAAAAATTCCGGGCGATCGCGTCATCCATAGCTGAATTTCTGCTCAAAGACATCGATCCAGTGGCGATTGAGCGACCGTGAATGACGTTTTTCCATCTTGACTCGGAAACGTGACCTGTGAAATGGTGATCCACTCCACTTTGATGAACTCTTATCGTCTCCTTCTTTTTATCGCAATCGGTGTCGCGGCACTACTTCCTTCGTCTCCATCTTTTGGAAAAACCAATCAGGCGATCAAAGGGTTTCTGCCCGTCATTAAACCCATCAAGGGAAGTGATAAAGCAAGCCCGGGAGATTTCGGAGCTGTGAACAAGCAGATGATTGCCGCGATGAATTACCTGGGAAAGCATCACGATTCCTACGGCAAAGACGGTAGTGATATCATCGAATTGGCGCTGCAGAACTACGGGGAAGATATGTTCAGTTCTTCACGGGCTGCTCTCCTGCGAACCACTCTGATCCGGATCTGGGAAAAGGCCCAGAGCCTTGGCCTTTTCACGAAAGGCGGAAATTTCAAACTCATCATCACCCAGGGCCCGGAAAAAGGGAAGAGTGCCAACTTTGAATACATCGTCCTGCCAAAAGAGTTCCCTCAATTTTCGCCGGACCTCACCAACCTGTTCGACGCAGCCGCAGAGCTGGGCGGGCTGACGATGGCCGAGGCGCAGCGGCTGATTCGCTCCGGCAAGGTGCACCCGCTGCCGGACAACTTCTGGCTGAAGGTGGCGGACGACGATGGTGGTAAGGGTGGCCCAGGCAAGAGGGCCAAGTGGGTGCGTTTCAAGAAGAGGTGAGTGGGTGATTGATTGATTGATTGAGTGAGTGAGTGAGTGAGGAGTACGATTCGTTTGGGAAAATACGAACCAGTTGTTGCGTTTCGTTGTGTTGCGTTGTTTCGTTGTTGCGTTGTTGCGTTGCGTTGCGT
>CAJXQE010000557.1 GCA_913058215.1 uncultured Verrucomicrobiales bacterium
GGCCCGGAGGGCTGCGGTGGTGTCAGTCGTGAAAAACGGGTTTCCGGTGCCGGCTCCGAAGATGACAACGCGCCCTTTTTCGAGGTGACGGATCGCTTTGCGGCGGATGAAAAGTTCCGCGACGTTTTTCATTTCAATCGCAGTTTGCACCCGGGTTTCGACTCCGACAGCCTCAAGCATGCTTTGAACCGCCAGAGAATTCATCACTGTGGCCAGCATTCCCACGTAGTCAGCGGTAGCGCGATCCATCCCGCGTCCGGCGGCGGCGGCTCCTCTCCAGAAATTTCCTCCCCCGACGACGACAGCAATTTCAATTCCGTTTTGCTGCGATTCTTTGATCTGATGAGCAATTCCTTCAACGATTTCCGGAGAAATATTGTCCTGACTTCCGGGTTCTCTCAGGGCTTCACCGCTGAGTTTCAATACGACGCGTTTGAACTCTCTCGACATAGTAGATTTGTTTTCCTGTTTCTATCTTCCTCCAACTCGAACGAAAGGAAAGGCGAATATGGTCAGGAGCCCAGTTTTGTTCCCGCTTCAATCGAATTTCCCCGTAAAAAGTCGATCACGCCAAGTCGTTTGCGTCCTTCCATCTGAAGATCACCCTGCAAGAGAATTGAAGTCCCTTCACCACAGGCGACCGAAACCGCCTTGTCGGAAGAAAGAACTGTTCCGGGTTCAGCATCGGTTTTCGGTCCCGGTGAACTGTGTGGATAAATTTTCATTTTCTGCGTTTTCTCTCCATCTCCACTGGAGAACCGCGTAAAAGTCCCCGGCCAGGGATCGTAGGCTCTGATGAGTAATTCAATCTTTTCGGCAGGAAGAGACCAGTCAATTTCGCCGTCTTCCCGCATCAGCTTTCCGGAATAGGTGACCGAGGCATTGTCCTGAACTTCTCTGTTGGCTGAGCCGGCCACAAGCGCCGGAATTCCCTCTGCGAGTATTACGGGGCCCAATTCCGCAAGTCTGTCGTGAAGCGAAGCTCCGGTATCCTCCGGTGAAATTGGCAGGCTTTTTTTCAGGATCATATCGCCGGCATCCAGAGCCGGTGCGATATGCATCAGGGTGATACCACTTTCCTCATCACCTTCCCGAATAGCCGCCTGAATCGGAGAGGCCCCCCGATGACGGGGAAGCAGCGAAGCGTGCAAATTGACACAGGCGAGACGAGGAGCGGCGATTACAGATTTCGGTAGAATCTGCCCGTAGGCCATCACGACCGCGATATCCGGTTTCAAATCCTCGAGAGAAGAAAGCGCAGCAGGATCCTTGCGAAAGGATTCCGGTTGAAAAACGGGAACGCCATGAGATTCGGCGATTACCTTCACTTCCGGTGGCGTCAGAATCTGTTTTCTCCCGATCTTCTTGTCTGGTTGGGTGAAAACTCCCACCACTTCCGTGGAGGAATCTCTCGAAAGAAGCCAGTTCAGAGAGGGGATTGAGATTTCCCCGGTTCCCATAAATACGATACGCATAGCTCTGCAACAGAGCGCGCGGGCAGCGGGATGGTCAAAGGAATTTTCACAGGAAAACGAGCGGGCGATGCGCTTGCAAATTCAGTCGGTTCGTCGTAAAGATAGTCCTTGGAATAAGACCTACCCATGAAACAATTTGTTGCCATTTTATTTGTGATCTGTGGACTCGGTGCTGCAGGATATTTTGCCTACGAGCCCTACATCAAGCCCATCTTGGAGAAATCCGGATCAGGAATCACTCCTGCAGATGACAGGATTCTCTCCGAACAGGAAAAATCGGGGCAGGCAAAGCCGGCTGCATCGAGCACTGTTTCCGCACCCGCGAAACCCAAGGCGTCAAAAACGAAAGCTCCTACTCCCGCGGCACCGAAACCCAAGCCAGCAGCTCCAAAATCGGAAATTGATCTTCTTGTCGAAAAGAAATACCCGATGCCTCAGATTCTGCCGTTAACTCAGATTGTTCAGAACTGGAAAGTGGTTCCACCAAATGCTTATCCTGCCCAGGTTGTCTCCAATGAAAACCTGGCTTTCGAACTGGTCGTAAATGGTCAGGCCATTGGATCCAGCAATACCGCACCGGGAACCGAAGTGAAACCTGTGCGTTTGATCGGCGATCAGCTGACTGTTGCCAGTCTCGCGAATCAAACGATGTCGACCCAGGTCCATGTGGATAAAACTGATTTCAAACAGCGGATTCAGAAACGCTACAACGACTTTGTGGCCTTCACACAAAAACGGATTGGAGACAAACGTGCCAAAGCAAAAGCGGCATTGGAGGCGCGTCCTGACAGAATGGCATCGCTTCAGGGTGGTGGCGAAGTCGGAGCGATCGGCGATCCACGCTTTGCTCCGGTGAAGGCAAGTCTCGCCAAAGGCGAGGTGCCAACGGTTAAGTTGGAGGAAGCGAAATCCTACCGTTGGAATGGTTCGGAGAAAATTGGTGGAGAGGTTTTTCCCGGCACCTATGACACTGTCACCGTTGATTTCGAAGTGGAAACGATCTTCGGCAAGTTCCCCATCGATGTGAAATGCCTCATGCAGCGGGGCAAAGTGATTGGCTGGATTGATCCGATTACTGAAGAGGAAATTTAATCCTTCCCGCTTTTGTTATGTTCAAATCCGTCGGCATTCTCATTCTTTCTTTGATCTTTGCCGCCGGAGGTTTCGTGTCCGGCCAGGAGCTCAAAGAGATTCCAGCCATTGAACGAAAGCTGCCTCCTTCTGGCGGGTTGGCCTTCCCTGCAGAAACCAGAGTAGAACTCGAGAAACGGCTCAAGGACTACGTTGATCGTATTTGGGAGATCGACAGCGATCCCTATATTGCCGATGTCGGGGCATTGGTGAAAGCCGTCGAATATGCCTTGAAGCACGACGAGTTTTACAACTGTCTCTTATACACATCTGACGCTGCCGACGAAGAGGATAGTGGAGATCT
>CAJXQE010000558.1 GCA_913058215.1 uncultured Verrucomicrobiales bacterium
TATGGGATTCCGTTCCCTGCGGGTGATGAATAATGATACCATCCAACCGGGCGGCGGGTTTCCGACGCATCCTCATTCCGACATGGAGATTTTCACTTACGTGATCGAAGGCCAGTTGGCCCATAAGGACAGCATGGGTAACGGTGCGATCATCGAAGCGGGTGACCTGCAATACATGAGTGCGGGTCGTGGCATTCGGCACAGTGAGTTTAATCCCTCCTCCGAAAACCTGACCCACCTGTATCAAGTCTGGCTGCAACCGGCGGAAAACGGGGGCGAGCCCCGGTATGCGGAAAAACAGCTGGGCGACCGAGCGGCGGTCAACGCGCTCACGCCATTGTTTTCCCCCGACGGGCGGGCGGACACCACGGCTATCCGGCAAAATGCCCTTATCTCTTTCGGACGGCTTGATGCGGGGAACTCGCTGGAGATTCCGGTCGATACCGAAAGGCCCGATGTGTGGCTGCAGGTCATATCAGGGAGTGTCCGAGTAGCGGGTGAGACTCTCGGCACGGCCGATGGAGTCGCTATCGAGAACGAACCGGGAGCTTTTTCCGTCGACGCCGATGCGGACAGTAAGTTCCTACTCTTCCGGCTGAGCTGAGAATCGTCTATCCGATTCCCGCAATCTGATGCGGGAATTGGGGAGAGCCGGCGGCATTGAGGTTGCGGTCGGGGTAAGTTTCACAGCGCTAATGCCCCCGTTGGGGATCAGCGCTTTTCGCAATGTTCGGACAGGCGGATTTAGGGGATCTACAAGGGACAGGCTAAATGAGCACGCAACAGGCCACACCTGGCCGTGGCTACATCAATGGCTCAGTTCTCGTAACCCCGACCAACATCAAAATTCCAATTAAACCCGTAGTCGCCAAATTGTAATGCTTCATGGCGGTTTTCTGATGATGAATTCTCGCCACTGTTAATCCTTTAAACACTCCCACGTCATCGCTCGGCAATGATTTCTCATTGCACCTGTCTCGCTTGCTTTAGGAAGTCCGGATCAATGTCGATCCCGATGCCTGGGCCTAGCGGGGCGGGCATGAGGCCTTTTTCGATCTTGAAATCGACGCCAGGGCTTTCCCAAGGGAAACTTCGATTGACGCCTTTGTATTCTTGGAAAGGGCCGGGATTCGGACAGCACGATGCATAGATCGCCATATAGAGAAAACCCAGGCCGCCTCCCGAGATGTGGGGAGTGCAATCGAGCCCACGCCGTTCAGCCCATTTCGCGACGCGCAGGGAACGGATCAAGCCGCCATAGTAGATGATGTCGGGTTGAGGAATCTGAGCGCCTCCGTTTTCGATCATCCATTTGAAGCGCCATTGGCTGCTTTCCTGCTCGCCCCAGGCAATCGGAATCTCCAGAGCATCGGCGACTTTCTTGGTTTCTTCCAAATAGTCGAAGGGGCAGGGCTCTTCGTAGAAAGAGTATCCGTTCGACTGGAGGAGACGGCCGATGGCGATCGCTTTGTCGGCATTGACGTAGGAACTGTTGGCATCGGCGTAGAGGGTGCAACGGTCGCCGAGGGCGTCGGCTACCATGGGAATGAGTCGCTCGGTGCGGCGGGGCACTTGGTCGATCACTTTCATGCGCCCGCCCAGTTTGAATTTCACCGCTTTCGCATCGATGCTCTCGACGGATTCGACAATGCGCTTGAGCGACTCTTCGGCACCGTATTCACGGTGGTTGTTCGCGATATAGAGAGGGATCTGCTGGCGTCGAATTCCGCCTAGCAGCTCCCCGACAGGTTGATTCGCGATGCGACCCAGCAAGTCGAGGATCGCGAATTCGGCCGAGGCGACCGGCACCCAAAAGGGTTGCCCTTGCATCTTGTAGTTGGAGCCTATCAGGAAAACCGAATCGACGAGTTGGTCGATGTCGCGCGCGTCCTTGCCGATCATGTGAGGCGCCACGACCTTGAGGAAGATTGGATAGAAGAGGGGCATTTTCTTATCGTGGCTGACTGCCCAGCCTTCAGCTCCGTCGGTCGAGCGCGCGCGGACGAACCAAGTGCCATCGCGTTCGAAAAGGTCCAGGCTTTCGATGATCACCGGACTCGTGAAAAGTTCCCGCTTCAATAAGGGGCCATCGGAAACGATCGGGTCTGCCGCTGGGTTTTTGGATGCGTTGGATGCAGCGAAGCCGAGCGAACCGGGGGCGAGTGCGAGCGGAGCCGCTTTGGAAATAAAGGTTCTGCGATTCATCATAGGTTCAGGCTGAGGGTTGATGCCGGAAGCGCCGAGCACGGCAGTTTGCTAATTCCAGATCGGCGGATGGCTATTCGCCGTCTGGGTGTGGTTGAAATGAGTGGAAGCCGAAGGACGGCCATTTGAGTTATCTTGCGGTTCGGTTATCGAAAGAATTAATCGGGCTTCAATTTGAGCGATCGGGCGGACCCGTTGTAAAGCGGTAAGCTTTGATGGGTAGGAAGGTCCGGCTCGCTGATGGCGTCCTCCTAGCACACTGCTATGATCGTCGGACCGGCCTTATCGGCCTCCCGCAATATCCGGATCTTCTGCTCGGTCGTATATCTTTTTCCTTTCATGGTCTGGGTCCTTTCTAGATCACCAGACAAACTCTCTCAATGGCTCAGTTTTCGTAACCAAGACCAAAGGGGTCATTGATGTAGCCACGGCCAATTGCAGTCCACAGGCCAGTCCCCCCGTCCCCGGTCAGCCCGCCTCAAAAGGAATTTCCTATCAGTAAATCAAGGTGTTACGGATGGCTGGTCCGTCCCGACGC
This sequence comes from uncultured Verrucomicrobiales bacterium, assembly GCA_913058215.1. Taxonomy (GTDB): domain Bacteria; phylum Verrucomicrobiota; class Verrucomicrobiia; order Verrucomicrobiales; family DEV007; genus Arctic95D-9. The sequence goes on from CAJXQE010000558.1 coordinate 2,744, forward strand.
TCCAGTAATTCGCGCATGGTTGCCCGGGGCACAGGGCTTTGATACCAGTCGGTTTCGGCGAGACCGCGTTCGATGGCCAGAGTGGAGATCCTGTCTCTT
>CAJXQE010000559.1 GCA_913058215.1 uncultured Verrucomicrobiales bacterium
CAGCGTCAGATGTGTATAAGAGACAGTTCCATTTCAGCCTGGCCATCAAAGACTAACTTGCTGGCCTTCTGGAGGTCCGCGTAGACCGACAGTGGAATGGCGGCCTTTCCTTTTTTAAAACGACTGGCCACCCAGCTGCCGAGACTGAGCTGGGTCTTTTTATCCAGGTTCTCCTCGACCCATTTCTTCGAGTATTCTTCAAGGGCTGCTCCCCGCATTCTCCGGCTCAAGTTCAAGCGGTCGTCCTCCATTTTCTTCACGGTCTCCTCTGGAAGATTGCTCGTGCCGCGATAACCCAGAGTGGAAAGAACGGAGTTGTCGATACGTCGCTTGTCCGTGGGAACATCTTCGTGCCAAACCACAGAAAGAAAGAGTTTTCCATCCGCTACAGATACACTGCCGTGGCCACCGTAGTGATCGCTGGGGATACCTGTCGCTTCCCATAACTTTTTTGGACCGTTCTCATCCGTCAACATTGCCGGCAGGGTCGTCTTTCCGGAGGCAAGTCCGTTTCGTTCGGGGCCGCGCCATTGAGGCCAGTCGTCGGCAATCAAAGGGGAAGTGACTGCAGCAATTAGGAAAAGGGCGGAATAAAGTCGGACAGCGTTTTTCATACGGAGATAGAAAGAGAAATTCAGGACGCGAATTTATCAGTAGGAAAAAGATATGCCAGTGGCGTTTTCGGGGGGAGGCCATTACTATTGCGACTAAAACCTTATGGCGGAAACTGCACCCAGAATTGTCTACATCACTGCCGGCGCCGGAGGCATGTACTGCGGCAGTTGTCTTCGCGACAACGCTCTCGCAGCGGGCCTTCAGAAACTGGGATGGGATGTAACCCTGCTTCCTCTCTACACCCCGATTCGGGTGGATGATGAAGATCGCTCGATTGATCAGGTGTTCTTTGGCGGGATCAACGTTTTTCTGCAGCAGAAGATTCCCTTGTTTCGATACCTGCCAAAATTTCTCGATCACTGGCTCGACAATCCTGCCTTGATTCGCCGCGTTTCCTCAAAGTCCATTTCCGTAAAGCCAAAGGAGCTCGGAGAGATGACTCTTTCCATGGTTCGCGGCGAGCACGGCTTTCAGAAAAAGGAAGTTACCCGCCTGGTCAAATGGCTGAGAGATGAAGCAAAACCGGATCTCATTTGTTTGACCAATCTCCTTGTCGGTGGTGCGATTCCCGCCTTGAAACGGGAGTTGGGTATTCCGGTGATGGTGACTTTGCAAGGCGATGATGTGTTCCTCGATGAGCTTGAAGAACCGTGGAAAAGTGAGGTCCTCAAGGAGATGATCACCCTTGCGAAGCAGGCTGACGGCTTCATCACATTTTCGGAATTCTATCGAAGTGAAATGGGGAAGCTTTTTGGAATTCCTTCAGAAAAATTTCACCTGACTCCGCTGGGGATCCATATTGAGGAATTCGATCCGATCTATGAACATCGAAGCGAAAATCATCCCGGGCCAGTCGTCGGCTATTTCGCGAGGATCTGTCCGGAAAAAGGATTCGATATTCTGGTCGATGCGTTCATCCGCCTGGCGGAGAGGAATCCGGAAGTCCGGCTGCAAGCAGGAGGTTGGCTCGCAGAGAAAGATCAGGGATTTTTCGAACAGCAGGAAGAGAAGATTGCCGCAGCCGGGTTACAGGATCGATTCGAATATATTGGATCACCGGACCAGGAGGGTAAGATCGATTTTTTCCGCAAGACCCGCGTCTTTTGTGTTCCCGCCAGGTTTGTCGAGCCCAAAGGTCTCTATCTGCTCGAAGCAATGGCGTCGGGACTTCCAGCGGTGGCGCCGGATCGCGGAGCTCTTTCCGAAATGCTGAGCGCCAGTGGATCGGGTCTACTTTTCGAGCCGGAGAATATTGAAGCGCTGGCGACTTTACTCAGCGATCTCGTGACTGACGAAGAACGATGCAAGGCGCTCGGGGAATCCGGGCGTGAGTGGGTTGAGGGAAATTGCAGTCGTGAAGTGATGGCCGGGGAATCCGCTCGCGTATTTCGCAATGTTCTCGGCGAAAAGTGAGTCGGGAAATCACTTTGCTCTGAGCTTTTTAAAACTAAATGAAAGATCAAAGGGAAGGGCTACGTTTTCCTATTCATGCCGACCGCTGAACATGCACCGATGGAACTGCCCACTTTCCGGCAGTCGCTTGTGTTTGAAGGCAAAACTTTGCTACTGAAAGCCTGGAGACTCTTGAAGGATCTCTCAAGCGGAGTTCGAAGACACCGAAAAAGTAAAGAGTTCGCCACGTCTGAAATTCTTGGCAGCTCAGTGACTTCCCTGTGGTCGAATGCGCATCCGGCTGAGATGGATCTGACGGCGGGCAAAGTTCAGAATTTGAGGGAGGCCTGTCGCGCTTTGGACGGGGTGATTGTTCCGGCTGGAGAAGCCTTCAGTTTTTGGAAACAGCTTGGCCGGGCGACAAAGCGAAGAGGGTATGTGAGTGGGCGCGAGTTGCGCGAAGGCTGCCTGATTCCCACGGTCGGTGGCGGTCTCTGTCAGATTTCCAATGCTCTTTACGATGCTGCTCTGAATTCCGGAATGGAAATCGTGGAGCGGCATGCTCATTCACAGGTCATTCCCGGCTCACTCGCAGAGCAGGGGAGGGACGCGACGGTTTTCTGGAATTACGTGGACCTGCGTTTTCGAAGCGACCGGGCATTTCGTATTGAGGCGCGACTTTCAAAAGATGATTTGATCGTTTCGCTCAAAGGCGAGTCCTCCGATAGAGGGCAAACGAAGCAGAGCATTGGTGAGGATTTCATCAGTGTTCCGGTGCTGTCTCTTATACACATCTCCGAGCCCACGAGACCGAGGCTGATCTC
>CAJXQE010000560.1 GCA_913058215.1 uncultured Verrucomicrobiales bacterium
TCTACACTATCCTCTTCGTCGGCAGCGTCAGATGTGTATAAGAGACAGGTTTAACCCTCTTCGCTTATCGATTTGACCCTGTCAGACCATCCAGTTTCCTGGAGAAACGACGTCCAAATTCCTCCTGCGCAGCCGTATCAAAGTGGACATTGTCGCCGATCGTTCCCTTTTGATCCCGACCGTCGACGCAGGCGGTGTCGGGGACAAGCTCCGGGAGTGAAAGCAGAATCCCGTTGATCTTTTTCCGCCGCTCGATGCTGTCCCTTAATTCCCCGATGGTGCAGGCAACAAAGGGAAGGTCCGGAATATCCAAATCTGTTCGCAAATCAGTGATCATGGCGGACAGCAAACCGGGATAGGCGTCGATGCGATTTTGATCGGCAGAATCTGCTTCGCCCTGCAACCAGAGTGCTCCGACGATCCTTGTTTTCCCTTCAGGGCCCTGTCCGAGGGCGAGTTTTGCGCGGCGAACGGCTTCTTCGTAGAGTCTTTGTCCGCGTTGCCATTTGGAAATGCGCGTTCCGCCGGCTGCGCAAGGAATCAAGGCGACCCGGGATTTTGGGTGTTTCTCCAGATGAGCCTGCGCGAAGGCCAGTCCTGCCCCGACCCCGGCATTGTCGGCTCCGGTCATGGTGTGCGGATCGCCGACATGATGCAAAGGATGTCGTGCAAGGAACCACTCGTCCGTCTTTTTGTGGAGCATCACGATTTGAGGATTCTGTAGCGGCTCGGCAGGCATTTTCCCGCGGCCCTTCATATTCGACTGCCCCATCAGCAAAACGATATCGAGCTGTTCCAGCCCTTTCGGCATTTTTGAAATATCGCCAGGCTCGAAGGGGACAGGCTCCGCATTTATAGAGACTTCAGGGGAAGGCGTGAGATTTGCCGTCCGAAAGGGCGAGGCCGGAAGCCCGGAGCCGTTGGTCAAATTACCATCCGGATGATTGGCCCAGGAATAGGCCGCGACGATTGGCTCTTTAATACCGGGATGACTCAGGGTGACCGTATTTTTTTGTAAAGTAGCAGTCGCTGGAAGGAAATTCCCATCGGCGGCCGCGATCTCAAATCCTCGAAGTTCACCCTCTTTTGCCTGAAGCCCTCCGTCCGTGTGGGTGAACGAAAGGACTAACTTTGCCCCCTCGGTTCTGGATTTGGCAAACTGCGGCCCTGACCAGTTGATGTCCTCCCCATAGACTTCGGCGCGTGCCCAGAGTGCAAGGCGATGAGCAAAGCCCTGTTTGTTGAGTGGGTGCAGAAGCCGTTCTTCGCCGATATCGATCGTCACCGCCATTCCTGTATTCGGCAGCGAAGTAGCGGTTCGCATCGACTCCCGGATCGATGGCCAGGCCAGGCTGCTCGCAGAGGTGAAAGGGAGCTGAACCCAAGCCATCGGGAAATCCCCGTGACCCCAGCGTTTTCTCCAGTCCTTGATCATCATTGGAAGCTGCAGACCATACAGTTCTCCTGATTCCCGGGTGAATCCGTTGGTTTCCCCCTGATACCAGAGTGCGCCTTTGATGCGATAAGGAATGAGCGGGGCAATCATACCATTGAAAAGAACGGTCGGATGATGCCAGTGATTGCGGGGATTAACCGGTCGGCGCGGAGCTTTGGGGCGACCCTCACCAACTGCTTTGGCCTTTTTCGATGCGGTCTTCCATTCGGCGAATTTCGATTCGTAATCCGCCTTTTTTGCGGCCTCGATCTCCGGAGTGTAGGCAAGATCCTTTTCTTCCCACGACTGAAGCAATGCGGTGAGCGCCGACTCTTTTTCCTGAACTTCGAGACTGGTCCAGGCTTCGATGGCGGATCCGCTCCAGGCGGTAACGATCAATCCGACCGGAACATCCTGCTCCCGGTGAATCTCACGTCCAAAGAAAAAGGCGGTTGCTGAAAACTTGCCGGCAGTTTCGGGCGTGCTGATGACCCACTCGCCGGTGCAATCAGATAAGGGTTTAAGGGAAGGGTTCCGGCCCACTGTGAACACTCGAATCCCGGGAAAGTCCGCTGCGGCTTTCTCCTTCTCCGGATCTTTGGCACGATCAACAATCATGGCCATGTTGGACTGACCCGAGCAAAGCCAGACGTCGCCTACGAGAACGTTTTTGATTTCGATGCTCTTTTTTCCCCGGATGCTCAGGGTCTGTGGCTCGGCGTTTGCGGGCATGGAATCGAGCACTACTTGCCAGCGTCCATTGTCACCTGCTGTTGCCGATTTCTTTGTATTGCCGAAATGGACTTCGATCTTGTCGCCGGAATTTGCCCTGCCCCAGATCGGGACGGGAGCATCCCGCTGAAGAACCGTGTTGTCAGTGAAAATTCCGGCGAGAGTCAGCTCCGCTGCTTGAGCGAAACCAGTGAAAGCCAGAATACATCCCAGGAGTTGGACAAGACGATTCATGAAAAGGGGAAGGATGGATTACTTCCGAACTTCCCAGGCGGGAGGGAGTGTTTTTGATTCCTCGCCATAAGTCTGGGAAACGACAAAGCCACTCGCTTGCGAAGTGTAAAAAATACGGCCGTTGGAAACGACTGCACCGAGACATTCGCGGGAATCAATCGCCGGACCGGTTGACACTAACTTACCGCCATCGCTGAGATCGATCATATCCATGTTGGCTCCGAGGACGAAAGGCTCAGAGAGAGTGAATCGACAGCAGGCATAATTGTGACCGATACTGTTGACGACCTTGCCGGTCTCCCGATCAAAGACATTTCCTTTACCGCGCAGGGCGTTGGAGAAAACGTATTTTTCACCAACGGTGACGACATTCAATCTGTCTCTTATACACATCTCCGAGCCCACGAGACCGAGGCTGATCTC
>CAJXQE010000561.1 GCA_913058215.1 uncultured Verrucomicrobiales bacterium
CCTCTTCGTCGGCAGCGTCAGATGTGTATAAGAGACAGCCGCAAGACCGGGAAAGCAAGCGGGGCCTTCAAGGTCAGCAGGTCCGATAGTGATTTCGGGAGTGAATTTTATCCTTTCTGAAGGGGTTTGTTTTTGTTACCATTCTCTCATCATGAAACGATTCTCCCTTCTCGTTCTGTTTACATTACTGATTGCACCTCAGGTTTTTGCGATCCCCAATACTTTTTTCGGTGGTGGAAATATCATCCCCATTGTTCCGGCTTTTCCGCGATTCAATGCGGAGCTGACGGAAGATTTTCTGGAGTTGGATAATTGGCAGGGGGGAGAATTCCCGGGGCCCTGGCAAAACGAACCGGCCATGGACGGGCAGGAGATCCAGAAAATGTCCGCGAATCCAATTCTATTCGGCCAGATCCCGATGTCAGTTTATGCCTACAAGGATTATGACGAAGTTCAGGAGTTGGCGATTCACTTTCTCGATGCCGGATTGTTTTTCGGCTACAAATATGGAGGCGAGAAAACCCGGGATGAGCGCGAGACGGGAAAGGATCGCCGGGCTGAGTTTACCGGGCATTTCCGGAATCTAAGCAAGGATCTCCACAAGCGCCTGAAAGATGGTTGCGGCCGCGGGAGCGAGGGTGTGATTGGACGGACGGAAGCCCTTCGGACAATTTACACGGATTACACCTGGGAAGACTTTGTGTTGCGGCTGGTCACCCGGGAAGACCACTCCGTTTCGCTCTACATCATGAAAGAGTCGAATGTCCCAAGCAGTTTTGTGGATGAAGAAATCGCGAGCATGCGAAGTCGTGATCGGCAGGAATTTTACGAAGCTCGCGTTGCTAAAAATGAAGTTGGCGATCTTAGAGTCGAGGGGATTCCGATGTTCACCCAGGGGAATACTCCTTTTTGCGGTATCCATTCTCTGGCGATGGTCGGGCAGTATCTTGGCCTGCGGGTTCGCCCCGAGGCGCTTGTTGCGGGAGCTGATTTCAAAAATACCGGAAGCGCGGGAGGGAGTGATATCATGGGGCTCTACCGGTCCGCTGCCGCAGAGATCGGGATGCGTGCCAGTCCTACTTCCACTTTCAAGGCTGACCGGGTCATGAATTCATTGGAAGACGGTGTGCCCGTGATCGTCTGGCGACGGGTTTCCATGGAAAGGGAGAACGTCCATTCGAAATTCCTGATGGCCTTCGAAAAAGATAATTCGCTTACCCTGCCGAAGCCGACTCCGGCGGTGATGGATAGCTTTCCCGAAAAAGGAGCGCGTGGCGCGCCTTCCCATGCATCGGTCATTACGGGGATGAACGAAGAGAGAAACGAAGTCATTTTCACCGAACCCTGGGGCGAAAACACACGCAATCGCCGCATGCGGATCGAGGAAATGGAAGCAACCGCTTACGCGACATTTTTCTTCAAATTGTAAGATTGGCGGAGAACGGATCGTAGGTTGTTTGATGTTTCCCTATGATCAATAAACAGCGCATCCATTCCGCTTCTCTGCATTCTTGCAGCCTTTGTTTCTATTCTCCTGATTTTCAGCGGTAGCTGGTTGATCGGGCGGAAGATCATCGCTCTTCTGATTCTTCCAGCCGGTGCGATCTGGCTTGCCGTTCTGGCGATGGCTTGCTGGCCGGGGATTTCAAAATGGCGTCGTCTTTTTCTGGTCGGCATTTGGATCCTGTATTCGTTGGCGGGAAGTCCCTATCTCGGGATCGGATTGTTGAAGGTATTGGAGAAGCCATTCTATGCCTCTGAGAATTTGAAACAGGATCTGGACGCTTTGATATTGCTCGGAGGTGGAACGGCCGAATCTCCCGGAGGAAATCCTGCGCTGGGAACCCACGGCGACCGTCTCTATCGACCGGCGATGTGGTATCACCGGGGGAAGGTGAAGAATCTGATTACGACCGGCAGGAGCGTTACGGAAAAAGGAAGTGATCGCTTGTTGTCCCGCGAAACCTCAGAGATCTGGCAGGAGTTGGGGATTCCGGAAGATGCCATTGTTGAAATTCCTACCCCGCGAAATACTTCGGAAGAGTTGGCGGCAGTGGCGGAGCTTTTGGAGAAACATCCTGAGTGGAAAATGGTAGGGCTTTGTACCTCCGCTTCTCATTTAAACAGGGCTCTGGGCGAGGCGAAGCACAATGGGCTGGATTTAATTCCTGTGCCGAGTGATTTCCGTTCGATGGGTTTGCCCCTGTCTCCGCTCTATCTGCTTCCGCAGGGCCGCGGGTTCCGGGATGTGCAGACGGCACTCTGGGAATTTTTGGGAACCTTGTTGTGAGGCGGACGGTAAAAAAACATCGATTTTTTCCAATCGATTGGGTAATTTTTTCGATTCATTGAGAGAAGGTAGGGCAGAATTGCTACACCTGATCTGAAAAGTAAAAGAATGAAGAATTTCCTGAATCGTTCATCCCCATTTCTTTTTGCCCTTATCTCATTGGCTGGATTTCTCTGTTCCTTCGGTCAAGCGGCTGAGCGGATTGCCTTCGTGGTTGGGGTGGATAAATACGAGCACCTACCCAAAGAGGCCCAACTATCCGTAGCGGTGGACGACGCCACTGCCATGGCCGAAGCGTTGCGCGGACTCGATCCTCCTTTCGAGGTCACTTTGCTGACCGATGTGAAACAGGATGCGGCCGAGGAAGCTTTCGACGAATTCCTCGATGACGCGAAAAGTGCTGAGTGCGCTTTTGTTTATTTTGCGGGGCACGGGATCGAATATTTTGGAACGAACTATCTCATCGTCAGCGACACTGATATCTGTCTCTTATACACATCTGACGCTGCCGACGAAGAGGATAGTGTAGAT
>CAJXQE010000562.1 GCA_913058215.1 uncultured Verrucomicrobiales bacterium
ACCCGGCAGGACCGACGCCCCGATAAAAATCTTTGAATAAGCAAATTCCTGTTAATCGCTACCTGGAGCATCCGGAAACCCTGACCGTGCAGGCATCAGGATACACTGTTCCCACGCTTGCCTGAACCTGCTTTCAGATGTATAAATAACCCGAAGTTTCAGTAGTTTGGATGATGAGTATACCGATAGGGAATCCACGAAAACTCGCCCTGCTTTTTCTGGCAGCGTTCGCCTCTTCTGCTGCCGTTATTGGAACTACCGCCGAGCGGGTTGCTCTGGTTATCGGTGTGAACAAGTATGAGCATTTGCCCAAATCAGCACAGCTGAATGTCGCAGTGAAAGATGCGGAGATGATGGCTTCCACCTTGCGCAAGCTCGACCCCGTTTTCGAGGTGATTCTTCTCACTGACGTATCTCAGGATGATGCGGAAGACCGGTTTGATGAATTCCTCGACCGGGCCAGCGAAGCGGAGTGTGCCCTCATCTATTTCGCCGGGCATGGGATCGAATATCACGGGGCCAACTACCTCCTCGTGAAGGATACCGAATTGACGGCGATCAATGAAGACGTATCCCGGATGAAGCGACGCCTTGGCAATGAGGCCCTCTCTCTCCAGGACATGGTGGATTCTCTGGATGCGACCCGGGCCGCTGTGAAAGTAGTAATTCTCGACTGCTGCCGCGACAACCCGCTCGAGGCCGAAAGTGCGTCGGGCACGCGGTCTGTGGTTGGGAGTCGAAGCGGTCTCGCCCAGGTCGTGCCTCCGAGCGGAACTCTAATCAGCTACTCCGCCGATGCAGGCCAGAGAGCCAATGACGGACTTTTCACGGAAGTCCTCGCGAGAAATTTTCTGCGGAAAGGAATGCCTATCTTGAAAGTCTTCGCTGCAACGCGGGATGAGGTTCGCGAGATTTCTACGAAATGGCAAGACGAAGATGCTCGTAAAGGAATCCCTCTTGAACAGCGTCGAGTACGTCATGAACCTGCGGAGTACAACAAACTGAATCTCGCAGGAACTGATTTTGTCTTTCATGAAACCGGTATCGCAGGTTCGGCGGTAAGGCCTCCGGCCATGAAACCAAAGGTTCTTCCGGCTCCACTGAATCATCCCAATTTGCTCATCAATGGCGGATTTGAGCAGGACTTCGCTGGATGGGGGACAGGCACCTTTGAGCAATCTCAAAAGGGAAAGGGACTCAATCTTTCGGCTTACTGGGTTGGCTCCGTCGGCAACAAAACGACCGACGCTAACGCCCGGATTGATGCGGGAAATTCCCACTCGGGAAATCGAGCCCTTCGGATCACTCACATTTCGAAGTCAGGTCCGAACCTCTACGGAACCATTTGCCAACAGGTCGGGGGGCTCCGTCCGTCAACCGAATACCGCCTCAGTGGTGTCGCTAAAGGAGATCGAGCCACCGTTACCCCGGATCCCGCCTGGGCCAAACGGGCCGCTGCCGGGGGGAGCACAGACTGGAAAGCATTTGAACTGATTTACGATACAGGAAACAGCACCTTCATTGATTTTCGTATTTTGACCGAAGGTCCGGGAACCATCTGGCTGGACGACCTGCGTCTCGAAAAGTTTGCTCGATGAAATTCTGCCTTTTTCTTTTTTGAGGGGTCCGGAGTTCCCGTCGGCCTTGAGGCTCAGGCGACATTTCCTGACGGGGTCAATCTGAATCAAGAGATCGACCGGCAGATCGTTTCCGCTACTTGAACTGATCGCCGCAAACTGTACCACGGTCACCTCACTTTTGCCGATCTTGTCTTCGTAAGTCACCGCGCCATAGCTCGTAGAGTCTGCTCCATTCCCCACCCATCGAATTCGAAGGGGCCGTTTACCACGTCATGGCTCGGGGGAACCGGAGGCAGCCGTCAACCATTTCGGAGCGACACGGGATGATCTGAAAGTGCCAATACGGGGCGATAGGGTCAGGGCCGCGGTAGCTTACCGGATTCACGAAAACACAAGGGTCTCGCAGAGTTGGATTGCCAATGCCCTGGGGATGAAATCGGCTGCTAATGTCTCGCGTCAGATCTAGATGTTCTGCAGAATCGATGGAAACACACTAGCTCCCAAAATCCGAAAATGGATTAAAATCTAGAATTTTTAACTGACTCCGGAGAACTATGATTGTCTTCGTTGCCCTGTCCGAATTTCAGGTACTGCCCGTGCTTGAAGCCCATGTTTTTGCCTCCCGTCAGAATCAGCGGATAGTCACGCCAAGTGTGAAAAGCGCTCGAGGCAGAGCCGAAGAAAAGCAGGGTGTTGTCGAGCATGTTGCCCGAGCCATCGACTTCCGGAGTTGCCTTCAACCGGCTCGCAAAGCGTCCGTATTCCTGACTCACTCTGCTGCGTTTTTTGTTTTGGGCAGGGCACTCGCCTTAATTTGCTCCAATGCGGTGGCGGTTTCCTCCTTGGTCTTTCCAAGCATATGCAGGATCCGCGAGTAGTTCGATTTTACCATGCCCCACTGGGGATGCTCGCTCCCGGTCTGATTCTCAAACTTCGCCAGGATTTCTAACATTCGCCGGCACACCGGCTCCGATTCGGCCCACTTCTCCTGATTGCCAAACAATACAGCCAGATTATTAAGGACCATTGCCACGGAAGGGTGATCTGGACCGTAGCTGGCTTCAGTGATCGCCAGCGCCCGTCGGTACATCTTTTCGGTTTCCTCCAACCGGCCTGATTTTCGCAGTAGCTCGGCCAGATTATTGATATCATTGGCCACGATTCGATGGTTGGGGCCCTGTCTCTTATACACATCTCCGAGCCCACGAGACCGAGGCTGATCTCGTA
>CAJXQE010000563.1 GCA_913058215.1 uncultured Verrucomicrobiales bacterium
GAGATCAGCCTCGGTCTCGTGGGCTCGGAGATGTGTATAAGAGACAGGTCGAGAGTCGGTGGTTTCGACGGAATTGCTGAGCAGCGTCTATAGCGGTCGATGTCTTTTCCTGAAAGGGAAGCCGACCCTGGCGGAACGATTCAGCAGGGTGAAGTCAACGATTCAACAGGGTTGGAAGCGATACAAAGCGGACATGGTTGCCGCCCTCACGCTGAATCTGGTTTTTGCGGCCATCGTTCTTTTCACTGGAACGAACAGCGACACGCTCCTCCGCGAACTGGACTCCGGCGGTGCGATGATGCCTGTCTATGCGACAATTTTAGCGGGGATCATGGCGATTGCCTATTCCCTGATTCGTCCGGGACTGGCTCAGCCGAAAAAGAAAAAAAGTGGAAACTGGTTCTTTAAGAACAGTGGCCCGCTCTTGCGTCGCAATGAGTTCGCGGCCCTGGTTGACCTGCCGACGGCTCTTATTTTTGCCGTTCTTGCTATTGTTCTTGGAAAATACGCTGCTCTTCCCGCGATAGGGATAGGCGTAATGATATTCTGTACCTTTGTGGCGAGCCGTCACATGGAATTCCGAAGTGAGCCGATTGGAGAGGCGAATGGATCCGTGGTCCGTTCGGTGTTTGTTCTCACTGCCATCCTCGCTGGAGTTCTTGCTTCGAATCAACAGATCACGACCGGTCGAATGATCGGGACGGTGATTTTCACTTCCATCGCGATGCAGCTTTTGTTCCGCTCGCGTTCTCTGGTGCAGCGATCAAAACTGATTCGCTTCCTTCAGCCTCGTGACGAAAGGAAATCAGTTTATGTATTCGGCGGAAACAGTTCTCTGGATACCGGGTTCGAATTTGATCAGGTCCGCATGGCGGATAGAGAAAACAATTCCGGGAGAAGAATCAGTTTCTCCATCGGGAACGGGGAAAGGATCGCCCTTTATGGAACGAAGAATTCGGGCAAATCGGAGATTTTTCGTCTGATGACCGGAATGAGCGAAGCTTTGTCCGGCGAGATTTCTTTAAATGGAATACTGATGGATCAGTTCTGCGAAACCGACCTAAACCGGTGCATCGGACTTTTGAGATCTGATGGATTGGTGATGGAAGGAACGCTGAGAAGTAATTTAGCGCTCGGGAACTCACATCCGACCGACGGGCAACTGCTCGAGGCGCTTAATGCTGCCGGTCTGACTTATCTACTCGATGATGAGCAGGGGCGGGGATTGGACCTTCCTCTTCGTGAAGGCGGAGTTGGCCTGACCCTTCTTGAAAGACAGTGCCTTTGTCTGGCCCGCGCACTCGTAGGTCGCCCTCAAATTCTGCTGCTCGATGAACCGACTGCGCGTCTGGATACACTTCCGGCAGAACGTTTCTACGAACTGATCGAAATTTATCTCGACGAGAACCGGGATCGCACCGCCATCATTTCAACGGCGAAAGTCACGATGCCTGAAATCGTTGACCGGGTCATGGTCATGCAAAAAGGGGAACTCACCGGTGACGGACCGGTTGAGGAAATGGGCGAACGCGTTTTGCTGGAAGATGATCTTCCGAGATCGTTTTCGAGGTTGCTGGCTTCGTGAGGCGTTTTTTACACGAATGCTCATGAATCGCTCGGGCTTTGCAGGCCGTAGGGAAATCTTTTTCTGGATTGCCGATCATGCCGCTTCTACAATCGCAGCATGTCCTCTGCCGTATCGATCCGTGAGTTGAAACAAAATGCCGGTCCCGTGCCGATGCACGAGGTCTTGCATGTTCAGCTGGAAACTTGCCGGGAGAAAACCACCAAAACGGGCAATCCGTTTTACGAACTTCGTTTCGCCGATGCCGAGGAATCACTCATCCTTCGGGTGTGGGATAATTCGCCGATGTTTCCGACCTGCTCGCAATTGCAGGGGAAGACTTTTTACGAGTTGAAAGGGGAGTTCGGTCTGGGAAATGACGGAAAATCTGTCGATGCCAAAAAATGGGAAGTCAGGGCGCTGGAAGAACACGAAACGGAAATGGTCCTGGCCGGCTCGGAGGAACTGCGTCGAAAACAGGCAGCGGATTATCAGTTTATTGAAACGACTATCGACGGGGTTTCCGATCCGCGACTGAAGGCTCTCGGAACAAAGTTCCTGGCTGACTTCGGGGCGAGATTTCGACGGACTGGCGCAGCGAGAGATTATCATCATGCCCGCCGCGGCGGATTGGTGGAACACGTCGCGCAGATGATGCGTTCGGCTGTGCAGATCTGTGTGGCCTACGACAATTTGAATCGCGATTTGTTGGTGACCGGAGTGCTTTTTCACGATGTCGGCAAGTTGTGGGAAAATGCCTACGTCGAAAAAGGTTTCACCATGCCCTTCACCGAAGTCAGCGAGTTGATCGGGCACATTCCCATGGGCATGGAGATTGTGAACAAATTGTGGCGGGAAGTGAGCGAAGACACTGCGCTTTCCAATGGCTGGGAACAACTCGAGCCGACGAGTGGTCGAGTGCGCTTGCATCTTTTACATATGATCGCCTCGCATCATGGGGAGCTGGCTTTCGGATCACCGCTTGTGCCGAAGACACCGGAAGCGCAGGCATTGCACTACATCGACAACCTCGATGCGAAGATGGAAATGTTCGACCGCGGATATGTAGTCTCACCTGAGCTGGCGAAGAATGTGTATGAGCTGTCTCTTATACACATCTGACGCTGCCGACGAAGAGGATAGTGTAGAT
>CAJXQE010000564.1 GCA_913058215.1 uncultured Verrucomicrobiales bacterium
CGAGATCAGCCTCGGTCTCGTGGGCTCGGAGATGTGTATAAGAGACAGGGCTTTGCCGGATCAAAAAGGCGAATGGAACCATCGGGTGCTCCTACTGCAATTTTCTTCGAAGCGGGAGCGTGTTCAATGACCGTTGAATTCGCAACCAGCGGGTCGGTGAACCACTTCGGGGAAACACCAGTGCGGGCCCACCTCTTTACGATACGGAATCCACCTGTCGCAATTTCAAAGTCGTCATTCACAGCAACCGACTGCACGGCATCGCCATGAGCGACGCCTCCCTTGAGATTGGGATCAATCAAGCTGCCGACCTTCTCTTTCATCAGAAGGTCATAGACAAAAACCTGGCTCCCCTCTCCGAATACCGCAAAGCGGCTGTCCGGGGAAACGTCGACGGCGTAAACAGGTTGTTGCCCTGTCAGGGGCTTCCAGTTTTTTGGGGCCGCAGTGAAGACAGCCCCACCTTTGGCTCCTTCATCAATCCACTTCTTGAGGAGGGCCAATTCCTTTTCATTCAAATTTCGCGCCTTGGAGTCATTGTTCTTTGGCGGCATCGTCGGCTCTTCGATATGTGCAGCCGTTGTGTAGAGCAGACTGGCATCCGCATCTCCCGGGACAATAGAAGGACCGGTTTCCCCGCCCTTCAGCATCATCTCCGGATTCTCCAGATTCAGATCTGCTTTCGCTTTGGTGCTGTTGTGACAGGCAAGGCAGTTCTGCTTGAGGATAGGGTGAATCTCTGTGGCGAAATCCACCGCACCGACGGATGAGCCAGAGACAAAGAGACCGGCAAGTAACAGTAAGTTTACGACTTTCATGGACGACTATTTCTTTTTCTCCGGCGCAGCGGTCACCGTGAGTTGAATGGGAGCAGAGTAAATTCCAAACTTCACATCTTTCTCTTTCGACAAAGCAGTGGCCGCTTTCAGCTCTGCGGCGATTTTCACCTTCTCCGCCTCAGCCTGCTTCTTCAGTTTTGCTTCCTCCGGTTTCAAAGCTTTGATTTTTTCCAAGACCAAAGCCTGATCCTCTTTCAATTGATTCATTCGCTCAGGGAAGTGTTGAAACTTTCCGAGAGTCCCGAGTCCGCGCAAGACGAAGGAGTATTCACCGGCCGTCGGTTTGAAATCATTGGATGAAGTAAAGTTGATAGTCACCGTCCCTTCCTTTTTATCAGCAGTGATATTGAGCGCGGGAGGCTTCTTCATCGTAGGGAAACCAATTGGTGTTACGACCACGTTCCCTTTCACTTCCTTGTCGGCGGAAAAATTGAATGGGATTTTCAAGGGCTGACCGATCTCTACAGTGAGAGGGTTGGGGTCTTTCATACTGATCGTTGCGGGAGCCGCTTCCGAACTGATGACGCTGAGAGCCATTTCCGTTTCCATCCTGGTGCGCAGCCGTTGCTTGTTAAAGTCAGTCACGGCATTCACCGGCGAAGCACTGCGAACAGGCTTGATCACTTCTTTCCCTCCCAGCGTTGCTTTCGCTTCGATCTGGACCTTTCCACTCCAGGCAGCCGCGTTCGCAGCCGCGGTAAAAACCGCATAGGTGCTGGTCTTCCCGGGAGGAATTGATACAGGGCCCATCACGACTCCGGCAGGCAAACCTTTCGCGGTCAGCTTGATCGTGTCATTGAAAGCGCCGGTGCGCTTCGCCTCGATTTTCACGAGGTAGCTGCCTCCTTTTCTGAGAGCCACCGCAGAAGGTCGAACAATGTTCCCATTGACGATGTTATTCTCAACCAAGGCGATCAAATCAAAATCCGGTTTGGCCTCTTCGACGGAGAGAATATAAATCGAAGCGAAGCCTACGGTGCGATACTGATCCTGAACCGTCACCTGATATTCCGAGTCCGTATCTGCTACGAACACAAATTGCGGATCCCGAGTCAGATTCGGAAAGGCCGTCCGGGATCCCATCGAGAAATCATCAAGCTCTTTGACCAACTTCAAACTTTCCTTCCCGTCTGCAGCGACCACCACTTTCTCCAGCAAAATATAGGGATCTATCCGGCCACTGATTGCGTCGCCGGAGAGATTCAGCTGATAATTCTTGCCCTTTGTTGCAGCGAAACGAAACCGGTGACTCGGCTCTCCATCTTTTTCAAAGAACCCGGATACCGACGAAGGAAGCACCAATTTTTCAATCCCCTCTCCCACCGACTTAACTTTAGTCGGCACCGACGCAACCCCAATCATCCAGGGATTTGAATTTTGAACCCGATAAGGGAAAGATTTTCTCAATCCGTTGACCGGTAAGTCTGTTTCAACGCTTTTCGCAGGAGCCGCAGGAATAGCAATTTGCACTCTCGCCGACTCAATAGGCTCACCGCCGAGTTCATGCCCACCTTCCAGAGAGCCACCGGGAAGATTCCGGCCGAAGACAGTGAATTCAGAAGTAGTCCCGGCCTTTCCCGAAGGCGGGAAAACCGCATCAATGTGAGGACCTGTCGTAACATGCAAATGATAGCGATACCCGAGTCGGTAGGTGAAATCGTGAGCCCCTAGATACCAGACCCCATCATTCGGAACCATAAAATCAATCAAAGATTCCCGTTCGTCATAGTCGCGATTATTTTTCACGACTTCACCGGCCGCATCCTTTAACACCAAAGTGGTATCAGCCTCACCATCGATGCTGTCTCTTATACACATCTCCGAGCCCACGAGACCGAGGCTGATCTCG
>CAJXQE010000565.1 GCA_913058215.1 uncultured Verrucomicrobiales bacterium
ATCCTCTTCGTCGGCAGCGTCAGATGTGTATAAGAGACAGGCCTCCGGCTATCTTCACTGCGTTCCATCCGTGGTCAAAAAAATCAATTCCATGAAAACCAACCTGACATTCATCATCATTGCCATCTGCTTGACCTTCGCTTCTCAAGAAGGAAAAGGTGAAACCCTTTCCGGAATCGTCGAAGCCGTCGACGGCAACAACATCACCGTCAATCACCGCCGGGAAAGCAAGACCTTCACGCTCCACGACAAGACGAAGATTGGCTACGTCAGCTTCCTGGACGCGGTAAAGGAAATCAAACCAGGTTTCGTCGTTCGCGCATCCGTCGATTCCAAGGGGCAGTGCCATCAGATCTGGGTCACGCTTCCCATCCCCGAAGAGAATCTCAAACCCAGCGAGGAGATGCTCAAGATGACGGCCGCTGAGTTACACAAGATGGCTGACACCAATGGCGACGGCGAGGTTTCCTATGTCGAGTACGCCACCGCCATCTACCGTTCCCCCAAACATGGTCCGGTTGGGTTTGGGAAATCCGACAGGAACAAATCAGGAACTCTGAATCTCAAGGAATTCGAATCCAGGCTCAAAGGCATCAAGTGGTATCGCATCTCCCGCAAAACGCCTGCCCAGTGGCATGCCGAATTCGACGCCGATTCCGATGGCTCTCTTAATAAGCAGGAATTCGTCGCCTTCCTCGGTTCCACCGCCCACATCGCTACCTTCCTCAAGAGAGCCGACCGGGACAGCTCCGGCGGCATCTCCGTGAAGGAATTGGCCGGCTTCATTGACTCCATCCTGAAAGAATAATTAGCGGTAATTGAAACAATTTAGAAGAGTATCAATGAAAAAAAATACGCGTCAGTTTTATCAGCCCAACCTGCATCACTCACTCGTCGTAGGCATGCTGCTTTGGCTTGCTTGCTTCACCTTTTCCGGATACGCGCAACGGACCGCTACCTCAGTCGACAAGATCCGTCTCCCCGAAGGCTTCGAGATCGAACTGCTCTACTCGGTTCCCCGCGATGATGAGGGCTCCTGGGTCGCCATGTGCCAGGATGACAAGGGGCGCTTGATCGTCAGCGATGAACACGGTGGGCTTTACCGCTTTCCGATTCCTAAGTTGGGCGAGCCTGTCGATCCCGCAAGCATCGAGCAGATCACCTATTCCACGGTAGGGGCCAAGGAGCGAAAGATGATGAAAGGAACGGAGCCCAAGGCCCTCACCGAAGAACTCGCCAAACTTCCGAAGATCGGCCATGCCCAGGGCCTCTGCTACGCCTTTGACAGTCTCTACATGGTCGTCAGCTCACGCAGCAGCACCATGGGCTGTGGTGTCTGGCGCCTGATCGACACCGACGGCGACGACCAGTTCGACAAGCTCGTAGAACTGAAGTCACTTGGAGACACCGCCGGAGAACACGGGCCGCATGCCATCCTGCCCGCCCCGGATGGAAAACACCTTTACGTCGTCATCGGCAACCAAGCCAAAGTCCCGTCCGACTACAGTCATTCCCGGGTTCCGGAAGTCTGGGGAGAAGATCAACTCCTGCCCTCCCTGCAGCATTTCATGAAAGGTGCGGAAGCTCCCTTGGGACACATCGCCCAAATCGATCCCGAAGGGAAAACCTGGGAAATCGTCGCCACGGGCTTTCGCAATCAGTACGATGCCGCCTTCAATCGCGACGGCGAGCTGTTCACCTATGACGCCGACATGGAATGGGACCTCAACACGCCGTGGTACCGCCCGACGCGGATCAATCACGTGATTGACGGCGCCGACTACGGATGGCGAACCGGTTCCGGGAAATTCATGGACTTCTGTTCGGACACCTTTGGAGCCGTGGTCGATGTCGGCGCCGGGTCGCCCACCGGCGTCTGTTTCGGGTATGGCGCCAAATTTCCGGCCAGGTATCAAAACGCCTTTTTTGCCTGTGATTGGTCCTACGGCAAGCTCTATGCCGTCCACCTCGAGCCCAAGGGGTCGACCTATACCGCGCGTCTTGAGGAGTTCGCCGCCGCTCAGCCCCTGCCTCTCACGGATATTCTCGTCAACCCTGGCGATGGAGCCATGTATTTCACCGTTGGTGGCCGGCGAGTCCAGTCCGGTCTCTATCGCGTGACTTATACAGGTGACGAATCGACGGCACCTACCGGGCCCCTCGCAGGGGGCGAAGAGGCTCGCGCCGAACGCCAGGCACTCGAAGCCTTTCTCCAAGAGGGCGCTACAGAAGCGACCGAAGAAGATCTCGATACCATCTGGGCTGCTCTGGGCTCATCCGATCGCGGCCTTCGACACGCCGCCCGCGCTGCCCTTGAAAAACAGCCCGCGGCCAACTGGAAGGACCGGGTGGCCGGAGAAGAAAACGCAGTCATCCTCACCGCAGCTCTCATTGCCCTGGCGCGCACCGACGCCGAAAACTCAGCGGACGACATCCTCGCCGCTTCCACCGGTCTCGACTACGGCTCAATCAAGTCACGCCAGACCCGATTCGACATCCTCCGGGCCATTACCCTGACATTGACCCGAGGCGGCCAGCCAGAGGGCGACTCGAAGGCAAAACTCATTGACTGGTTAGACGGCGTCTATCCCGCAAAAACTTCCAAGGAAAATCGGGATCTCTCCGCCCTCGCCGCTTTTCTTGAAGCTCCTTTTGCCGTTGAGCGTGGTATGGAGCCTGTC
>CAJXQE010000566.1 GCA_913058215.1 uncultured Verrucomicrobiales bacterium
AGCGTCAGATGTGTATAAGAGACAGGTGCACTGGTCGCCCGCTGACAAATCCGCCCTTCTCGATTCCTCCAAATGGACGACGGCGACCGTTCCGGCAAGCAAAGGCAAAGAAATGTGGATGTATGCCCTGCCCTTCGACGTCAATGAGGACGGGAATCTCGATGTCATTCTGGGATCAAAGGTCAATGGCTCTGTCAGCTGGCTTCGGAACCCCGGGAAAGATTCCGCGCGGGATTTGAAGGCCTGGAAACTCGTAAAACTAGCCGAAGCCGCCTGGATCATGAGTCTCGTAAAGGTAGACCTCGATGGGAATTGCGTTGACGACCTCGTCTACTCCGACCGCAAAGGAGAGAATTCCGGAGTATTCTGGATGAAGAAGCTGCCTGAGGCTCCCTGGTTTGAAGAGAAAAAATTACTCGGTCTTTCCGGCGAAGAAGTCATGTTTCTCGACATCGTTGATCTGAACAAGGACAAAAAGCTGGACGTGGCAGCTGCCGTCCGACCGGACAAAATCGAGTATCTTTACCAACCAGCTTCCGATGTTTTCTCCAAATGGGAGACAGGAAGTCAGGCTGGTGGGGTTCCCGCCGAATCCTTTGGAGGAAGCAAAGCCGTTCGATTTGCAGACATGGAACTGGACGGGGTACCCGATATTGTCATCACCTGCGAACAGGCAAAAGGAAAACTATCAGGAACACTGATGGTCACATATCACCCCGGGGCACTTTTCGGAGAACTCGCTCATAGGGACATCAGCGGACCCGAAGGCATAAAATACGATCGCCTGGAATTGATCGATCTCGACGCCGACGGCGACCTCGACATCATGACCTGCGAAGAGCGGGCAAACCTCGGGGTTTTCTGGTACGAGAATCCGGCGAAATAACGATTCAACAGGGTTGGATGATCGGCTCACCCCTCTTTGCTTGTCTTCGTGTCTTCAAAAACCTTGCGAAAAAATCGCCACAAGGCTCCCCATGGTTTGCGCAGAATCATTTCCAAGCTAGCTTTAGGAAAGAAACGATATGACCGACGAAACAACCGAATCCAAAGATTTTATCCGTGAAATCATCGAGGAAGATCTTGCCTCAGGAAAGCACCAGGGAACGGTGACTCGTTTTCCGCCGGAACCCAATGGCTACCTCCACATCGGTCACGCCAAGGCAATCTGCCTCAGCTTTGGGATCGCTCAGGAATACGGCGGTCGTTGCCACCTCCGCTTTGACGATACAAATCCTGCAAAAGAGGAAACGGAATATGTTGAATCCATCAAGAACGATGTTCGCTGGCTCGGATTCGACTGGGGAGAGCACGAGTTTTTCGCGTCGGACTATTTCGAGCAACTCTATGATTGGGCGGTTCACTTGATTAAGGAGGGCAATGCCTATGTCGATGACCAGACATTCGAAGAAATCAAAGCCAGGCGCGGCAACCTGAAGGAACCCGGTACGAACTCCCCTTTTCGTGACAGGACTGCCGAAGAGAATCTTGATCTCTTTTCCAAAATGCGGGCCGGTGATTTTGCCGACGGAGAGAAAGTGCTGCGTGCCAAGATCGACATGGCGCACCCGAACATCAACATGCGGGATCCGATCATGTATCGCATCCTTCATGCGGAGCATCACCGCACCGGCGACAAATGGTGCATCTACCCGATGTATGATTACACCCACGGGGAAAGTGATGCTCTGGAGCACATCACTCACTCACTCTGCACCCTGGAATTTGAAAACCATCGGCCACTTTACGAGTGGTTCATTGAAAACCTCCCGGTTCCAGCCGTCCCCCGCCAGATCGAATTTGCCCGGCTCAATCTCACTTACACTGTGATGAGCAAGCGTAAGCTCCTTCAGTTGGTTCAGGAGAATCATGTCTCCGGATGGAACGATCCCCGGATGCCCACCATTTCCGGAATGCGCCGCCGTGGCTATCCCGCTGAAGCACTCCGCAATTTTTGTAAAACCATCGGGATTACCAAGTATCCGTCCAAACACGACGTGCTCTTGTTAGAGAATGCCGTCCGGGAAGTGATGAACCGAACCTGCGAACGCCGCATGGCTGTTCTCGATCCGATCAAGGTGACGATTACCAACTACCCGGAAGACCAGGTCGAAGAGTTTGAGTGCGTCAACAATCCGGAAGACGAATCTGCCGGAACACGACCGGTACCTTTCAGTCGCGAACTCTACATCGAGAGCGAAGACTTCATGGAGGATGCACCGAAGAAATTCTTCCGCCTCGCTCCCGGCCGCGAAGTCAGGCTTCGCAGTGCTTATTGGATCAAGTGCAACGAAGTCGTCAAAGATGCTGACGGCAAAGTGACGGAACTCCTCTGCACCTATGATCCTGAAACCCGTGGCGGTGCGAACCCCAGCGATGGCCGCAAGGTCAAGGCCACCATTCACTGGGTAAGTGTCCCTCATGCCTTTGAAGCTGAAGTGCGGCTCTATGATCGACTTTTCGATCACGATAATCCCGACAGCCGGAAACGGAACTTCCTCGATCATATCAACGAAGATTCACTAACCGTCCTGGAAGGCGCCAAACTGGAACCCTGCCTCGCCGATTGGAAAGTGGGCAAAGCCGTGCAGTTCGAACGCGTTGGATATTTCCTGTCTCTTATACACATCTCCGAGCCCACGAGACCGAGGCTGATCTC
>CAJXQE010000567.1 GCA_913058215.1 uncultured Verrucomicrobiales bacterium
TCTCGTGGGCTCGGAGATGTGTATAAGAGACAGGGCTCCATGAGAGGGAGGTATCGTCAATCGACTTAACGCGATGAGATCAATCTGCCTGATTCTATACCTTCTGAATTTGCTGCCCTCTGCCGAAGCGGTGGAACTGGCCGCGATCTTCGGCGATCACATGGTTCTGCAACGGGAAAAACCTGTGCCGGTTTGGGGCCACGGAAAGCCGGGCGAAGCGATCACTGTCGCTTTTAAGGATCAAACGCTGAAGACCACAGTCGATGAAAAAGGGGAATGGCGAGTTCATTTGAAACCGCTGAAAACCAGCGCCGAGTCCGCTCCTCTGACAGTGACCGGTCACGAGGAGATCCTCCTGAGCGATGTGTTGGTGGGTGAGGTCTGGCTGGCTTCCGGCCAATCGAATATGTTCTGGCCGGTCGGACCGATCGAGGGCAAGCGGGGCACCTGGCCCGGTGTGGAGAACGGTGAAAGGGAAGTGGCGGCGTCAGGCTTTCCCCGGATTCGTCTCAACAGTCAGGTCGATCACGAGTTCGGAATCGATGGCTGGAAACGCTGCGAGCCGGATAGCGTCCGCGGATTTTCTGCAGTCGCCTATTTTTTCGGGCGTGAATTGCATCGGGAACTGGAGGGGGTGCCCATCGGCCTCATCGCTCGCAGCTTTGGCGGAACCTCCCTGCAGGCCTGGACACCGAAGCCGGAGTTGCTGGAGGTTCCGTTCGTACGAAAGCACGTCGAATTGTATCCGAAAGTGAAGCCAAGAATCCTGGAATGGAACCAACGCTTTCGGGAGTACCGGGCCGAAATTAAAAAAGGAACCACTCCCCGGCCGAAGCGGCCCGATTTCCTTCCGGAAGAGATAGAGCTCGCCAAGCGCCTGCTGGCACAGGGAAACCTTCATACCCGTTTCATTGAGCCGATCAGTCCCTTCGCGATTCGCGGCTTTATCTGGTACCAGGGAGAAACCCAGACCCTCTTCGAGTCGCTCACTCTGGCTATGGAAGACATGCTGCCGGCCCTGATCAAAGGGCGCCGCCGCCTGTGGGAGGATGAATCGATGCCGTTCTATTTCGTCCAATTCCCTCTCTACAACCACCCCACGAAAGGCACCCACTGGCCACTTGCCCGGGAAGTGCTCCGGCGGGTTCATGAGAGGGTTCCCAACACCGGCATGGCTGTTACTTATGATTTCAGCGACGCCGGCAATGTTCATCCTCCGGAGAAACAGGAGGTCGGCCGGCGTTTGGCCCTGTGGGCGCTGGCAGAAACCTACCAGCGCGAAGAAGTCGTTCCCTCCGGTCCCTTGTTCGAACGTGTCGAATACGATGGACCGCGCGCAATTGTTCACTTTCGCCACGCCAGGGGATTGAAATCAAACGACGGCGAACCGTTCAGAGGTTTTCAGCTGGCCGGCGCCAACGGCACTTTCCATGAAGCGAAGGCGGTGATCGAAGAGGATCGGATCGTTGTTATCTCGCCCGGCGTGCCAGTTCCGAAAGAAGTCCGTTTTTTCTTCGGAAGTTCCGATCTTCCGAATCTGATCAATGCCGCCGAACTCCCAGCGTCACCGTTTACGACCGAGGCGTTGCGGTGAAGAGCCCGACAAGGAGGGGGGAAGTTTCTATTCGTTGGAGCCGATCCTTATTAGCGGAGGCAGGTAAACAGTCGAAGGGTTTGTATACCGCAAAGGCTTTTCCCTTCTCCCCGGATCCGAGCCCGTCTCATGGGAGAGTATCTCGCAATCCTTTTGACTCATGCCACTTCCGAGAGTTTTGATCGACCCTTTGGATTGATCCCAAGCAAGCTTGCATATCCGTCTGCTTTCTGCGGGAGGAGACAGTTGGAACCACAAAATTTGCACCTAAAACACCAAAGGCCGCGCAGCATTTTTTTGGATTTTTGCGGTATCCTGTCTTCCGAGTCGGCATTTAAAAATTCAATCTACGAAAAGGAGACGGTTATGAAAAAAGCATGTCAAAGTTATCTGGGTCTGGTTTTATCCGGTTTGTTCGGAGTCCTCTTCATCGCTGGTACACAACATTCAGCAGAAGCGGGAATAATCGCAGCTTCCGGCCGAATTTCCGGCAGCATATTCAACAGTGCAGCACGCCAGCACATTCAGGGCAATTTTCGGGGCAGCGGCATTCATCGGCCCTCCGGAAGCAATGGGACTGCGAACGGGGGATTGTCCAGCCTCAGGGGCAAGCGCATACCTAAAGCGAGTTTGGCAGGTCCCTACAGAGTCCTTGCCCGCGCCAACGTCCGCTACGGAGGAGGGAGCAATTCCGTGGCCAAGCAGGTCACTCTCATAGTTCGACGCAGGACACTCTCTGTTCGAGGCCTGGGAGTCATTCGCCTCAGCCGGCCGTTGAATCTGACTAGAACCGGAAGGCAGCGCTTTAGTGGTAGAGGGGTTCTCACTTTCCGGGGAGTGTGACCCGGCCCGGAGATGATGACACCGCATGGGGGATTCGGTTTCATGGAGTCAGTCAAAAATCGGGACTATCTTCCATTTCTTTTTTGTCTTTAAACAGACCCTGTTCATTCGAGAAAATGTGCTAGAATTTCTCCCTGAAAACCAACGCCGTCTTGCTATCTGTTCTCGCAATCTTTGCTGTCTCCCTCTC
>CAJXQE010000568.1 GCA_913058215.1 uncultured Verrucomicrobiales bacterium
GATCTACACTATCCTCTTCGTCGGCAGCGTCAGATGTGTATAAGAGACAGCGAAAAGGACCGGGTTGTCGGAAACGGAGTCTGCAATTAGCCGACCGGGGATCGTCGCGATCACAGCCGCCCCCAGGGCAAGCAGAACAAGAGCTTTCCGATTCATCGAGGCGACCCAAGGGATGCCAACAATTCTATTGAGGATCTTTTTCATGCGCAATCGGTGTATCAGGATGGTGTAAGATAGTGAAGTTGCCAAGAGGCCTTGATGTTTTCTCCGGATCATTTCGGCTTATAAACCATCCGGGCTTTGACCCGATCTAACGAGTCGTTTGCATCCGATCGAGTTGTGATTGAGAACGTTCTTCGGATTCGTCGATTGCGAAATCGGCTCCTCGGTTTCACCTCCCCCCGAAAGAGCAAGTCAGCCGCGTAGGGGAGGTAACGTCCATCACCGCCCGGGCTGAGCATCGTCCCCGTAACATTTATCTTTCCTCCCGAAAGCAGAAAGTATCTCACTCGATATTTCCCCCCACTTGTTCCGGAAATGAAAACGCCATCCGCATTGGGGCCATCATTCCCCACCTGAAAGAAAAATTTCGATCCCCGTTTCTTTGCAAACCTTTGGCTAATTCTCTGCCCTGCCGCTGAAACGTTATATAGATCATTCCCCTCAATTTGATTTGCTGATTTTCCAATCAGATTATCGGGTTGAGGAACTCCCGCCGAATACCGGGTCACCCGGTTACTTGGTGACGCCCGCCATTGCGCAACATAGATGTTCCCCTTCTTATCCGCAGCGATCTGATAGGGCCGAACCAGCCCTGCTTGAGACAGTTCCAGATCCGTCCCCAAAAAGTTTTTCTGCCCCAGGACATTCGTTGCGGCCGCACCATTCCCGAGGGTAAAGGCGCTTTCAAATCGCAACACCCGATTGTTATTTTGGTCGGATACCCAAAGGGCCGACCCATCCACTTCCACTCCACTCGGAGCATTGAACCCCGTAAAGAAAGCAGCTTCACTAACATTGGTAAAATTGCTTTGCCCGAGAACAGAATCAGCATTGGCGCCATCTGGCTTTCCCAGAACATCATCAAACCGGAGCACGCGATTGTTTGCACCATCAGCAACCCACAACGCAATCTTGGTCGTAAAGTAGGGCGGAACTCTCCGGGTAGCCACATCCCAGGGGAAATTCATTCCATTGGCCCCGGCCGCTTTTGTAGCGCTAACAAAATCGGGCTGACCGAAAACAGCGGATGCATCTGCTCCTTTCAGAAGAGTTGCCGCAGAGAGGAACCTGAGAACACGGTGGTTTCCACTATCGGCCACCCAAAGGTTCCCATCGACATCGACTTCAAGGCCCCTTGGAAAACGCATTCCGCTGCTGCTTATCGCATATCCATCACTAACAAAATCTGACTGACCCAGAACACCGTCCGCCGCCGCACCACTTGGCTTGGAAGCGGCATCATCAAACCAGAGAACACGGTGATTGTCTGTATCTGACACCCACAGCCTGCCGGTAGAGTCGACCTCCAAATAAGAAGGCCCCTTCATGCGGGTATCCGAGAGGCCTGAGTTTCCGGACACAAAATCAGCCTGCCCCAGGACGGCTTCGGCAGCACCTCCATTGGTAATCGTAGCTGCAGCAGAAAATCGAAGCACTCGATGATTCCCTACATCAGCGACAAACAGTTTCCCTGAAACCGGATCCACCGCAACTCCTGTGGGAACTGACATACCCGTTGCCGTCGTGGCACTGTCACCCGAAACAAAGCTGGGCTGCCCCAGCACCGTGTTGGCTGGCCGACCATTGTTGATCTGAGCTTGTAGTGCCATCGGGGAAGTCCATAGGATCACTAACGGAATAAACCAGGGACGAAGAGAGAAAAGAAGAGGCAGGTGATTCATTTGCGTATCGATTGTTTGTTGTGCTGGTTATCACCCTGTCCCGTTCGGATCGTGACAAAATGAATCAGAAAAAGATTTTCCCCTTTCGTTTGTCACGATTTCTCTTTTGCATGGTGATAGTATGGAAGAACGCCATGAAGCCGCGACCGTCCTTTAGAAATCAACACGCAGCCCGGACCGCTTTTGAGATCCTGGTGAGGGAGCATCGGCACGGAGTTTTGGCCTACGCCCGCAGCCTCGTTGATGACTCGGGAACCGCCGAAGACCTAGCTCAAGAGGCCTTTCTCGTCGCCTGGCGAAAACTGGACAAATTCGACCCCGAAAAAGATTTCGGCGCGTGGATTCGAGGGATGGTCCGCTACGAATATCTCCACTGGGTTCGGAAGCGAAAACTGATTCCCCTGGATGACGAAATTCTTGATCGAGTCGAACAATTTCACTCGGACCTCGCCGGCGCCGTTGATTGTCGCGAGTCTGTTTTCGAAGCGGTGCGGCAATGCGTTGCCACTTTGCCCTCCAGCTTGCGCAACACAATCGAAGCCGTCTACAACACAGGCCTGACCTGTCCGGAAATTGCCAAACGGGAAGACGCTTCCGATTCAGCGATTCGAAAACGGCTGCAACGCGGGCGCGATCTGGTTGCCGATTGCCTTGCTGAGAAAATCTCAATCCCTGTCTCTTATACACATCTCCGAGCCCACGAGACCGAGGCTGATCTC
>CAJXQE010000569.1 GCA_913058215.1 uncultured Verrucomicrobiales bacterium
TCTACACTATCCTCTTCGTCGGCAGCGTCAGATGTGTATAAGAGACAGGCCCGGGACAGGGCGAGTTCATGCCTCATCATTTGGATCTGGCGCGACATCTGCTCCTCCTGTGACTCGCCGGTTTTTTTGCGAACAAATTCAACCAGCTCACTCTGCTGTTCCTTCCATGTTTCCCATCCCGCCAGACAGGTCTCCCGGGCGGCCTCACCCAATTCGCGGGCTTTTGAAAAATCGAGAGCTTCAGGATTGTCCAGATCGTAGAGCAATCCGTTCTCACCATGGACAATGTACTCATTGTGAGTCGGCGTATTCGGAGCAACGACACATTTCCCGAGAGCCATTGCTTCGAGGAACCCCATGCCGATCCCCTCAAAATCACGCGGGGCAAAGTAGACGTCCGCGTTCTTCACTGTGTCGAGATATCCATCGCGAGTCTCGAACCATTCCGTAAGCCGAATGTTGAGCTGCTCCATTTCAGACTCATCGGGCTTCCGAAGATTACTGTGCCCGGGGTCCGGTGCCCAATGAAGAAAGAATTCCTCCCACTCGCTTTCGCCAATCAATTTCCGAATCACCGACCAGGGGACTTTTCCGGTGCGTTGCCAGAAAAACCCGCGCAAGCTCCCGGATCCAGCAGAGAGAGTTGCGTCGGATGCGCCGTAAACTGACGGCTCGGGAAAGTACTGTACTATTTTGCTTTCGATTCCAAGACCGGTGTGTTTCCGGTGGATCGTCGTCGAGAAATTAAGAATCCGACAAAAGGAATAACTCACCCACCAATGATTTCTCTGCCGGCAGACCGCGTCAAACATGGGAATCATCACCACGTTGCTGAGTCCGAATTCGAGCATCGTCTCCGGCGGCCAGAAAACCTGAAAAAGGACCACCACATCGTAATCGCCGAAAGCCACCTTCTGCAAAAGGTCCGTATCGGTTTCCATGGTCCTCCATGATTCATCCCAGAAACAATCCACTTCGTTCTCCCGTGCGAGGATTTCCGGAACGAAAGCTGTGGACTGGGTCTTCTGATGATAGGAATGATCGACGTAAGCGATTCTTATTCCCTTTGGTGACACACCATTTTCTTCGCTGCTCATAGAATCTGTTCGGATCGCTTTGAAAATCTACGAACCGGTGATCGGTTCGATCTCATCCGCCACCATCCGGGCGGCGAGAGAATGCCCGTCCTCTTTCGGTTCCCACCCGAGGACATCTTTGGCCTTCTGCGGATTTCCCACCAGGTTTTGCGGGTCGGCAGGCCGAAAAAATTCAGCGTTCACCCTGACGAGTTCCCGACCCGAATCGGAATCGCGCCCCACCTCATTGACTCCTTCTCCCTCGAACTCGAGGCGAAAGCCGGCCCGGTCAAATGCGCTCACAACGAAATCGCGCACCCGGGTAGCTTTCCCCGTTGCGAGGATAAACTCACTCGCCTTTTCCTGCTGAAGCATGCGCCACATCGCATCGACAAATTCGGGAGCATACCCCCAGTCCCGCGAGGCTTCGAGATTCCCCAGTTCCAGCACTTCGTCGCATCCCTGCGAAATCCGGACAGCAGCCGAGGTGATTTTCTTGGTTACAAAACTGCTGCCGCGACGGATCGACTCGTGATTGTAGGAAATCCCGCTCGAAACGTGCAGTCCATAGGACTCGCGATAAACCCGGCACAAATTAACCGAGAAAGCTTTGGCACACCCATAGGGGCTGACTGGACAAAACGGTGTCTCTTCAGTTTGGGGAATCTGCGTCGGATTTCCGAAAACCTCGGAAGAGCCGGCCTGGTAGAGCCGCGGAGGTTTTTCAAGATCGCGGCACATTTCGAGGAGAGACAAGGTCGCTCCTGCCACTTCGTGGAAAGTCGACTCAGGAATCTCAAAACTCAGACCCACGTGACTCTGCCCCGCCAGGTGATACAACTCGTCCGGTTGAACCCGGTTCAGAATCCGCCGCATCGCCGTTGGATCAGAAAGATCCGCATAATGAAGTTTCACACTCGACGATTCCGTGAGGTGGGAAAGGTGGCGGAACCGGTTTCTTTCCTGACCGCTCGATCTACGTAAGACGCCATGGACTTCGTAGCCTTTTTCCAGCAGCAATTCTGCGAGGTAGGATCCATCCTGCCCTGTCACACCTGTGATTAATGCTTTCACTTGTTTTTCTCCAAACGGGTCAAAATCAACAATACATACTATGCGGTCGCCGTCGAAGCGCCCTCCTTGAAAGTAGAGGAACTCTTGTCAGCAAAGGCATTTTGAAAATCGGCCACTACCGAACGAATCGTGGGAAGATAGCCCGGCACAGCATGCTGCGTCTTCTGAGCTTCGTGTTGACGCGAGGATGCCAGAAAATCCGGTATATGCCACAAGGTCGCCCCGACCAAAGCAAAGCGAAGGTACATTTCGTAATCCATCGCATAGTAAAGATCCTCCCGGAGATAAGCGCCGCTCCTTTCCCAGAGGTCGCGACTGAAGAAAACTTCCGGCTGGTAAAAATAGTGTCCCTGCTGCCATACCGAGTGAAAGCTGATAAGATCCCCGAAGCTTAGCGCTTCCTGGGAGTAGAAAGGAAAACCACCTGTCTCTTATACACATCTCCGAGCCCACGAGACCGAGGCTGATCTCG
>CAJXQE010000570.1 GCA_913058215.1 uncultured Verrucomicrobiales bacterium
CACTATCCTCTTCGTCGGCAGCGTCAGATGTGTATAAGAGACAGATTCCCTACACCGCGGCACGGCAACAGGCCGAACCTCGAATGGAGCAAGTCTACAAAATCAGCTCCCCGTCCCGGGTGAAAATGTTTAAAGCCAATTCCGTGGAATGGAAACAGGGGGCCTGGGTCTTTCTGGCGTTGGCGGCCGTCGCGGCCGCCACGGTCCTCGTAGGGAGCCAACGCAACCGCCTCGGACTTCTTTTAACCGTTGCCACCGTGATCTTCGGCTTGCTCGCCATTAAGAATTCACTCTGGCTGCACTATCAGGATTCTCTGGCATATCATCCGAACTTAAAGAGTCACGACTCGCCACTGGATAAGAAAAAGAAAACAAGCACGGTGAAAACCCCGCCGAAATCGACACCAGCGCCAAAATCGAAACCGATTGCGTCGCTTCTTCCACTATCTACTCGAAACGTGACGCCGGTAGCACCTCCAAAGCCTCCCCCGGTTTCCACTTTGACTCGCCCTGCTCAACGACCTGTAAATTCAGTCGCCACTGCGCCGCCACCTCTGTCCACGCATCAATACACGATACCGATGTCGACCCGGCAGGCTGTTCAACGGCCTCAGCCTCAGCCGATCTCTACGACTCGTATTCCGCGACCGACCCCTCCCGCACTGAATACACGGCCAGCGCCACGACCCGCAACGCGGCCGCTTGCAGCACCACGGCTACAATTCCAGAAGCCGATCCCGGCAACTCCGCCGGTGCAGTATCAGCCTCCTCTGCCCGTCCGGTAGACGAATGAAGGGCAAAGCGCCCCTCTCCGGGGTTCCTACATCTTGAATTGGAAGGTATCGACAACCTTCCCGTCGACATCGTGTAGCTCAAGCAGGACGCTTCGATTCTTCCAGTCGAGTTCCACCATGCCGAAATTCCGGCTTTGAAAATTCGTAGGGCTGACCCGATGGCGGTTCGGCTCATTCTTCCTTCCACCGCCGGCATTTGTCAGGCCACTGGTGGTCAGTTCATATATCGGGAAACCCGGACTGAGTTTATCTTCAGTTTTCAAAACGGAAATCTCACCCATATGGCGATCCCCGCTGGTCAGTAATACCGGTCCCGTTTCTGTCGATTTCAAAAGATTCAGAAAACGGGCCCGTTCCTTCGGAAAGTTTTGCCACAGTTCCCAACGATGATCTTCGGGGATCAGTTGAATGCTCGTCGCAATGATTCGAAAATCCGCGGGCTCCTTGAGCTGCTTCTCCAACCACTCCCACTGCGCCTTTCCTAATACTGTTGCCGAAGGATCCATATTTCGGTCATAGGGTCCGTCAGCCGAACGCTTTTCCAGAGGAATCAGCTCACTCCGGAAATACCGGGTATCGAGCAAAACCACCTGAAGTCGCTGCCCTTTTTTCCCGAAATAACGCACATCATAAGTACCCGGGTAAGTCCGCGCTGGCGAATCCTTCGGGGTTTTGAAAAAGGCGTGAAACTCTTTCTCGGACTCCACCTTCTTCGGATACTCGGCTCCCCCGTCGTTGACTCCGTAATCGTGATCATCCCACACCGCGAGGACCGGGCAGGTTTTGAGGAGCTTCTGATATCCCGGCTTGGCCCCGAGCATCGCGTATTTCTCCCGCATCTCGGACATGTCCTCGGTATCTCCGTAAATATTATCACCAAGAAAAACAAAGAGCTCAGGTTTCTGCTCCACCACCGATTCCCAAATCGGGTGATCCTTGCGCTGGTGGGCACAGGAGCCCAGGGCAATTCGCGAAACCGACTCGGCAGCGCCAACAATAGAAGTGCAAAAAACAAAGACCAAAATGAGCGAAAATCCCCGCATCAAACGACTCAACTCACTCTGATGATCGATTAAACCCTCTTGAGTTGAAAAAGCAGGTGAAAAATATTGCATAGCAACGATCAACTACCGCGAGAGCTGAATACTGCGCAAATTGTTTTCGCTTTCAAAACAGTTCAGCTTAAATTCGAGAGTTATGTCCAAGCGTGCCTATCTTGAAACCTCCATTCATCGAGCGGCTGATGAACTTGCCCGCATTCGTGAAGAAGCCGGGCCGGATGCCTCCCCCACCGCAATTTACCGGGAGTTCCTCAAGGCGGAACGCGCCGCCATTCGCGAGGCCCACCAGGCCGGTGCCGAAGGAATTGAAGTTGCCGTTCGGCGATCCGCAATCCTGGATGTGTTGCTGAATGATCTGTTCGTGATCGCCCGGGACGAAGCCAATGCCGTCAAAGCCTCGAAAACTCCCTATCCGGTCACCTTGATCGCCAGCGGAGGCTACGGCCGCGGCCAACTCAATCCCGGTAGCGACATCGACCTTCAATTCCTGATCCCCGGAAAATCACAAACGCCTTCGAAACCGGTGGCTGAAATGGTCACTCAAATCACAACCACCTTGTTTGATCTTGGCTTCGACGTCAGCGCCCCCGTTCGATCTATCAAAGGGGCACTGAAATTCGCCAACGAAGACCATCACACAAAAACCACCCTGCTCGACGCACGATTCATCGCCGGCGACGGAACGATGTTTGATGAATTTGAAGAGGAGTTCTTCAAACCTGTCTCTTATACACATCTCCGAGCCCACGAGACCGAGGCTGATCT
>CAJXQE010000571.1 GCA_913058215.1 uncultured Verrucomicrobiales bacterium
GAGATCAGCCTCGGTCTCGTGGGCTCGGAGATGTGTATAAGAGACAGCTTTCCAAGTATCCGGTCACAACAGCGCTGGAATTGTCCGGCACCATCATTGTCGCCCGCGACATCGCTCACGCGAAGCTCCGCGAAATGATCGAGAACGGTCAGGAGCTACCCGACTATTTTAAAGACTACCCCGTCTACTACGCCGGTCCCGCAAAGAAACCGGAAGGCATGGCGAGCGGGTCCTTCGGCCCGACTACAGCCGGCAGGATGGATCCTTACGTCGAGCTTTTCCAATCACGTGGTGCATCCATGGTCATGATCGCCAAAGGGAACCGCAGCCAACAGGTCACCGATTCCTGCAAACAGCATGGTGGGTTTTATCTTGGATCAATCGGTGGACCTGCTGCAATCCTCGCGCAGAACCACATTCGGAAAGTCGATGTTTTGGACTTTCCCGAGTTAGGCATGGAAGCCGTCTGGAAGATCGAAGTCGAAGACTTTCCCGCATTCATCCTCGTTGACGACAAAGGAAACGACTTCTTCAAGACCATCAATCAGTGTCCGGTCGCGTAGAACACGCCACCGTCCAATCGACTGCGACCGGAGTCTGACGACACCGGATCCCGGTGGGTCAATCCGTGGGAATAACGCAACCCCGCTTACTCGCGATCTTGCCAGTTCACCCTCTTCCCCTCTACGGTCCATACTATGCGGATCGTAACTTTTCTCATAGCCCTCGGACTTCTCCCGATAACTCCCATCCGGGCTGAATTTCAGGTCGGTGCAGCAGTCACCGATGTGACTCCAAAAGAGCTTCCTGTTCTCGTCAACGGAAGCATGGTCTCGCGATCGGTGGATAAAGTGAAAACTCCCGTCAGCGCCCGGGCTGTAGCCATGTCCGACGGCGTGAACAAAATCGTCATAGTCACGGTGGACAGCTGCATGATGCCCCGCGATCTGCTCGACAATTCAAAAAAGTTGGCATCGGAAAAGTCAGGGATTCCGATGGAGAACATCCTTATCTCCGCGACCCACACTCATTCCGCGCCTTCCTGCATGGGAGTCCTCGGGACTGATGCGGATCCTGCCTATGTCATATTTCTGACCAAAAAACTGGTCGATGCCGTTCTCGCGCCTCTGAAGAATCTTGAGCCTGCCAAAGTAGGTTACGGTAAAGTTGATGCCGGTGACTACACCGCGCTCCGTCGCTGGGTCATGCGCCCGGATCGCACACGAGAGGATCCTTTTGGTAACTTCACTGGACGCGCCAATATGCACGCCGGGAACAACTGGGACGATGTCACTGGCGAAACAGGCCCCGAAGATCCAGACCTCGGACTGATTTCTTTCCAGGCACTCGACGGTCGACCGATTGCTGTGTTTGGAAACTTCTCGATGCATTATTTCGGTGACCAGAGCATCAGCGCTGACTACTTCGGGCTTTTCTCCGAAGGTCTCAAGGAACGGATCCAGCCGGAAACTCCTGAAGGAAAACCCGATTTCGTTGGATTGATGTCCCACGGTTGCAGCGGTGATATCTGGCGGCGCGACTACACTCAGGATCCCGAGAAGAGGAACGACAAACTGACCATTGATGAGTATTCCAACGAGCTTCTCAATCTGGCGATGAACGCCTACGAGAGCATCGAATATTCCGTCCCTGAATCTATCGCCATGGCCGAGACCCGAATGAATCTAAACTACCGGGTACCTGACGCGCAACGACTGGAGTGGGCAAAGGCTCGCATGGCTGCTCTTGGCGACAATCCGCTCAAGGACAAATCCGATATCTACGCAAAGGAACAAATCATCCTGCACGAAAGACAGAATACCGAGATCGTCGTTCAGGGACTTCGCATTGGGGATTTGATTGGAATCACCACCACTCCCAACGAAACCTATGCCATCACAGGCCTGAAAGTAAAAGCCGCCAGTCCGCTTCCTCACAATATGGTCATCGAGTTGGCCAATGGTGGCGACGGCTACATCCCTCCTCCGGAGCAACACCTCATCGGCGGTTACAATACCTGGGCGGCACGTTCAGCCGGGCTCGAAGTTCAGGCTGAGCCGAAGATCGTTGAAGCGTCCATTCAACTTCTCGAAGAAGTCACCGGGAAGTCCCGGGTCGATAATCGACCAAAAGCGGGCCCCGCTGTGCAGACGGTTCTCGATTTGAATCCGAAAGCCTACTGGCGGCTCGACGAATTTGCCGGGCCACGGGCTATCGACTCCTCACCGAATCATTTCGATGCCATCTACGAGCCGCAGGTCTTGTTTTATCTCGAAGGCCCGAATTCCGGAGACTTCGCTGCCATTGGAAAAAATCGGGCCGCTCATTTCGCCGGACACCGGATGCAGTCGCGAATTCCTGAGCTTGGAGAAGACTACACTGTCTCCCTGTGGTTCTGGAACGGAATGCCCAATAGCGGTCGGGAAGTCACCGGCTGGATTTTTTCCCGGGACCACGGCAACGGTCTCGGCGATTTCGGTGATCACGTCGGAATTGGAGGAGTGACCAATCATTCCGGTAACCTGATCTACATGCGCGGCGATGGACAGTTTCACAACTGTCTCTTATACACATCTGACGCTGCCGACGAAGAGGATAG
>CAJXQE010000572.1 GCA_913058215.1 uncultured Verrucomicrobiales bacterium
TCTCGTGGGCTCGGAGATGTGTATAAGAGACAGCAGCAAAATGCTACAAGTGCGGAATGAGCAGTTCACCCGTGCGCGTTTCCAATTCTTTGTCCAAAGCAGCGAAGGAAGCCGCCGAATGGTCTGACCGCTCGGTTGCCGGTCAGATTGAGCATTGGGCAAAGCTGGGTCGGTCAGTTGAAGCGGCTCTTTCCACTGCAGAAATTGAGAGTCTGAAACGGTACTATCCCAGTTCTCGTCAAGATGCCTTGCGCTTCTTCGAAGCCATCAAAAAGCAAATGCCCTACGCGAGTATTCAGGAGCGGATCACGCAGCTCAAGGTGGATGAGGAAAATGCGGTTAGTTGACTCGAATTTCTTTTCGCTCGTTCGCGGACATCTCCGCCCCCTCGACCAGCTTTTGACAGACGATCGCATCCTCAATGCTCGAAAGAGGAGCCGCCCCTTTTCCAATACACTCCTCCACGAAATACCGTGTCTGTTCACGGACGTGATATTCATACGCCGACCAGGTATGGGAATGAACCACGCCGGGCTTGTTCTCCACCCAGTCTCGATAGCTGAAACGTGTCGCGCCTTCGGTTCCGATCACTTTGATTAAAAATGTCCATGGATCGGCGGAATGATCATCGGCGGCAAAAGACGCACAAAAATGGGCGAGGGCACCACCGCCGAGCCGGATATTGACCATGGCGAGATCTTCCCCTTCGTAGTCTTCGTAATGCACCACCGACTTCATTGCTGAAACAGATTCCGGCGCGTTCTTTTCCCCGCCGAGATAAGTGAGCAAATAAGAGTGATGAGTCAAAATATGACGGATCACACCGGGGTAACGTTTCGCCACTTCCTCCGGATGCTGAATATGGTAGTGGATGTAAATCGCGACAAGATCGCCAAGTTTTCCGGATTGGAGTAGTTCGTGAGTTCGGTTAAGCCCGGGTTCGTGAAGGTAGTTATGTCCCGGACAGAGAATGACGCTGTTCTTTTCGGCACAGGATTGCAGGGTCTCCAGCTCACTGACAGAAGCTGCGACCGGCTTTTCAATGAGGACATGTTTGCCGGCGTTCATTGCAAGCTGGCCATATTCGCAGTGCGTCTCGAGATTGGTGAGAATGAAGACCGCGTCAATTTCCGGATCGGCGACCAAAGCATCAGCGGATTCGTAGACGTGACACCCAAACTGCTCCGACTTTTCTGCGTTGAGCGATTCGTCAATCGACCAAAGACCGGCGAGTTCGGCGGTAGAGCAATGTTCGATCGCAGCGGCATGGAGGAGGGAGATATCACCGGCCCCAATGAATCCGATTTTGCAGGGAGTGTTCATTGGCAGAAAAGTAGCACGGAATGCCATTCCGTTTCAAAGAATCCCGCCGGAGCCTCATGGAGCGGATGGGCAGATAAACGGAATGGCATTCCGTGCTACGTTTCGCTCTGCATACAGCAGCCTACCTTCGCTTCGCTTCGGTTGTGCTACTTTTCGAAGGGACGATGAAATAGAGCTTGCTTGAAGTATTAATACTGTTCGTAATTACACCTATGAGCAAGTCGCTTCCACGATTTCATCTGGATCCTCCCCCAGGTTTCAACGGACTCGACCCGCAGAAGCCAATTACGTTCTATCAGCGATTCCTCCCTCACTGGCGGCAGGATGGAGCGACCTATTTCGTAACCTTTCGACTCGGCGATTCCCTGCCCATTGAGAAATTGGATCAGCTTCGTGCAATGCGGGATGATGCAAAACTTCAATTGAAGAGCGTGCCCGAAGGTAGGAAGCAAAACCTGTTGGAGCAGCAGTCACAGAAGATGATCGCCATGACCGAAATGTGCTTGGATCAGGGAATGGGAAGTTGCCTGCTCCGGGATCCGGAACTGCGGAGACAATTGATCGGAGCTCTGAAATATTTCGATGACGACCGATATGAAATAGGAAGCTACGTAGTGATGCCAAATCACGTGCACGTAGTGCTTCGCCCGTTACCTGGAAAGCCCCGAAATAGCCTGGAGGAGATTCTCCAGGACCGGAAACGAGCGAGTTCCTTTGCTATCGGGAAATTGGATGGAAAGCGTGGATCCATTTGGCAGGCGGAAAGTTATGATCGAATCATCCGCGATCCGCAGCATCTGTGGCGCTGCCTGCAATACATTGGCAAAAACCCAAAAAAGGCGAACCTCAGCGAAGAGGCTTACACACTCCATCTTAACCCCAAGTGGAAAAGTCTCGGCTGGGACTTCGAATGAACCATTCGCCGCTTCGTCAGTCGTAGCACGGAATGCCATTCCGTTTCGAAGAATCCTGACGGAGCCTCGCGGAGCGGATAGGCAGAGAAACGGAATGGCATTCCGTGCTACCTGCCGCAGCCTATTTTCGCGTCGCGCTGCTTGCGTTGCCTCAGGAAAAATTCTCGACGGCAGATCGGGAACGGTGCCATGTTTTCGGAATGCGTTTTGTTGTTGTCATTTTGATACTCTTCCTCACCCCGGTGGTGTTTGCTCAAATCCCGGTCATTCCTGCAACTCCCGTTGAAGCTGTCTCTTATACACATCTCCGAGCCCACGAGACCGAGGCTGATCT
>CAJXQE010000573.1 GCA_913058215.1 uncultured Verrucomicrobiales bacterium
CTCTTCGTCGGCAGCGTCAGATGTGTATAAGAGACAGACACGGCAGGGTCAGTGAGTTGTTTTTTGTGGGCCAAAGACAAAAGATCCGGATCAGGCATAGTGCTCCAAAAGAAATACGAAAGCCGGTTCGCCAGCGCATACTGGCTGATCTCCTCCCGGCCCGGCTCATCCAGAAAAAGAAAGTCGGGCGAACAGAGGATCCCTTTTACAGCAAACCGGAGTGCTTCAATCCACTCCCGATCATCAGCAAGAGCCCCCTGAGCAAGTCCCACAAATTTAGTCGACTCTCCCGGTTCGACAGGGCGACGAAAGGCAAAGGGCAGGAGCCTCTCCACGATAGTCTCAATATCCTGAATCGTTCCCTTCGCGGGATCCACATTCCCCAGCAATCGCTTCCTGGAGGAAGGAGGCCATTCTTCCAGCGGTCCTTCGACAGTCACATCCTTGATCTCCAATCCGCGGCCTTTGAATCGCTCTTCAAGCGGTAAATAATTCGGCACTCCGTAGGGAGCAGGGAAAAAAGTGTCGCTCTTATCAATGCGGTCG
Organism: uncultured Verrucomicrobiales bacterium; assembly: GCA_913058215.1. Lineage (GTDB taxonomy): Bacteria > Verrucomicrobiota > Verrucomicrobiia > Verrucomicrobiales > DEV007 > Arctic95D-9. The sequence continues at coordinate 547 of CAJXQE010000573.1, forward strand.
GTGAACTCCACGGTCGTCCATTCCTTCCCCGGCACCACATCCCAGTATCCGACGAGATGCTTTTCCCGACGGTTTCCAAGCACATCACCTCCATACACTTTCATGGAAACCGGGGTTTCACTCTGAAAAGTCCGCGCCCGAATTTTCACACGGTAAGTCCCTGCAGCCGACGAACGGAACGAACGCATCTGCGAAGGATTGTATCCGCCGTGAAACATGGCAACCCCTTCGCCCGTGTTCAAAAACAGTTTATCAGGCCCGGTGTTTCCCTTCAACTCCTTGATGTAATCGATGGATTTCTTCACTCGTTTTGGAGGCTTCGCATCCCCCAGCACCGCGGTAATGGCTATATCAGCGGCTTCGAGATAAACCTGCATCTGCTCTGCCGAAACCGAAAGAGCTTCGCCGATGGTGTCGAATCCATGAGATTTCGCATCTTCCGGCAAGAGGGAAGCGACTTGAACCTTCACTCCGAAAAGAGCATTGATTGTGTTTTCATACTCAATTCGATTGAGCCTGCGCAACACCACCTCATTGCGCGCTTCGTCGACGCGAATCAGCGTATCTTTGAGAAAGCTGAGCGTAGAGGCGAGTTCGCCTGTTCCGGGGCGCTCCTTTTTCTTAGGCGGCATTTCGCCAGACCTGATTCGATCGTGGATCAAAACCCAGCGACGCAGTGTTTCTGCATCTGTCAGGTCAGTCTTCAGGTCATAAAGATTTAGATCCCCTTTCGCGGAATCCTCGTCGTGACATTTGTAACAATGCGACTCGAAAAAAGATTCCAGGCGCGAAGAATCCAGCTCAACAGGCTTGGCTCGTTGACCAAACCCTGTTGAGTCGAAAAATAGAAGGCAGCCCAAAACAATGGGCAGCGACTGGAGATGGCATCGCATCATCAGTGGAATTCTGGCTCATTCCCCCCCTGCAATCAACCCTCGAACTTCATTGGACGTGGCGAGATTTCCACGCCCCCCGAGAGCGGTCGCATTCAATGCGGCAGCGGCACTGGCAAAACGGGCGCAGCTTCGGAAGTCATCACCGCGAGAAAGGGCTGCAAGAAAAGCTCCATGAAACACATCTCCACACCCCGTTGTATCGACTACGGGGGAAACCGGAAATGCCGCCTGATGAAATTCCACCCCTCCCGCACGAAACCAGCTTCCATTGGCTCCGTCCGTGATTCCAACCACTTCAGCATTCCATTGGGAAAGAGCATCCAGTTGGACATCCCGAGCTACCGAGCCTGAAAGACGCTCCGCGAAATCACGCGCCACGATCAGAATATTGACCATCGGGAGCAGTTCGAGAAATTTCGAGTCGTAACGATTGGCTCCTCCGTCGAAGGAAATTTTTGCCCCGGCCGCTTTGGCCGCTCGCGCTGCGTCAAGACAAGCCGGCCAGTGTCTCGCATTCATGTGGAGAATCCCGGCACTCGTTAAAAAGTCATGGGGAAGCTCTCCTGATTCCAGCGGAGAAAAATCTCCCGGAGAAAAAACCACATGCCGCTCCCCGTCCTTTTCCCGAACGAGGACGGAGCCAAAGGTTGTCGATTTTCCTTTCTCCAGAATCAAATGAGAGCAATCAACTCCATATCGCTCATACTCCGCCGCCACGAGATCACCGCGCCAATCGGCACCGATCCGATCGAGCACTGCGCATTTCGCGCCCAAACGCGAAGCGGCGCACAGCGCTGTCGGCACCGGACCACCGCCCATGAGCCGACTGTCCTTTACTTCGGTAACACCGGGGCCTGATGGGAAATCTTCGACCACCTGAAGGAGGTCGATCATCGACATACCAAGCCCGACAATGTCGAATGCAGTCTTTTTTGGCGTGATGCCTTCAGGCATTTTCGACCGGCATGATGCTCGTTCGAAGCAAGGTCTGAAGACCTCACTCCAAACTCAAATTTACTGACGCTCCTTAATCCCTGTCTCTTATACACATCTCCGAGCCCACGAGACCGAGGCTGATCTCG
>CAJXQE010000574.1 GCA_913058215.1 uncultured Verrucomicrobiales bacterium
CCGTATCGCCAATGATCGAAGCCATTGCCGGCCAATTGCTGTCTTTCGGCTGGGTCGGATCAAATCCCGGCGGAATATCACTGCGGCCGGTCATCATGATATGATGTCCCTGGGAGTGCTCGTTCCACTTGTGAGTCAGTGACCGACAGATCGACCACATTTCGCTTCGCCTGGCCAGCTCCGGCAGATGTTCGCAAATCCGGAGTCCGGGCGTCTTCGTTGCAATCTCAGAAAACTCCCCGCGAATATCAGAGGGCGCATCCGGCTTCATGTCGAAGCTCTCGTGCTGCGCAAGTCCTCCGGAAAGAAAAATATAAATGACCGACTTCGCTTTCGGCGTGCCTGAAACGCCTTCTTTCGCCGCCAGATCCCGAATCATCGAGAGTTGATTCGTTCCCAGCCCGAGCAGGCTCAGCCCACCCGCGCGGATCGCGGCTCTGCGGCTGGTAGTTTTGGGGAAAGGATGATTCATCGACCGGTGTAAAAGTATCCGATCAGCAGAATGATGCCCATTGAAACTCAGGGCGTAATCAAGGGAGGTGAAAGACCTCACTCAATCCCCGTCGCGTCACATCGAACGAACATCAGCAGAATAGGGTCTTTGGCGTCTCCCAATTTCGTTATCCCCAGACGACTTGTCCCGAGAAACGCATAATCCCCGTTCCGAATACTGACCTGAGTAGTGACTTTCGACGCCATGAATCGCGGCATCTCCACCGTTGATTCAGTATCTCCCAACTTCGTGGTGTGCAGACTGGGCTCGTCGGCAATCACAACTTCAGGTGCGAGATTCAGATCAATGGTACCATCATTTCCAATCACCGGATCAACTTCGAGTGTGAAACCTACATTTCTCGTTTCGAATGCGGTCGGGTTTGCCGGGATCATTTCGGCATAATCTTTGTCACCGGCCGCTTCAATCGTCGCCGGCACTGGCGGATCATATTCCGTCGGATAAATCCATTCTTTGATGGCTTCCGTTTTGGCCCGCTGTCCGCTCCGCGCAGCCACCACCATGGTCTCAATGATTTTCCCATTTCCCGCTTTCACCCAGACCTGAACTTCTTTCCGTAAATCTGTCGCATCAGAAGTCAGCGGATTTTCGAGGAGCCAGTCACTGAAATCCATCGCTTCCACTTCGATAAATTCGACGATCACGTGAACTCCGGAAGGCAAAGCCTGGTTCTCGGCCTTTTCTTTCGCCTCTTTGACGATGCGCTGCTCAATCTGCTTTTTGACCTTCTCCTCAAACCCTTTCACATCCGGCTTCGCTTTTTTCTCCGCTGGAGCTTTTTCCTGGGCCAAAGAAAATTGCGGACTGCAAAAGGAAATCAGGATAGCTGTCACAAATAGTTGCCAAACGGGTAGTTTCATTCGCGAAGAGTAGAAAAATGCTCTTCATGAGACAATCACAATCTTCCGCGACGCTTGTTTACCCAACAGGGTGCAATCGATCACCCAACCCTCTCGAATCGTTTTGAAAAGAACGACCTCACTATCCTCCGTCTATAGCAAAGGCGGGAATTGACTTTCAATCTGCTAACTCTACACTTTCCAGCCTTGCCACAAACCGTGGCTCCCTGCCTTTTTCTATGAATACATACCGGCTCTCACTCAAAAGAATCGCTCTCACCGCTGCCCTGGTTTTTTCGATCCAAATCACTCAGGCTCAGATTACCCTGACTCCTCCGGTTGTCCCCGGAAAACCCAGCGAAAAAGTCGAAGTTGAGGTTCCCCCTGCGGAGTCTATTCAAACTGACATTTCAGAAATTGAACTCGATGCCATCGTTCGGGTCGAAGTCGATACGAAGCAGCCCAACTACCGGGTCCCCTGGAACATCGGCGGAATGAGCAGCGGAAACGGAACCGGCTTTCTCGTCGGGAAGAACCGATTCCTGACCAATGCCCATGTTGTCAGCAACAACCGGCTGATTTACATCAAGAAAGTTTCCGATCCAAAACCCTATCTGGCCCGCGTTATCAGCGTTGCTCACGATTGCGATCTCGCTTTGCTGGAACTTGAAACGGATGAGGATTTCAAAAGTGCCTTTGGCGGAATTGAACCTCTTTATATTGGAGGAACACCCAAGCTGAACACGACAGTGATCGCGGTGGGTTATCCCATTGGCGGCGAACGAATTTCTGTCACTCGCGGTGTCGTCTCGCGGATTGACTTTCGCGCCTATTCCCATTCGGGAGTCGACAATCACCTGGCGATTCAGGTGGATGCCGCCATTAACCCCGGAAACTCCGGCGGTCCTGTTCTGCAAAACAATCAGGTCGTGGGTGTTGCCTTTCAGGGCTATTCCGGTTCGGTCGCTCAGAATACCGGCTACATGATCCCTGTCCCGGTGATCGAGCGCTTTCTGAAAGATACGGAAGATGGCAAATACGACTACTACGTCGACCTTGCCACCAGCACGATTAACATTCTCAACCCTGCTCAACGCAAAGCACTCGGCCTTCCTAATGACCTGTCTCTTATACACATCTGACGCTGCCGACGAAGAGGATAGTGTAGA
>CAJXQE010000575.1 GCA_913058215.1 uncultured Verrucomicrobiales bacterium
GAGATCAGCCTCGGTCTCGTGGGCTCGGAGATGTGTATAAGAGACAGGGCTACATAGGCTTGTTTGAAAATCGTGCTTCGATTGGCGAGAGCATCGATATTCGGTGTGACGACATCGGTTTCGACTCCGAACAACTTTGCGTTGAATCCCACGTCGGCGTAACCCAGGTCATCGAGGAAGATCAGCAGAATGTTTGGTTTCTTTTCCTCCGTGTTCTGTGCTTCGACCGAAACTTCTGAGTTGGCTAAGAGGGTAAACAGGGCAACGGCAGAGTAAATTGTGTTTCGTTTTCTCATCTTTTTGTTTCGGGGTGGGCCGCGTCCCATTCGTGCGTCGAAGCAGGGAATTCCTTACGATAATACTGCCGACAGACAGGCAATCTAACAGGAAAAATATCACGAATTGATCCACCTGATTCTGAAACACGGAGGTGAAGCAAAAAGGCGTTTTTTGGAATCTTGCCGAATACCTGCAGGGATATTCGGCAGGTTTCAACTGGTCGGGGAATAGGGAAGTAGACTTCTGTTTAATTTTTCCGTATTAAAACTTCTCAGTAGGCACCCTATATCGATGAAATTATTTCTATTCTCGCTTTTCTGCTTCGTGATGCCAATTTCTGCCGCACTTGCAGATGATCGGCCCAATATTCTTTGGATTACGATTGAAGACTGGAGCCCGGATCTTTCCTGCTACGGGACGAAAGGGATTCACACTCCGCATGTTGATAAGCTCGCTTCGGAAGGGATCCGGTACGAAGCGGCTTTTACGACATCGCCGGTTTGCTCGACTTCCCGTTCAGCAATGATGACGGGTTTTCATCAGAACTACATTGGAGCTCATCAACATCGGACGGCTGACAAAAAGTCGTTGCCGTATGGTATCCGTCCTGTTCCGCATCTCTTTGCCGATGCCGGGTATTACACCGCGCTGATGAGTTGGAAGACGGACTGCAATTTCCTGCCGGATAAAAAAGGGGAGCTGTTCATGGGTGTGGACTGGAAAGATCGGAAACCGGATCAGCCGTTTTTCGCCAGGATCACCTTTGGAGGAACTCACCGTTCATGGACCCGTGACCCGGAGCGCCCAATCGATATCAAGGATGTGGAATTGCCACCTTATTATCCGGATACGAAATTCATTCGTCGTGATTGGGCAAACGGTTTGGAGCAAATGCAGTTGGTCGACCGCGAGGTCGGTGCGATTTTGAAGCGCCTCGATGATGAAGGTCTTGCCGACGACACCCTCGTCTTTTTCATTGGAGATCATGGTCGATGCCATATTCGTGGGAAACAATTTCTCTACGATGAAGGCACTCGCATTCCTATGATCATGAAATGGCCGGGAAAAGTGGAGGCGGGTCAGGTCAACAGGGACCTGGTGTATTCGATTGATATTTGCGCCACCATTCTTGAGGCGGCCGGAATTGATTCGCCTGTTCCTCTCCACGGAAAGAGCCTCTTCAGTGATGAAGTGAAGAATCGGAAATACACCTTCGCTGCCCGGGACAAGATGGATGATTCCCACGATGCGATGCGTTCGATCCGCTCCAAAGATCACAAACTGATATTCAATCTGATGCCTGAGCGCGCCTACTGCCAGTTCAGTCATTACAAGGAGGGTGCGTATCCTCCTCTTGCTGAGTTGAATATTCTTAACCTGAAAGGGGAACTCACTCCCGCGCAGGCGGCATTCATGGCTCCGAACAAACCGGAAATTGAAATGTTCGACCTCAAGAAAGACCCGCATGAGATTCAAAATGTGGCGGAGGACCCTGCTTACGCAGATGTCAAAGCGGAGCTTCTCGCTAAGCTGGATGAATGGCGAACCGAAGTGATCAAAGACCAGGGAGTTTCGGAGGAATTCAGGGCGTCCGGAGTTTTTCTTGATAAATGCCCGACTACGACTGTTGGGGAGTGGGTTGAGCAGAATGCGAAAAACTACAACTTTTCGAAAAATGGATCACCTCCGTGGTTTCCGACACGGAGCCTGGAAGAGTGGGAAAAGGTTCGGAAAATCTGGGAGCCGTACGTTTTCCGCGGACCGACCGAGCAGGTGAAGCGTCCCGTGATTACCTTTACGAAAAAGAAAAAGAAGAAACCCGCAAAGTGATCACGTAAACCAAGTGCAAGAGGCTGGAGATTCAGCGATCAGGAATTACTCGCTTTTCCTAAGTCTAATTGAGGATATCCTGCGGGAAAGTGTGATTAAGGCAAGCTGGACGCATGCTCACCGAGAACTTCAGCAAGGTCTGCCGCAGAGAGTTGTCCGAGAGTGTCTGCAAGACTAACTGCATAAGCCTCGTAATTCGCGGCGGGCTGACCGGATTCCAAAGAGATCGTCGCGGAAATTGTAGAGGCCGCCTGCTTATGCTTGTCCTTCCCTTTCGCATAGGAATTGCCTTTACCTTTACCCTTTTCTCCACCCTTACCTTTGCCCTTCCCGCCTCCGGGATCGGCAAGAGCTGGTTCAACACTCAAGGCGAAGAACATCAAAAAT
>CAJXQE010000576.1 GCA_913058215.1 uncultured Verrucomicrobiales bacterium
GAAGAAGCCGAAGAAGCCGAAGAAGCCGAAGAAGCCGAAGAAGCCGAAGAAGCCGCGCCGGATGAATCTCCTAACGAAGATATAAAGAAGCCGTCGAAGCGCGGTTGGTTCTGGCTGTGGTTGGTCCTGACCGGGATTGTGAGCTCATCTGCGTTTGGATATTTCGTCTACGATTGGGCGAGTGCGATCGCTCCATCCCGGGAGGAGGAGCCGATCAAATTTCCCGAAGTTCAATACCGTGAGCGTCTTTTTGCCAGCAATCCGTTTCATGGAGGCCAACAGAAAAATGATCAATCCAATTCGAAAGCAGTAACAGAGGTCAATCCTTTGCTGGCAATCGAAAAAGTGAAGGCGGGAGCTGATGCCGTGAAAAGGGATAAGCTTGCAGAGGCAGCAGCTCTTTACTTCGAGGCTCTCAAAGCAGACCCGAATAATAATTCCGCCCGATCCGGACTTTGGGATGGACTCAAGCGGTGGTCGGAACTGGAACTGGTATCCGACGAACTCCTCGGAACTATTCCGCCTGACAGTGAATTGATGGAGCGTTTTGTCAGCAAAGATGTTCTTCGGGGAATGAGGTGTCTTGTCAGGTTTGCCAATGATCGGAATGAAGTGGCCATGAGAGTTCTGGGGCTGGTATGTCTTCAGGGCGATCTCATCCCGAAGGACAGAGAACGAGGTGTCGAATGGCTGCGTTCAGCGGCAAAGGCCGGGGATCAACCGGCAAGATGCTTACTGGGAGAGGGAGCCATTTTTCAATCACTGCCTGCTGTTTCGATGGAAGAGGGGGTCGAATCTCTAAAGGCGGCAGCCCGGGCGGGAAACTCTCAAGCTCAGGAGTTGGAAGGGATTTGCCTGCTGACGGGGAAGGGGCTTGAAAGCGATCCAGAGAAGGGTTTCGATCGCATCGAGTCGTCCGTAAAAAAAGGAAATGATCGGGCAAAGCTCAACCTGGCTCTCTGTTATGCCTCCGGATTGGGAACGGAAAAAAATAAACAAAAAGCAGCGTCTCTTCTCAGGGAGATTTCAGCCAGAGAAGAAAACAGTGAGGCCTGCTATCTATACGCCCTTTGCCTGAATCGCGGGTTTGGAGTAACCCCTTCCCGGGTTTCGGCCACGGCTTTGATGAAAACGGCGGCAATGGGCGGCCATGCAGAAGCAAAGGAATGGTGTCACCGTCGGCGCATCGGTTTGGGCGCCGACATTGCTGCCAGCGGATCCAAATCCTGATCGCTTCCGCGATTCAACAGGGGAAGCTCATCGATTCAAGCGGGTTGAACCGTAGGGAGCAATTCTATTTCCAGACTCCGTCAATGAACCTCTGTGCAGGTCCGTCGTAATCGTCGCGAAGGATCTCAGGAAGCCTGTCCGCTCTAACATTATCGAAAGACTGCAGCATTCCAAAACGGGTAATTGCCACGGGGATTCCCACCGCGGTAAACCCGGGGTGTCCTGTTGCGGGGAATGGTCCCCCATGATTCATGGCAGATGAAACGGCAACACCTGTGGGCATCTTGTCATTGAGAAGCCGTCCGACTTTCTGCCGAAGCTTTGGCGCAAGCTGGTTGTAGGCATCGTCATCGCTTCCATCGGCTGCGGAGTAAATACACCCGGTCAAATTTCCTTCGAGGGAGTCAATAACCTGCCCCGCTTCGTCCAGGTCTTTCGTTACGACGATGAGCGACGTATTTCCAAAAGCTTCCGTTTGCATGACTTCAGGATCACGGAGAAAGAGTTCACCGGAAACCTGGAACAGTGTGTTGGCGACGCAGTAGCCATTTCCGTCCGCTTCACCGGTTCCGCAAAGCGTAGTCACTCCCGCTTCGACCAAAGTTCCGTGAGCGGCGTTAAGAGATTTCTGGACTGAACTGGATAACAAGGTGCCGGTAGGGGCTCCTTCGAATCGTTCCACAACATCTGAAATGAAGCGGTCGGTGTGCTCTCCCTCAACCATCACGAGCAAGCCCGGGTTGGTGCAAAACTGACCGGTTCCCATCAGGCAGCTTCCGGCAAATTCCTCGGCAAGGCCGTCAGCCTTTTCTGCCACGACACCGGGAAGATAAACGACTGGGTTTACGCTGGAAAGTTCCAGGTAAATTGGCTTTCCGGCACCATCGGCAGCTACTTTCAGCTTGAGACCAGCTCCCCGACTTCCGGTGTATCCAGTTGCGCCGAGACGGCTATCTGTCACCAATTGCATTCCGATATTGTGGCTGGTTCTGTAGATCAGTTGAACCGTTCCCGCCGGCATGCCGGTTGCTTCAGCGGCATCTTGAGCGGTTTCCGCAAAAATCTTTGTGGTCAGGGGGTGAGAGGAGTTTGCTTTTCCAATGACCGGGTTTCCTGCGGCGAGTGCAGCCGCGAAATCGCCACCGGAAAGGCTGCCGAAGGCGAAGGGGAAATTG
>CAJXQE010000577.1 GCA_913058215.1 uncultured Verrucomicrobiales bacterium
CTATCCTCTTCGTCGGCAGCGTCAGATGTGTATAAGAGACAGGTTTATGCTCGGGTCGCTTTCAGAAGCATTTCCTTTGGTGCTTGGTGAAGCGATGGCCTGTGAAGTTTCATGTGTCGCGACCGATGTCGGGGATGATGCTCTTATCGTAGGGGATACCGGGAGAATCGTTCCGGCTGCGGATCCCGGTGCTCTGGCAACTGCCTGCTGTGAATTGTTGGAAAGTGGTCAGGATGGATTGAGAATTCTCGGCAAGTCCGCACGGAATCGGGTGGAAGAGAAATTTTCGATGCCGCCCTATTTTTCCAAGCACCGGGAACTTTACGAAAAAGCGATGGGCAGTGAAGAGGCGATTGTCGCCGGGAAGTCGCAGGCCCTCAATGTAGGTGTCGCTGAGTTTCCGGCTTGAGATGTCGTTCGCTAGAGATTTCCAGACCCATGTTTTTGACGAAGGCAATACACTTCATTTTCGGAGAAGGTGAAGAGAACCGCGGGGTTTTCCGTTCGATTTTCTCCAATCTGTTCACGGTGGCGGCGTTGACCCTATTGGTGAAGGGCGTAGCCCTGGGCAAGGACTTATTTGTTGCCGGGCAGTTTGGGACATCATGGTTGATGGATGTCTTTATCGTCGCCTACCTGGTTCCGGGGCTTGTTGCGCAATTGCTCAGTGCAGTTCCGGATGCGCTGCTTCCTGTGTATGCAGATGCCCGCGAGAAGGAGGGCGTGGAATCGGCGAATCGCGTCGTCTCGGGCGTGCTGTGGATCTACGCTGTGCTTCTGCTTTTGCTGATGGGGATTCTCTTTGCGGTCGCGGAGCCTATGCTCGGTCTGGTCGGTGGTATTCAAAATCCCGAACAAATGGAAGTGGCCTTGAAGCTTTTCCACATCCTGATCCCTTTAGTTTTTCTGGAATGTTTCGTTGCAGTGTTTGCATCCGTCCTTCAGGCGAATCAGCGATTTGTAATTACTTCAACGGCTCCTGCGCTGATTCCGGCGACGGTGCTGGTCGTTCTTTTGGTGTGGGGAGATGCGCTGAGTATATCTTCTCTTGCGATTGGAACTGTGATCGGTACATCGCTACAAATTTGTTTAGTAGTCTGGGGCAGTATCCGTTATTGCGGATTCCGTCTCTCTCTTTTTGCGAAGGTCGACCGCCCGACCTTGAAACGTGTTGGTTTGATGGTTGCTCCTCTTATTGCCGGAGAAGCATTTCTTGTCAGTTCGACATTCATCGATACGACGATGGCTGCATGGCTCGGTGACGGAATGGTGTCGACCTATCAGTATGCTCTCAAGGTGTTCACTATTCTGATTCTTCTGGCCACAGTGTCGGTAGGTGAGGTGATTTTTCCGCGTTTTTCAAAAATGGCGGCAAAAGAAGACTGGGCCGGCCTTCGAAACATCTATACCCGTTTTTCAGGCATAATCGTTTGTAGCTCGGTGTTGGTTTCTGTACTGCTCTATGCTTTTGCCCCATTTATCGTGGAGATTTTGTTTGAGCGGGGGAAATTTACTCCTCAGGATACTCTTCACGTTTCAGAAGTGTTGCGCTTTTGCACGCTTCAGCTTCCCTTTTGCCTTCTTGGCCTGATCTCCAACCGAACTCTTGTCTCAATGGGAAGGGGGAAATTGTTGATTGGGATCACCCTCATTTCTGCGATCTGCAATGTGTTCTTCAATATCTTGTTTGTGAAGTGGATTGGATTGCCCGGGATCGCCCTTTCCACTGCCGGTGTTTATCTGGTCTCCGGATTGATCATGAGAGCTGCTGTTATGAAAGAACTGCGTCGGCGAATGGAGTAATAAGGCGCTCAAATTCTAATTTTCACGATTTTGATCATCAAATATTGTAATTTTCGCAAAAACAACACTCAAATATCTTGTGTTTATGGAAAATGGAGATAAAATGGCTAATTATAGGCTGTTCTGTTAATTTTCGGAATGGCTGAAGTACACGCCATGAACGACAATACACCACACGACCATTCACTCATGATTCAGAGGAACTCAGGTGATCATGAGGGTGAAGTGGGTAGGCTGGGGGCTGCCGGGCTTCCTCACTACGCGGTCGCTGTTCCCATGAGTTCGCAGCGGGAGCCCGAACGAATTGTGATTAGTCTGGAGGAAGTGGTCCTTCTCGTTAAGCGGCATTTCTTCAAAGCAATTCTATTCGGTGCTCTCCTGGCCGCTCTTGCTTTTTCTTTCTTCCAGTTTCGTGAGCCGATGTATGCGGTTTCTACGATGTTGCGGATTCAGCCGAACAGCCAGAAGACACTGAATCTGAATGCCCTCGATAAGCAGATTCCTTTCGAAAATTCGATCGAGGAAAAATCGAATACTTTCCGTGTCGAAATGACCTCTACGAAGTCTGTCTCTTATACACATCTCCGAGCCCAC
>CAJXQE010000578.1 GCA_913058215.1 uncultured Verrucomicrobiales bacterium
AGATCAGCCTCGGTCTCGTGGGCTCGGAGATGTGTATAAGAGACAGTCACTACACCGTCGATGGAGAAGGTGCAGTTGCCACCTACATTCACATGGCAGGGCGCGTTGGTGTTCTCGCTGAAGTGAATTGCGGCAAAGACGCTACACTTTCCGACAGCGGGTTCGAAACTCTTCTCAAAGATCTCACGATGCACATCGCAGCGGCTCAGCCCGATTGCGTGGATCGCGAAGGCGTTTCCGCTGACAAGATTGATGGTGAAAAAGACATTTTCCGCGATCAGATGAAAGACAAGCCTGCTGATATCATTGAACGCATCATCGAAGGCAAGATGAGCAAGTTCTACAGTCAGCACTGCCTCCTCGAGCAGGCTTTCATCAAAGACGGCGACAAAACGATCCAGAATCTCCTCGACGAAGTCGGGAAGGCTGCCGGTGACGAGATTTCCGTCGCCCGTTTCGATCGCTACGCTCTCGGTGAAGAAGCGTAATTCGCGCTTCCCATCCAAACGTTTTTAAAAGCCTGCCCTTCGAACGAGGGGCGGGCTTTTTTGGGTTTACTACGAAACAAGATCCGATAAATCCTACCCATAAAAGGGTTGCTGGCTTCCTTTCTTTCACAGTTCGCCCGGTCTAATTGCGTTTTCTCTTCTGCGCCGTCGAGAAAATTGAATGTTTTCCAATTCGAAGTTCTAAGATAGGTTTGATCCATGCAGAGGGAACATCAATTGCCACCTTCCTTACCAGCAAAACAGTACCCCGCAGTGAATGCTCCGGCTTCTGTCCCGTATTCGTCCTATCCGACAAATTCCGGAATGGCGATCACTTCGCTTATTTTGGGAATCGTAGGAGTAAGTCTTTTGGCCGTGGTCTTCGGACATATCGCCCGCAGTCAAATCGCAAAGTCAGGTGGCTTTCTCACAGGTGACGGAATGGCCATGGCCGGTCTGATCCTGGGGTATCTCGGGATGGCGGTGGGATTGGTGATCAGCGTCATCTACCTGTTCATATTTGTGCTCGCATTTGGAGTTGCCGCCAGCGGGGGGTGAAGTCGAACGGCGTCGCTGCTTGTAGGCCGGATGCCTTGAGTATACGAGTCATTGAATATTGGATACCGTCCATCGAACCTGTGTTAGTTTCACGAATGCGAACGTTCACTCCCGCCATCGCAATTCTCTTCTTGAGCTTAATCACCATTCCTGCGCATGCGGCAGATTGGCCAAGCTGGCTTGGGCCGAATCACAATGGTAAGTCTGCTGAGACACTCCCGGATAAAATCGATCTCTCCTCTGCATCGTGGACTTCTGAGATTGGAATCGGATTCTCCTCAGTCACGATTGCTGACGGTCGGGTCTACACCATGGGGCATGCCAACGGAAAAGAGATCGTCTGGTGTCTCGCCGAAGAAGACGGCAAAATGGTGTGGAACCATTCCTACGACGCTGAGCTGATGCCCAACCTTCATGAAGGTGGGCCGGGAGTAACGCCGACAGTTTTCGACGGAATGGTTTACACCATCAGCAAAGACGGTCAGTTCCACGCTTATAAGGCCGATGATGGGAAGTGTCTCTGGACAAAAAAACTACCGACGCTTGCCGCGATGTATCGCCTGCCGGAGTGGGGTTTTTCCGGATCACCCGTGATCGATGGAGAAAAGGTGATCGTCGAATCCGGCTGCACCTTTGCCTTTGAACGGAAAAGCGGAGAGCTGATCTGGCAAAGTGAGAAATTCAAACCTGCATACGGTTCCGGCCATATTTTCCAAAGCGGAGATGCGAAAATCTATTCCGTTTTAAAAACAGACGGACTGGTGATTCTCGATCTCGAAAAGGGAAAAACACTCGGCTTTGCCAAGTGGACGACCAGTTTTCAGACCAATGCGACAACCCCCTTATCAATTCAAGAGCGGCAGCTCTTCGTTTCAACAGGGTATGATCGGGGCTGCGCTTTGTTCGAGTTCTCCGATGGGAAACTGAGCAAGCTTTACGAGAACACCAACATGAGTAATCACATGGGGAATTCGGTTTTGCTGGATGGATTTCTCTATGGTTTCGATGGCACCGCTCATCGAGGGAGACCGGTGGAGTTCGCTTGTATCGAAGCCGCCACCGGAGAGAAAAAGTGGAATTTTCAGGGCTTGAAATACGGAAGTATTACGGCCGCGGGGGACGATCTCATAGCTTTGACCGAACTCGGGGAACTGCAAATTGGAAAGGCTTCACCCGAAGGGTTTGAGCCGCGCGCGAAATCTCAAGTCATCAACGGTCGCTGCTGGACTCCGCCAGTTTATGCAAATGGAAGGATATATGTCCGGAATGCCACAGGCAGACTGGTGATGATCAAGGTGAAGTCTGTCTCTTATACACATCTCCGAGCCCACGAGACCGAGGCTGATCTCGT
>CAJXQE010000579.1 GCA_913058215.1 uncultured Verrucomicrobiales bacterium
GCTCGGAGATGTGTATAAGAGACAGGATTTTGGTGATGCGCTTGGCCTGAATTTTGGTCGCTTCATTCGACTAAAAGACCCTTTCCTTCAAGCTACAGGGCGTGCTCACTCGCCTCTTCTCGCCTCTATCTGCAGAGCGGTCCGGCAATCACGTCCCCAGCCGCCACGATCCCCTTGCATACAAGGCGTATTCATACATGAGTGCCGTCAAATCACATCAATTTATTCAGTCTTGCATCAAAGAAAAATCCGAGCAACGGCTCCTTGACCATAGCACTACTGAAGGTGAGTGACGTTTGCCGACTGGCGCGAAGTGTTAGCTTGGTCATAGTTTATGGCCTTGTTGCACAAATCGAGTGAGGGATTCACTGCGTGAATCCAGCATGATAGCTGGAGGTCATGAGCAGTTGGGCACCTACGAAGTACAAGACCACGAACTGGTCGGCTTACAATGAAGCACTCCGGCAACGCGGATCGCTGACGATCTGGTTTGATCCCGACATGGTCTGGAGGCCGCCGCCGACGGGGAAGCGCGGGCGACAGCCGAGTTTCAGCGACGCTGCGATCCAGACTTGTTTGACCATGAAGGTGCTGTTCGGCATGCCGTTGCGACAGACGACCGGGTTTGTCGAAAGCCTTTTGCGCCTGGTCGGGCTGGACTGGCGGGTGCCGGACTTCAGCACCTTGTGCCGCCGCCAGCGGACGTTGAACGTGGCCATCCCTTACCGTGGCGGCACGGGCCCGCTGGAGCTGCTGATCGACAGCACCGGCATCAAGGCCGAGGGCGAAGGCGAGTGGAACGCGCGCAAGCACGGCGGTCCAAGGCGGCGCATCTGGCGAAAGATACACATCGGAATTGATGAGCAAACGCTGGAGGTCCGGGCCGTCGAGATCACCGGCAGCAACATCGGCGACGCGCCCATGTTGCCCGAACTGCTCGACCAAATCCCACCAGATCAGGATGTCGGATCGGTAACCGCTGACGGAGCTTACGACACGCGCAAATGCTATGACGCGATTGCCGCACGTGGCGCACATGCCGTCATCCCACCCCGCAAAAACGCCAAGCCCTGGAAGCCCACAAGCTCCGGCGCCATCGCCCGAAACGAGGCGGTGCGTGCGTCCCGGTATCTGGGCAAGACGTTGTGGCGACGTTGGAGCGGATACCACCGCCGGAGCCGTGTCGAGGCAAAGATGAACTGCATCAAGTTACTCGGCCAATCCCTCATGGCCCGCGACTTCGATCGCCAAGTCGCCGAACTGCAGGTCCGCATCGCTGTCCTGAACGGCTACACCGCGCTTGGTATACCTATCACTGAGGCCGTAGGATAAATCCGTCCGGGGAAAGGGGAACTGTGGTCAGGCCCCGATTTGTGCAACAAGGCCGGCGGCGATGCGCATCGAAAGCGATGGCGTCCTGAACCATGAAGCTCCCCGTCTGGGGGAGATCAATCTCAAACGCATGTCCTTCATCCCACCGGGTGGAAATTGGACCGATATCCCCGACGATCTCTTGCCAAAGGGAATGCGACGCGCGCGCCGGTCGGATCATACCAAGCGCTACGGTCGGGTTGCGCCCGAGGGGCTTGCATCGACCATCCTGACGAAATGCGATCCCCATTGGGGCGCGTATTTTCACTATGCTCAGGATCGTTGCTTCACGGTCAGGGAAGCTGCGCGCATTCAGACATTTCCGGACACCTTCCGGTTCGTCGGATCCCGTGTCGAGCAATATGAACAGGTCGGAAACGCCGTGCCGCCACTTCTGGCCGCGGCGATCGGGCGGTCGATACGGCGCGTTCTGGCTGAGATGTCCGGAGTGTCCCGGATGGTGTCCTGACAGCATGGCCGGGTCGATTTTCGAGTTCTTTGGCTATCGTGCCGATGACATGTCGGATGTCGCCCGACACGCCGCAGACAGCGAAACCTGTCCGATCAGCGGCATTACCTGTCAGAAGACGTTCAACGATGGGGTTGTATCGGGAGTATGCGCCGTAAAGCCGATGACAAGCGGGCCGGTCATTTGTTGCCCGATCAGATTATATGCGGAAGATTACAGGATTCTCTCGGATATTGCCGGTCGCGTGTTTGGCCCCGAACTGAAGCTGGTTGCCGGGCGCGAGTCTGTGGAATATTCCACCCGCCATCAGGAAGGCTGTGTTGCGGTCTTTGGAAAGGGGTGGGGCGGGGAGCTTCGGCTGCCGCAAAAGTCGATCAAGGGCGGCTACTTTGTCGACTGGGTTCTTGCAAGGCTCAACAGCGGGGGCGAATTGCAGGAGTTCGTTGCGGTGGAAGTGCAGACCCTGTCTCTTATACACATCTCCGAGCCCACGAGACCGAGGCTGATC
>CAJXQE010000580.1 GCA_913058215.1 uncultured Verrucomicrobiales bacterium
CATGACTGAACTGTTGTTCATTTTTGCTCATGTCCCCATTTGTTGATGAAGAGCCAGATTTCGTAACTCCTTTCTTTTTGCCCCTGTGCCGGGTTTCCGGGTCTCCACCAAAGAGTGAGGACGGCTCTATTTTTCACCGCGCCCGGCGATGACTCGCAAGCGGTAATTTTCAATGCTCTTGAAGCCGTAAGCCTGTCGTTGGAAGAGTTTTATTATAGGTGGAAGCCCATCAGGGATGTCTCTGGGGTTCCTGAAGCGCCACGTGCGGACAGTGCCTTGCCCCGGCGCTTCAGATTCTTTGAAGAAAGACGGCGACACTTCCAATGAGCTGATGCTCTCGGGAATTGGGAAGAACAAGCTTTTCAAAGTGACCGGCTTCGAATCGGGAAGCTTCGAATTTTATTGTTCTTTGGTGTGCTCAACGACGGTTGGGTAGCTGAATTGCGGTGGTAAAATGATTGACGGACCCGCCTTGGTACTGAAATCTTTATATATCGAAAACAAAGGCTTTAGGAATCAAAAGCAGGTACAAATAAGTGACAATTGCCGCTTTGGGCTCTTCGAGCCAAGGGACTACGCCCCACTCGAATTTTCGGTCTCGCTTACCCCATCAAGGAAAGCATTCACTTCACGGGCAAGGGCAGGGGATAACTCTTTGATGCTCTTCGCATTTGGAAAGGAAACGAGCGTTAAAAAACGTTTATTTTTGTTTCTTGCTTATGGGAGGTGTCCGGCCCTATTGTGACTTAGCCAATTCGAGAATCATGAAGAAAGAGCATCTTCAAAATCATGAAAGACACGGCATGCGACCGTGGCTGATTCTATTTGGTTTTTCCTTTCTGCTTACAGGAGATCTTTTTCTCCGACATGATTTGTTATTGAAGTCCGGAGGAGAATCAACTGCCGGGTCCCGGGTAGAGATGAATGCGCCCCCCGGGAGAATTTCTCTTTCCAAGGTCGGACCGCGAGGATCAATGGGCGATCTATACGCCCACCGCACATTGCCTTTAGGAGCAATGAATACATTCGTATCGGCAATGCCAACTGTTCTGGTGTTTTCTCTCAAGCCGTTCAAGCACAATTCGATAGATGCATTTTGTGCGAGGAGGATTTTTGGGCGGTCAGCGATCCGGGCAGTTCCCGTGATTGATTCGAATTCAACACCTATTGTTGTGGAGTCCGAGTTTGTCGCGTTTCTCGCAAAAAACGGAAAGACTGCTTCTGCCACTCAAGAGCTGGAGTCCGTTCTGAAGATCAAACTGGATGTCCTGCACGAGTTTTCTGGTGAGGGCGGAGAAACTGTTGCGATCTATAAAGCTCAGGGAGGAACTCCTGTTGTCCTCGATCCCATCTCAGGGCTATCTACCGTGTCCTATGCCTACCCGATCTTTATTGATCCCGCTTCCAGAACAAAATTGATTCCGACTGACCAGGTCCTGATTTCTACAGTAAAAAAATTGGACAGCAGAATCAAAAAGGAGATTCAAGAGGCAGGCTTTTCGATTGTAAGGCCTGCTGGCTCCGAACGCCTTAACGCCTTTTTACTTCGAATAGAAAAGCCCTGTGAATTGTCCCCCTTTCCCGCTGTGGAGAGGCTTATGAAAATCAAAGGAATCCGATGGGCAGAACCAAATTTCCTCCGAAAAATCGAAAAAACCGAACCCGTCCGCACTCAATGATGAATCGCATATACTGGCTCACCGCCAATTTCTTTCCGGTCACTGTAATCCTGTTGTCGGCAGTCGGTTTCACGACTGTTGCTAACGGGCAGTTGACTATCGATCCGCAACGATCACCCCAACTGATTCCGGCCAATATTCAGGAAGCGAAATCCCTCGTTACTGAAGATGCCCCCTCAATTTCTGCTGCCCAACCGGCCGCCGTTGCCGGAGCCGTCGCTGAAACAGAAGATGTCTACTTCCTGAAAGGCGGCAAACGCGTCACTTTGCTCCGTCTTGAAAACGAAATGGTGATCAGAAAGCCGCAGGCCGCGGCGGCAGAGAATATAGAGGAGTCATTGCAATCGCTGAAGCAAATAATCCCGAACACAGAGTTGCAGTCCACAGAGACAATCTCGAGTGTTCAAACCCGCAGGACTGAGCTGTTGAAATCAACACGCGAGTTCACTGACAACGACCGGCGATCTCTCGCTGAATCCGCCAAGGTAGCATTTGCCTATCCAGTATTCGTCGACCGTGATTCCGGTAAGAGAATGGTGCCTACGGATGAAATTCTCATACGATTGCAAGCCGGAGAAAACTTCGACGATATTTCCTGTCTCTTATACACATCTCCGAGCCCACGAGACCGAG
>CAJXQE010000581.1 GCA_913058215.1 uncultured Verrucomicrobiales bacterium
GAGATCAGCCTCGGTCTCGTGGGCTCGGAGATGTGTATAAGAGACAGCTTTTACCTAAAGCCCGTCCAGAAGCGGATAATGGTCACGAGCATTCCCATGATGAGCATTCGCATGACCACTCTCATGGTGGTTCAAGCAAACTGGTTCTCGCAATGCGAACCACCCTTCGGGATTTTGTCGAGACGGCAATGTATTTCACCATCGGTGTCGCAATCACCGCAGTGTTCAAAGCTTACGTGACGGAAGACCTGGTTTTACTCTTCAATCAGAGTGAAGTCACCGGGATCGGCCTGATGATGATTCTCGCTTTTGTCCTCAGTCTCTGTAGCACCTCGGACGCGTTTATTGCCGCCAATTTCCCGGTGCAACTTTCCGCGAAACTTGGCTTCCTTGTTTTTGGTCCAATGATGGACGTGAAGCTGATTTTCATGTATCTTTCGGTCTTCAAGAAGCGGTTCGTCCTCGTTCTTGCGATCGGCCTGTTTTTTGCAATCGGCATTCTCAGCTACCTCTGGGTTCGCCTTTGAACTGAATATTCCACCCGGTTTCACTCATGAAAAAGATCCTCGAAATCTGCACCCTGATAGCCCTTCTAGTCTGGGGAGGCGTTTTTATCTATTTCTATGCGACCGGGAGAATCGAGAGACATCTTGATCCGAGTTTTCGCATCTACGCTTTGATCGCCGGAATTGGGTTCGCAACCGTGGCATTGTTTAATTTCCTCACGTTCAAAAGATCAGCGGGCGTCTGCAATCACGAACACGCTCATGGAGATGAATGCGATCACGATCATGGGCAGCAAGAGGGGCATCATGATCACAAGCACGACGAAGACTGCGACCACAAGCACGATTCCGGACACGAGCATCATCATGAAGATGCTGCAGAAGAGGCAGAACATCATGAGCACAATCACGATGAGACGAGTTCCGGTCTCGCCTTTGCTCTCTTGATTCTCATTGCGCCGATCCTGATGGCGGCTCACTACTCCAAAGATAGCTTCAGCATGGGATATCTCGACAAGTGGGGTAAAATTGAGAGTCAGATGCAGCAAATGCGAATTGCTGAAAAATCAAAGACCAATGCCGCCACGGTCGCTGCGACAGATCCCAAGGCCAACAATCCCTACGCCAATCCCGTTTCAGATCCTGCAAATCCAGAAGGCACGACCGCTCCGGACGGCACCGTCGGTAACGGATCGGATAAAACCGGAACGCCGGAAGGAGCAGAGGACAATTCTACGGAAGCCGGTGATGAGTGGGGCGAGTTCACCCTCGAAGACTTGAAGAAAATGGTCCCTCAAAGCAGCGATGGCGATTTCTTACTCGATGTTCCTCAAATTTTCTACACCGCAGGAGATCGTGAATTGATGGATGTCATGGAAGGGATTTCTGTGGAGACGACCGCGCAATTGATGGAAGAAGCGCAGTCTGAAGAAGGGGCGCCGAAGAAATTGAAAGCGTTTCGCCTCTTCATCGAATGCTGTGCCGCCGACGCCCGTCCCCTCTCTGTTCCCGTCGAATTTCCGGATGGAATGCCAGACTACAAAGAAATGGGCTGGTACAAGATGATCGGAGAACTTCACTATTCCACGGCCAACGACGAGATTGTTCCGACCCTGAAAATCAAGACTCTCGAATCCACCACCGAACCGGTGGAAGGATTACTCTACTGAGATTTTCATTGCCTCACTCCCTCCTGCTCCGCCCCTTCCCGCTTCCCCTGGAAAACGAAGCGACCACTTGCAGCGGGACCAATCAGGCTGTATTCTAGGCTCTCTTCGGAATTCTCCGAAAACGGGGGTGTACTGGTTTCGACTGGTGGTTTGAAGGGTAGACTGCGTGTCGAGGTTGATCGGTTGGCCTCGTAAAAAGCCGATCAAAAAACAAATGCAAATAACGAACCTGAACTTGCGCTGGCGGCTTAATTAAGCCTCCCGGGATTTGGCCGACGCCGGCTGAGTCAGATCCCGTATACTTTAGCCGGCTTAGTCCCCCGACGGGTGTCCGGTCGGAAGGATGAAAGGTTACAGGGCAACCGGAGGGAAGGAATTCTGTCAATCGAAGTCCCCTCTCCTAAATTAAAAGACTGACTATGCATGTAGAGGTTTACTTAGACAGCTATTAGGACAGGGGTTCAACTCCCCTCACCTCCACCATTTTAAAAATACCCGTAACTAACTTATAATAAGCTTTTTACGGGTTTTTTTGGGTCTCCACCAAAGATTGGGGACAGTTCTATTTCTGTCTCTTATACACATCTGACGCTGCCGACGAAGAGGATAGTGTA
>CAJXQE010000582.1 GCA_913058215.1 uncultured Verrucomicrobiales bacterium
CGAGATCAGCCTCGGTCTCGTGGGCTCGGAGATGTGTATAAGAGACAGGCTTCGAAACGTGGAAAGCCACCGTGCCCATCGATCAATCTGGGCGGGGCTTTTTTAGGCTAAAAGTCACATTGTAGCAGCTGGCCGGCCCACCTACTCCCAACGGTCATAAAGCTAAAAGTTCTAATAGCAGCCGCGTTGTGAAAATCACGAAACTAATCGAAGGTGATTCGTGAAGGGCATTCGGGAGAATCAATCCTAGCCCCGTAATACACTAAGTCCGGTTCGTAGAAGGCGTATGACGATCATAACTAAATCTCATAATCTGGTGCACTGGTGCCGAGATCCCAGGGGCTACCTAAGGAACATCGATTATGACGGTAAAAAAGGAGCCGCATTCGCCGGAATTCTTCGTTCAATAGGGCATGAGTGCCGTAACCCCGGTAGCCATGCTGCTTCGGATGGCGCAAGGTGGTTCAATGCGGGAGGCGGAACAAATTTCTCCAGAGCCTCAGATATTTGCTCAGAGTGTTTATACCGGGATGTTAGAGGAAGATAGGAGTGAGCCCTTGCGGCGAGAGGTAGAGGACGGTGTTAGTCCGGACGAGCAGGATCTATACGACAACACTCCCCCAGCATTACTATACCAAAAAATAATGAAAATGAGTGCCGAAGAAACACTGTCCCTTGTCTGCCTCTCTTACTTTTGGTTGGCTTCATGCAGTTTGAAATCTCGGCAGGAAGTGTTCGAGAATGATAACGAAGATTACGAACTAGAGCAGTTCTTCAAAATAGCTGACTAAACCCTCCAATCATCGACTGTGTAAAATTACCGGTCGAACTTGTGGATGGCCCAAAGCTCGAACCTAACCTGAATTGGCCCTCAATGGAGGGGGTATCCGGCTGAGCCAAAGTTCCCCTGGAAGGGGGAAGGGGCGTTGAAGAAGAGCGCTCGGGAAAAGCTACAAAATCTAAAAAAGCAGCAGCGCTTTGAGTAACGCTGCTGCTGAAAATCATGAAACCAAACGAACCTGTTTCGTGAAGTTTTTGATCCAATTTGGATCCCACCAGGTGCATTGCAGGATTTCAGTTTGAGTTAGACAGGCCCTTTGAGCCAAACAAAGCACTGCCCATGCGGCACACGCAGGCCCTTCCCCATTTTCGCGCAAGGTAAATTCCAATTCCGACGAGATGTCTTTCAGACAGCCTCCCGTTCCTATCCAGGTGAGTGGAGGATCCAGAAACTCATCCGCTCCAACACTGAACTGGCGCAACGTTTGTTCCGCGCAAAATTGGAACGCGGTTAACGATTCCAGTGCAAATTGCCCTCTATAGAATAAGAGCCTCCAAGCCTCAGGCTTGAGGCTTGAAGCGGAGAGAATGAAATCATCCGGGTGCGAGTCCATAAGTTGGTTCACCGCCTTGAAAATGCGCTCGTCAACATTGCCCAATTCCTCGGATGAGTATGGTCGGAAGCCATGGTTTCGTTTCGGCCGCTCCAGGAGAATTTCGGCCTCAACGACCTCCCACCCTACTGGCTTGAGGGGTAACCTAGGGCTATCCGAATACTCTACCGTTAAATTACTAGTTTTCATGGCAATTGATTTGAGATTTTCGACCGGTAACCTTGGCCACCATCTGGCCAAGGAAACGTGGAGCATGGGCAAACCGATTCGGGTAATCGGCGTCTTCACTTCCCGGAAACTCTACGAACGTGGAAAGCGTCGTCTCCAGTTTACTAGAATCAACCGAGGCACAAATCTGCGGAGTAACAACTATCCCAATACTGTCTGCGCGCAAGGACCGTGCACCTGCTAGGTTTATGCCGTCAGAATAGAAGCGGATTCCCTTCTCCTCCGACGATCGCACCGTCAGAGTAAAGTCATCGCCTAGCGCAATGTCGCGCTTCAGATCGATCGAATCTACCTGAGTGCATGTGAGGTAGCAGTTAAGTGCCAAACTTGCCATTGGCGGTATGACCAAGAGCGCAGTTTGCTCCGGGTCTCGAATGAATCGCAGAATGTTCTCCTGCGAAACGAACAAGGCTTGCTTGGCAAAGCCTTGGAATATGATTAAAGGCCCGTTTCGGGCCCTTATTATTGAGACAGCAGTCTCTGAATTTGTGGGATTTCTCATAATCGCCTACCAAACGGAAGGCGAAAGCCGAACCTCTAGAACCGGGCCGAGGCGGCGAAGCCGACTGGGACTGGTATTTGAACAAACCAATATTCACCCGTATTACCTAATCGCTGTCTCTTATACACATCTGACGCTGCCGACGAAGAGGATAGTGGAGATCTC
>CAJXQE010000583.1 GCA_913058215.1 uncultured Verrucomicrobiales bacterium
TCTACACTATCCTCTTCGTCGGCAGCGTCAGATGTGTATAAGAGACAGCAACGCATCGTCAAAGATGGAGGTGATGTTATTATCATCGATGGCCCCCTCAATGGCGATATCGTCATTGAGAAAAAGAAAGACGACAAAGAGGGGGAATCTGATGAACCCAAAGGGCCACTCTCCGAGCGGGTTTCCACCTACATTCTGAAACTCGCCGATGAAGAACGCAAAAAGCGGATGGATTTCATGGAAGTCGTTATTGATGACGTCGCCCGCCTCAGCGGGCTCGAATCGGCGCAACGTGAAACCCTGATCCTCGCCGCCGAGGGAGCAACCGAACGCTCCATGAAGCGATGGCACGAACAGGCGGAACGCTATTTCCGTTCCCGCTTGAAGGGTGCCGACGAAGACTCCGCCAAGGAACTTTTGGAGAACATGGGAAATATTAACTTCGGTGGTCGCGATGCCGAGAAAGAGGGAGAATCGACTGAACTTTGGAAAGAAACTCTTGCTGACGTTTTGACCGAAGATCAGGTAGAAAAATACGAAGTAGTTCTGGAGCAGAGACATCAGGAAAGGGTCAAAGCTTTCGCCGCCATTTCTCTGACATCCCTGGACGGTCATCTCCGACTCACTCCCGATCAAAAAAAGAAACTCAGCGTATTGATCCAGGCATCTGCCGAAGAACATCTCCTCGAAGTTCAGCGCTACTGGGGCGACTATTTTGAACGGGGAATGTTGATGTCAGTTGCCAACGCTTCCGAAGAGAAAGAGCTCAAAGAAATCCTGACGGACGGACAATTCAAGCGCCTCAAAACTTCCACCTCCAGCTTTGATCACTTCTGGGATCAGAAGAAGAAGCTGAAAAAGGCGAAGGAGAAGGCAGCGAAACTGAAAAAGGAAAAGGAAAAAGAAAAAGAGGCCGGGGAAGATTCCAGTGATGCCGACGAAGAAGACCAGAAAGAGGATGATAAGAATGGCCAGCTTGGAAATGGCATCAACGACAAATTTGAAACCGGAATACAGCTCGATGTTGAATTTTAGATCCACCGGTATTGTCTCCGCGAAGCTTGCCTTCAGCCTGCTTTGCGCTCTTCCTCTTCAGGCACAGGGTCCATCGGTTCGTCTCGGATCGGAGATCCCTGCCGAAGTCGATTCCATTTACGAGCGCGGCCTCACCTACCTGGCATCCACTCAGGACAAAGATGGCTCTTGGCGCGGCCGTAACGAACTCGGGGTCAGCGGACTTTGCCTAATGGCATTTCTCGCCTCCGGGGAAGACCCCAATTTCGGCCGTTATCGCCGCAATGTCAGGCTGGCAATTCAGTCCATTATTTCGGCTCAAGATGAAAACGGATTTTATCCGAACAGTATGTATCACCACGGCTTTGCAATGCTGGCCCTGGCCGAGGCCTATGGCGCTGTCGACGAATCCTCACTCTGGAATGGAGTGGATCCGAAAAAGAAAAAGAAGTCCATCGCGGAGTCATTGGAGAAGGCCATCGAACTGGCAAGATCCTCGCAGAAGAACAACAAGTGGGGTGCCTGGCGTTACTCCCCTTCCGCGACCGATGCCGACACGTCTGTTGCCGGAGCCGTGCTCATGGGACTTCTGGCTTGCCGCAATGCAGGACTCGCAGTTCCTGATGAGGCGATCGAAAATGCGATCAATTACATGAAACGAAACACCGCTACCAGTGGTTTCGTGGCCTACTCGGGAGGACTCGGAGGTGGCGGTGAATCAATGGCACGATCTTCCGTAGCCGCTCTCGTCTATTCCGTTTCTCATCACAAGGAAACGGAGGAATACAAATCCGTGATCGAACATATCACAGGGAAGCTCGAACACGAGGAAACCGGGCACCGGCACTACTTCCTCTACTACATGGCTCAGGCTCTGTTCCAGGGCGATTATGACTCATGGGTTCAATGGAACCGGAAAACCGCCCGCATGCTTTCTGAAACGCAATCCGATGACGGTAGCTTCACCGGAAGCTACGGTGACGCCTATGGAACCTCCATGTCCCTGCTCGCGCTCGCATTAAATTACAAATTTTTGCCCATCTACGAGCGTTTCTGACTTAAGCCTTTTAAATCGAGGACCCTACCCTGTTGAATCGTAGCCTTACAGTTATCCTTCCTTCCTTCGCCAGTCTTCTCGCAATTGCGTTGATGAGCTTTGCGTCATTGCATGCCGACGACGAAAAACCAACGCTCGGCTGGAAAAACGGTGACCAGCTTAAAGGCTGTCTCTTATACACATCTCCGAG
>CAJXQE010000584.1 GCA_913058215.1 uncultured Verrucomicrobiales bacterium
CGAGATCAGCCTCGGTCTCGTGGGCTCGGAGATGTGTATAAGAGACAGGGATATTTTCCATCGACTTGCTGCAAACTGTTGTTGGTCATCCATCAGAACTGCGAAGGACAGGCAGGAGAGATTACTGTCAGGCGATACAATCATGCGGCCTCCGTCGGGGACGAGTTGCTCAATGGGTTGAAGTAGTGACTCATACAGATTCGCAAGCAGGGCGATCAGGTCTGCTTCACTGATGTCATTTTCATGAGACATTGCTTGTTTTAGAAGCAGGATTGCATCATCAATCGGTAGGGCTCTGCCAAGTGGAGTCCATTCAGGCATTCCGGTGGGTGACAGCACAACAACGCCGTACCAGGGCTCGGTGGCTCCGCCGGTGTTGAGTTTCTGATACCGAAAGAATTCGCAAAGCCTGTCATCCGGAGAGAGTCTGCCCTGGACATCTTCTACGGTTACATCGAGAGCACTTTTACTACCCTTGGATTCGTTGGTGGCAGATCCCAGCTTCGCTTCGAGTCTTTGCACTTCTGTTTGGTGGTCGACGGAATTTTTATCGCCTTTCCAGGCGGAGTCGAATGCCACTCGCTTTGCTACACGAAGTTGCCGTCCGATTTCGGCCAGTTCCGGGGAATCAGCATTTCTCGCGAGACGCAGGTCTTCGAGAACGGAATCGAGGACGCTGCCCTTAAATCGTAGTAAAGATTCCGCGAGGGCGAACGATTGACCGGTTTCAGCGAGCAAGGAGAAGGGATCGACGCTCTGGAGATAGGTGAGCCGCTGCCTTTGGCTGGCGAACCGAAAGAGACGCTCGACGTGTTCCTGCCGTGCTTCGTGAATGGCGAGGGCTTCGCTCTCCGCCCGTTCGTCTTCAGCGAGAAGGCGTGCCCATGCCAGCCCTTCCCGTGCCCAGATAACCGCCGGATGGCTCATCGATCTCTGGAAGCTTGTTACTTCGTTCAGTAGCAGACTTTCTGAGATGGCATTCTCCCACCGGTCTATCGATTCTTTTGCATTGCCCTTTTTGAACGAGATCTGTCCCCCCAGAGCATAAATTCTCCAAAACTGGTCCATGTTGGTAATCCACTTCCGATCGCCAAGTTTAAGGGCCTCATCGATCAGTTCGTTGGCTCTATCATAGTCAGAATATAGGAAGCTGGTTTCCGCCAATTGTTGATAGCGGTGGAACAGAAGTTGATCTTTTCCGGCGAGTTGAGCCTCGGTGATATCGCGGCCCGGAGCC
Organism: uncultured Verrucomicrobiales bacterium; assembly: GCA_913058215.1. GTDB lineage: Bacteria > Verrucomicrobiota > Verrucomicrobiia > Verrucomicrobiales > DEV007 > Arctic95D-9. The sequence continues at coordinate 1,238 of CAJXQE010000584.1, forward strand.
TTTTGGAAGACAATATCTGTTCCGAGGGGAAGTGCTGTTTCGACTGTTTTCCTGGCTTCTTCGAATTTTCCCTGCATTGCCTGAGCATTGCCGAGCCTGGCTAGTTGAATGCTCATAGAGACCATTGCTGGAGATTTATTGGGCCATCCAAGTTTCTTATACTTTTCCAGCAACGGAAATATCTGGCTCAGTGCAGCCTCCTCCTCTTGGTAGTCTCCGACCGCTCTTGCTGTTTCTATCTTCCACTCTGGAATGTATTCAAAAGCCCCGGGTCGTTTTGTAGTTGCCTTTTCCAATTCCTGTTTCATCTCGAGGGCGTCTTCGATAGCTCCGATGTCGAGCAGACCGCCCAGGGTCTTGGTGAAAATGAACGCGCGAAGTTGATCATTATTGATCGAGTTTGCTTTGCGAATGGCCCGGAATGCCTGCTCCCGATAGTCAGGGGCCCCCAGGTAGATTGCAGCAATGGCGATGTCATAGGCGCGCCTCGCTGTTTCGGCGCTTGTGGTATTGCTATCGATTTTCCGATCAATCGCATCACGGTCGTCCAGATATTCCTGCCAAACCCTTTCGTTCGACTCGATATCAAAGGGGGATGCCCTCCCTCCGGAGGAATTGGGTCCCTGGGCAATGGCGTAACCACCGATGAAATAGTTCAATGATAGAAGCAGTTGGAGAGCAAAGATGAACCGTTTCATGTTGTTAGTGTTCTGTTTATAGTAGCCGGTTTGAGAAAGGAATCGAAATTTGACGTATTCTGATTTTAAAAATGAAAGATTCTTTTGCGGAGGAATTATAACAGTTCCAGATCCAAATGGAATTGAAGGTTTAGAAATTGAGTTTCCGACCTGCTTTGGCTCCATTGAGGTAGTCCTTGCAATTTGGAATTCCGTAGCGGATCACGGCCGGTTTGATCTTGTTATCGCCAAGCGCCCTGGTGAGATCCACTGAGCTTCTGTCTCTTATACACATCTGACGCTGCCGACGAAGAGGATAGTGTAGATC
>CAJXQE010000585.1 GCA_913058215.1 uncultured Verrucomicrobiales bacterium
ATCAGCCTCGGTCTCGTGGGCTCGGAGATGTGTATAAGAGACAGCATCGGAACGACAAGCCCGACGAAGACAGTGAATTCCTCCGAAGAACGCTCTCAACACTGGATGGGGAAATTGCATCTTCTGTCGATCGAGCCAGAAGACTCCGGATCCGGGCGGGAGCTCTCGCATTCGCGGCCGCCCTCGTCGTCGGCTTCTTTTGGCTGATGCTTTTGCCTTCTACATCGTCTTCAGCGCTTTCGGTGAGAAACCTCAAGGGGCAAGTTTTCCTGCGGGATGGCAGCGATGGTGAAGTGCGATCTCTGAAGTCCAATGACTCCATCCTCCCGGGACAGGAAATTGTCTGCAGCGCAGGAGGTAGCGTTGTCGCTGATTTTCCTGACGGCACATCACTGACTCTGGAGGATGGAACCGCATTTTTCCCAACAGCAGAAAAGACGGCCGGTCTTCGAATTGAATTGCGGAAAGGGAACGCCCTCTTTTCGGTCGCGAAGCAAAACGAAGATCGGCGCATGGAATTCGGAACCCCACACGGTGGTGGCGAAGTGCTCGGCACCGTCTTTTCTCTGAATGTTTCAGGCGCCCTGACTAAAGTGAGAACTTTCGAGGGTGAAGTCAGGGTGTGGAACAGCTCCGATCGGGATACCTCCGCCGAAGTCTCTGCCGGCCACTCCGCAGTCCTCAGCGATACCGTCCCCCTTGCCGCGACTTCATTTGATGTGGACAGCCTCCAGCCGGGCGAAGTCGCCTGGTTTCAGGATTTTAATCATCGTTTCGAAAGCGGTCACAACGCCGAAGCCAGATTCATTACTGAAAAAATTGATGGTCAAACTTTCGGTCGCCTGGAATCGATTCCGGCCGACTCCAGTCATCACGAAAGAAGTTTCCGACCGGATCAATGGCTGACTCTGGAATACTACAATGACCAAACCCTCTTTGTAGTGCCTGAAAATTTGAGGCTCTCCTTAAGGCTGAAAGGGATGGAAAAAGGTGGCTACGTGAGAGTCGCGCTATCACCGTCTGATCCTGAGATTCAGAGCGAACATGTCATCACCCAACCCATCTACCTGACTGGCGATTGGCAAGATGTCGAACTTTCCACCACATCATTCCAACCTTACCTCGATTCCCGGCTCACGAAGAAAGGACTCCCGATTCGTTCGGTGGCAATCTGGGGCTTTGAAGCGGGTGTTTTTCACCTGGACCGAATCGAGGTTAGACGGGCCAAATAGCCCGCGACTCTCCAGTCCAGACTGTATGACGAATCAAGAGGCTTGACTGATCGATTCTACCCTGTTGATTCGTCAGTGTATGGCAGTCGATGAAAATGCAGGATTTGAAACGCGGGCAATTCACTCGGGGCGTGACTTCGTGGGTGAAACGGGCGCGGTAACACCACCGGTCTGGCTTTCCTCGACCTTTGAATATGGAAACCCGAACGGGTTCGACTACACCCGCTCAGGAAACCCGAATTTCCGGCTTCTCGATCGCACCATCGCTTCGATGGAGTCGGCTGAATTTGCGACGACTTTCGGAAGTGGTGTCTCTGCGATCACGGCGGTCGTTTCCACTTTAAAATCGGGTGACATTGTCCTGGCTGAGGAAAATATTTACGGCTGCACCTTCCGACTTTTCGCCCAGGTTTTCTCTAAATTCGGGGTAGAGATTCGCTATGTAGATTTTACGGATTCTGCGTCGCTTGAGAAAATTGCAGAGAATGATCCGGCACTGGTCTGGATCGAGTCGCCGACCAATCCGAATCTGAAGATCATCGATATTGCGGCAGTGGCGGATGCAGCCCATGCAGCTGGGAGTGAACTGATCGTCGACAATACTTTTGCCAGCAGCTACCTGCAGCGCCCACTCGAACTGGGAGCGGATCTTTCCCTGGTTTCTCTAACGAAGTATACCAATGGCCATTCTGATGCTCTGGTCGGCGCCGTCTGCACCAATTCCGAATCCTGGCAGGAGAAAATGGTCTTTGCTCAGAAAGCGCTTGGCCTGCAGCCTTCTCCCATGGATTGCTGGCTGACCATGCGCGGCGCAAAAACGGAAGCAATTCGGATGGAACGCCACTGCAGCAATGCACTGAGCTTTGCGGAGTTTCTGGAAAATGAAACCGATGCCGTCAATGTCCTCTATCCTTTTCTCCCCTCTCATCCTCAATTCGAAATCGCGAAGAAACAGATGCTGTCTCTTATACACATCTGACGCTGCCGACGAAGAGGATAGTGTAGA
>CAJXQE010000586.1 GCA_913058215.1 uncultured Verrucomicrobiales bacterium
CCCGCGGCCCGGCCCAGGTCATCGAACTGATCGTGGAAATCAAACCGAAGGAAATCAGGATCGCCATGACCTTCCCGCCGCTTTCTCCCAAAATGGATTTCGCCGCAACAAATCCGACGTCCGCCTCTCCTTTCATGGCATCGATCGGGGTCGAATAAAGAAAGGCGGCATTCAAAAACACATAGAGAATGGTGACAAATACAGTGCCAATCAAAAGTGCCAGCGGCACCGTCCGTTTTGGATTTGCCACTTCATCGATCATGTAGGTCGCCGCATTCCAACCGGTGTAGGCGTAGAGAACGAAGACCAGCGAGATCGCGAAATCACTCGAAAGGACCAGATCCAAATCCCCGGCCTTTGGCAAAAAGGAAACGGGTTGAGCCGTCCCGATTATGAATCCCAGGAGTCCGAGCACAATGATCAGGAGAACCTTCGAATAAGTGAAGATCGATTGAAAACGGCCGATATTCACGATTTTTCCCAGATGGATCAGCGAGACAAACAGCACCACCGGAATAGAAAACAGGTAGGGCGAAATATCGAAGATGTTCCCCAGATAAACCCCTAGCAAAGTGGCATTCAAAGCGATTGGAGCCGCAAACCCTACTGTTACCGAAATCCATCCCGCGAGAAATCCGATGAAAGGATTGAGGCTCTTGCTCAGCAAATGATACTCACCCCCGTTTTTAGGGAACATGGATGCCAACTCCGCGTAGCAAACTGCCCCGCAAAAGGAAAGTACCCCACCAATAACCCAGAGAAGAATGATCGGAAAACCGCTCGGAATCCCGATCACCTGAAAGCCGAGGCTTCCAAAAACCCCCGTCCCTATCATGTTGGCGACGACGATAGCGACCGCAGTGGGCAGCCCGATTTTGGCAACGGTAGATTTAGTCATGGGAGCGGTGTGGCTTGATCCAAGCCTGTTGAATCGATGAATAGAGAGGCTTGAATCGTCGCGGCTTGGAAAGCTTTCTATCGCATAGCTTGAATATGTTCAAGCGTGGGATTCTAAAACGCGGGCGGAGTAGAGACAATCGTCCCTAGCTCACTTCGTGATATTCCAGCGCCCATTCCCGCATGAATCGAACCCGGTCTGCCGGGATTCGATAAATGATCAGCTCCGGATTGTCGATGCTTCCGAGGTAGCGCTGCAGCAAAGGATTGCTGTCCCAAATTTCCTGTAGCAGATCCCTGTCGGTAATCACTTCCGCCGTTCCGGTGATACGGACCTGATCGTGATCCGGCGCAAGATAAGCCAACTCCACTGCCGGATTCGCCTCAATCTCCGCTGTTTTGTGATACGATCGCAAATTGGCAACATAGATGGTGAAGTCATCATCCACTCGAACCGGTGAGACCGGCCGAACCCGCGGTTTGCCTTCCTGATCGACTGTCGCCAGCATAGGAAACTTCGCCTCCCGAATGACCTGGTGGGAAAGTTCAGGCAACTTCTCAGTATCGACGGGCTCGGGCGCAGGTTTCATAAGAAAGAATGATACACGAATCGTCCCGAAGGAAATAAAAACCGGCTGAATATTTCATTCGGTTTATTCTGAATCTTTATCCTTTGAATTGGTTTAGAGATTCGAGTTTATTGTTTCTTACCCGTGAAGCGCCTCCTTTTAATCTTTCTGATCCTCGCCCTTCTCGTGATCATCCCTTTCCTCATCTGGGGAGATTCGATCACTGAAAGAATGTCCGTCGAACGCACCGTCGCCGATCTTCGTGCCGCGGGTAGCTGGGCCTGGCTCGCCGGAATTGGGCTACTGGTGAGCGATCTTTTTCTTCCCATTCCCGGAACAGTGATCATGTCCGCACTCGGATTGATCTACGGATTCTGGATCGGAGGGCTGCTGTCAGCTCTCGGATCCATTCTTTCCGGGCTCCTTGCCTATGGACTTTGCCGAAAATTGGGACGCAGCATTGCTATTCGTATCGCAGGGGAAAATGGCCTCACTGAAGGGGAAAGGATTTTCCACGGCGAAGGCGGTGGCTGGCTGGTGGCACTCTCCCGCTGGATGCCGGTCCTTCCGGAAGTGATTGCCTGCCTCGCCGGACTTTCCACGATGCCTTTCCGGCGTTTTCTCGCAGCACTCTGTGCCGGAAGCATCCCTATGGGCTTCGTTTTTGCCCATATTGGAGAGACCGGTCAGAACCGTCCAGGCCCTGTCTCTTATACACATCTGACGCTGCCGACGAAGAGGAT
>CAJXQE010000587.1 GCA_913058215.1 uncultured Verrucomicrobiales bacterium
CACCAGCACCAGTCCGTGTTGCGAACTTGTCGGCGGTGAAGGCGGAATGCTGAAAGGGTTTGCCTCTCTGTTTAAAAACGACGGGGCCGACATTCTTGTTTCGGAGGAATCTGCAGATTACCGCCCGGAAATGGAATGGCTGGTCGGAAAGCTGGAAGGGGATTACAAAGTTCATTCCGCGGAAGATTATCTGGTCAATGAACGGGAGATCTATCGCTTCTTTGAACTCTTTGATTTGCCGAATATCCCTTCAGGAAAGGCGATCATGGATGCCGCTTCGAAAGGGGATACTCGGGTGATCAGTCCCTTCAAGCCGTGGATTGAAGAAAAAATGTGGGCAGCGCTTTTCTGGTCACATCCTCTCAAAGAAGTCTGGCGACGGGAATTGCGCGACGGAAATTTTCAGCGTCTTCGCAATCTGTTTCCCCGAAGCTGGGTCGTAGATCCTGCGGAGACTCCTCATCATGCGGTGATTCCCGGACTCGAGATCCAGCAGTTTGAGGAGATGAAGCAATTTTCTCAGAGTGAACGCGAACTGGTTCTAAAACTGAGCGGATTCAACGAGAGGGCCTGGGGAAGTAAAAGTGTTACGATCGGTCAGGATGCTTCTCAGGAGGAATGGGGGGCTGCAGTCGATGAGGCAATCGGCAGTTTCGAGTCTGCCCCATTTGTTTTGCAGGAATTCCATCGAGGCAGACTGGTGGAGCATCCCTGGGTGAATGAGGAGACCGGAAAGCTGGAGGTCATGGAAGGGCGCGTCCGTCTCTGCCCTTACTATTTCGTAGCCGCCGACGGAAAGACCGTCACCCTTGGAGGGATTCTCGCGACGATTTGTCCGTCGGATAAGAAAATTCTTCACGGGATGCGCGATGCCATCATGGTGCCGTGTTGTGTGGTGTGAGGTATTGGGAATTATTTTTCCAACTTTCCTACGGACCAAAGCAAACCCCTCGTCACCAGATCGAGATAGACGGGATCGCTCATCGTTTCGTTGTGGTGGCCGATCGTGGTTCCGAAAACTTTGCATCCTTGATACTCATTTACCCAGATGCAGGTTTGAGGGCCTTCGGTTGAAGGGATTGTTCCTTCAGCCAGCGGCGTTGCAGTTTCCCAGACCTTCGCGGAATTGTAGAGTTCTCCTTCGACCGTAACCCAGTCTCCCGGCACAGGTGCAATCACGGGATGTTCCGCATTCAATTTTTTCACACTGATGGGATGTTTTTTTCCATGGTTGAATGAACTGATTCCGATCAATTTGCGATACTCATCAGTTTCTGCGGCCCTGTAACTGTGCATCGAGCAATGAAGAAAGATGGCTCCGACTCCCTTATCGGTGTGTTCTTTGACCATTCCCTCCACAAAAGCATTGTCGGTCACACCGCCGTAGCATTCGTTGTGAACAATGACATCGAAGTCTTTGGCCCAGTCTTTTCGGGAATAAATCCCGATTTTGTGATCTTTCCCTTCAAACTGCTCATAGACCAGACTCCATTTTACGTCGGCTCGTTCGCTGATTCCCGCCATGAGGATGTCTTTCTGTGTGTCGTAATCATGACAGCAGCCTCCGGTAATCAACAAAGCCCGGATCGGTTTTGCTTTTTGCCCGTCCTTTTTGGGTTTCTTCTCCTGAGCGGTGACGGTGAAGAGGACGAGAGTGAAAAGTAAAACGATAGGAAGGACAATTCGAAGCAGTTTCATAGGATAGGCAATCCTTGCGAAGTTTTCGGGAAAAGGCAAATCCCATCCCTGAAATCCGCAAAATTTTATTAATTATCGTGTATAATTCGCAATTATTAGAATAATGCATCCTTTTATTTAAAAGGTTTCGGAACAAAACTTGCACGATTGCGTATCAATGTTAAGATTTTCAAAGTGTGGCGTTTTGACCATGAACGCACCCTAACCCTCTCAATTCTGTCTAATTCGCAACCTCGGTCAAACGTCTGTTTAAATGAACATTTTGAACAGTGCGGTGGAGTATCCCTACTTTTATAACACCAAAATCAAGAGGATCGGAAAAAGTGAAAAAAATTAAGTTCACATGCCCCAACTGTGAATCCACCTTGCGGGTGCCGTCGCACCTTGCAGGAGTCTCGGGTCCATGTCCAAAATGCGGAAACACGATCACTGCTCCCGCCGAGCAGGATCTGTCTCTTATACACATCTCCGAGCCCACGAGACCGAGGCTGATCTC
>CAJXQE010000588.1 GCA_913058215.1 uncultured Verrucomicrobiales bacterium
ACGAGATCAGCCTCGGTCTCGTGGGCTCGGAGATGTGTATAAGAGACAGCGTCGGAGACGATGAGATTTCAGCAAACTACGAAGGGGGAACCGCAGTGCTTTCCCGTCTGTGCCCGACGGACTACCATCGGTTTCACTTCCCCCTCGATGGAACGCCTCAATCCACTCACCTCATCAACGGACCGCTCTATTCGGTGAATCCCATCGCTCTCGCACGAACCTTCTCCTACATCTGGCAAAACAAACGCCAGATCACGAAGGTCACCGATTCCCCGATCGGTGAGTATCTTTTCCTCGAAATCGGGGCCACCAATGTCGGCGGAATCATCCTTACTGCTCAAGATGGCAATCCGGTAAAAAAAGGCGACGAAAAAGGATTCTTCCGCTTTGGCGGCTCCATGGTGATTACCCTTTTTCCTCCCGGCAAATTCCATCCGGAAGAGGATTTACAAAATCACTCGGCCGAAGGTCGGGAAATTTACGCAAAAATGGGCGACCTCATGGGAACGATCACCCCATAAAAAAACGACCACCCCGAAGAGTGGTCGTTTTGAAAAGAATCGGAGCCGCAAAAGAGCAGCTCCAGCTCTATAGCGAAAGCGGCCTACTTGTGTGCGTGGCCGTGAGCACCGCCGTTGCAACAAGTTGGTCCAGTGCTGCAGCATTCTTTCGAAGCACAAGCTCCGAGTGTCAGGGCTGCGATCGCTACTGCGAGAAGAAGAATGGTGTTTTTCATAATAGGATTTTTTATTTCTACAAAGTGAATACGAATGTCGCGAAAAGAGAGATCCCCCTCCGGCAACAGTTGCATTCACTCTATTCAAACGTAACATCGCCCTGTTTTCTTACAAATTTCAAGAAAAATGAGCCAACAAGCCAAACATATCGCCATTGCCGGAGCTACCGGCGCCGTTGGAGTGGAAATTTTGCAATGCCTGGAGCAACGCAATTTCCCTTTCAGCAAGATCACCCTTCTCGCCTCCGCACGGTCGGCAGGGAAGAAGGTTATCTTTCGTGGAGAAGAGCTTGAAATTCAGGAACTAACAACAGATTCCTTCGCAGGAGTCGATATCGCTTTGTTCAGCGCCGGCGGTGGAATTTCCAAAGAATTTGCGCCTCATGCGGTGAAAGCCGGAGCCGTCGTTATCGACAACTCTTCAGCCTTTCGAATGGACGAGGGAACTCCACTCGTCGTCCCCGAAGTAAATGGCGACGATGCTCAAAATCACAATGGAATCATCGCAAACCCCAATTGTACGACCATCATTTCCCTGATGGCTCTGTATCCGCTTCACCAGGCGTTCGGGGGCGTAAAAAGCATCATCGCTTCGAGTTATCAGGCCGTCTCCGGTAGCGGCGCTCAGGGTCTGAAAGAACTCGAAGAACAAGTCTGCGCGATTGCCAGAGGCGAAGAAATTCCACCACGGAATGTTTACCCCTGCCAGATTGCCTTCAATGTGATTCCCCAGGTCGACGTTTTCCAGGAGAACGGCTACACCAAAGAGGAAATGAAAATGCACCACGAAGGTCGCAAAATCCTTCATGCTCCCGATTTGAAGGCATCCGTGACCTGCGTTCGCGTTCCTGTTTATCGTTCCCACGCCGTTGCGATCACCGCCGTTTTCAACGACAAGCCGAGTGTCGAGGCCGCCCGCGAAGCGATTGCTGCAGCTCCCGGAATTCAGCTCAAAGACGAGCCCTTCGCCAATGCGCCTCAGTTTCCCACACCGCTGGATTGCAGCAATGCTGACGACTGCATCGCCGGTCGGATCCGGGAAGATCTTGTCCTTGAGAATGCCCTCACTTTCTGGGTCGTCGGAGACCAGGTCCGCAAAGGTGCCGCCCTCAACGCCGTCCAGATCGCCGAGCTTCTGTAGAAGCGTTTCATCAGTCCCGACTGAAAACTAAAACCTTTCCCGGTATGTCCCAAGATCTGAAAGCCTACTTAAGTGATCGCTGCAAAATCGTCGACAAAGCACTGAGCAGCTATCTACCCACGGCCAAAACCCGGCCCGCCACCGTTCACGAAGCAATGCGCTACAGCCTCTTCGCCGGAGGAAAACGATTGCGCCCCATCCTTTGCCTGGCGGCAGCCGAAGCTTGCGGTGGAAAATTTGAAGACGCCCTGCCGCCCGCAGGTGCTGTCTCTTATACACATCTCCGAGCCCACGAGACCGAGGCTGATCTCG
>CAJXQE010000589.1 GCA_913058215.1 uncultured Verrucomicrobiales bacterium
GATCAGCCTCGGTCTCGTGGGCTCGGAGATGTGTATAAGAGACAGGGATTGCCGATACCAGCGCCGCCGGAAGTGGACGAAAACGATCCGGATTACCGGCCCGATCCGTTTTGAAGATTGTATCGAGGTAGCACGGAATGCCATTCCGTTGCGAAGAATCCCGCCGATGCATTGGCGGATAGGTAGCGCGAACGGAATGGCATTCCGTGCTACTTTTAAGCTGCTCAGTCCGCTACATCTTCGATCTCGACCATGAGGTCGGTGGCAATCGCTTCGATCTGATTTTTTAAATCATCGGCGCTGACATTTTCGGGAGGCATTACGGTGGCACTCGCTTTGAAAAGCCGTTCACCCGACCAGGGGGCATTGGTGCAGTCTGTGGCCAACTCGATGACATTGGCACCGGCGGTAGCGAGAGTATGAGAAATCGTGCTGACGATACCGGGGCGATCCTGTCCCACGACTTCCAAACGAAACGGAGTCGCTGCAGCTTCCGGAGATTCTTCGAATCCGGTTTTCACTAAAGTAATCTGGACTCCGTCATCGGTGCGGAGGGTTTCCATCCGGTTTTCCAGGGCCGCGACATCCTCTTCCCGAATAACGACATGAACCATGCCGGCAAACTGCCCGGCAAGGCGGACCATGCGGCTGCTTTCCCAGTTTCCTCCGCTTTCGGTAATCGCATGGGAAAGGCGGTTCACCAAACCGGGACGGTCGGCTCCAACGAGGTTTACGATGAGAGAAATGGGAGAGTTCACAAGGATCAAGGGGTTTAGGTAGTGGCGAACCAAATTGATTTGGGTCACGTGGCGGGAATGTATTTTTGCAGGAAAAGCGTCAGAAAGAAAGCTCCGAGACAAGCCAGCGCTGCCCGCCAGTCCGCAAATGCCAGAATTCCTGCATCAAAGAGAGCTATGCCGGCAATAAGAAAAGCGATTCCGGCGGGGATGGATTTGCTCAAAGTCGTTCGACAGATCACGATCCATGCCCAGATCGCGATGACGGTAACGGCTACAAAAGCCATCTGCAGGGTGGTTGACGGCGTCATCGATGAAGCGATCAAGGGAAACAAAATCGGGAGCATCAGCATCAGTCGAACGAGGTGGCCGGTTTTGTTTCCGGAAGGGTTTCGTTCGTTCCGGGCAGCGAGAGTCAGTCCGGCAATATAAAGCACAACACCGATCGCTATGGCAATCACCGGACCTGGAACTTCGAGATTGCTGGTCTGGGAAACAACCGCCGAGGCTGCGCCGATATAGACCAGCGCCCGACAGATTCCCATAATCAATACAGAACCTTTCCAGCCCTTGTGAATCCAGTCGTAAAGGAGAATCGCAGCGACCAGCCCGATGAGTGGGATGGGATGAAAAGAAGTCTTCAGGTGAAGCAGGGCGATGCCTCCCGCCATTTCAAGAATTCCCAGGGTCCAGACGCTTCCGACGCTGATGAGTCCGGAGGGAACAGGGCGCTCCGGGGCGTTTTCCCGATCCCATTTGACATCAAATGCGTCATTCAGTGTCATGCCTCCGATGTAGAGCAAGCTGACACCTCCGATGATCCATAGAATTTCAGGAACCATGCCGCCACCGGCGAGAAACCAACCGACTGCACAATTTGTCCAGACAGTCGGCAGATTGGAAATTCTTCCCAGGACGAGAAAGGTTCTGAGCTTGCTGAATATTTCAGGCATGGTGGGCGATGATTTTAGTAAAGCTGAACACCTCGTTTACTATGTCTCGAGAAATTTGCACAACAGAAAAGCCATTATATCGCGTTTGCCGGGAACCCGAATGAAACTGAGAAGGGGCTTACGAAAAGCGAAACGGAACTGAATGAAAGCTTTGCTGGAGGCCCTGCATTCGATGAGTTGGATTGAACTCATTCTATTCCCGTTTGAAACCAGACATTGATTTCGTAAAGGGAAAGTGGCAACTCCACAAGGATTCGAACCTTGACAAACAGTACCAAAAACTGTTGTGCTACCATTACACCATGGAGTTCCAGTGTGGAAACCTGTACCCATAAAATCGCAGGTTTCAAGCAGGGAGAATAAAAAAGTTTCGGGGGAGGTGGAGTGTGCTGTGGGTGGCAGAGCGGAAGATTAGCATCCTCCACGACGGTGCCTGTCTCTTATACACATCTGACGCTGCCGACGAAGAGGATAGT
>CAJXQE010000590.1 GCA_913058215.1 uncultured Verrucomicrobiales bacterium
CGAGATCAGCCTCGGTCTCGTGGGCTCGGAGATGTGTATAAGAGACAGTTCCTCCTCATACTTCTCCGGATTAGCCTCTGCATAGACGAGCTTAAAAGGAGCGCGGGTCCTCCATTCGTCACCGAAGCTCTGAAGGTAGGGTCGCGTCAATTCCTGGAAAATCAGTCCGCCGAAGATCACATATTTCGGTCCGCGGTCATACATGTAGGGATCGATTAAATAATCTTCAGGAGCTTTTCGGATCAACTCGACTTCGATATCCATCGCCTTTTCATCCCGAATAATGCCAAGGCTGATTTTGTCGCCCGATTTGGCACCGCCCCGGATGAGGTGGGAAAAACTGAGTTTGCCGTATTTCTCATCAACGTAGTTACCACGGGAATCGATGGCTTTTCCTCCGATCGAAAGAATCACATCTCCTTCTTTAATCCCTGCCTTGTTGGCCGAGCTGTCCTTGGCGACGCCTCTGACAAAAATCCCGCCTTCTTTGTCCTGGATTCCGGTAAAGTCACGGAGCTGTTCATCCAGAGTCTGTGCGAATGAAATCCCCAGGTTCGGAAAGCCTGCGTATTCACCATCTTCGAAGTCTTTCAGAAAAGCATTGATGATGGGAGTCGCCAGAACATTGGCAGTCTGCTCTTTAGAGGAATAACTGAGCAGCATGCCGACCAGCTTATTTCCTTTTACGACTGGCAGCGTAAAGCTGTTAACCCGCGCCTGGAGTGAGCCTTTAATCTGATACAGAAGGAAGTTGGATCCGCTGATAAAGTAACGACCCACGTTGACGCGCAGCACTTCCACATCGGTGGAAACGCCATCGCCGTTGTCTTCGATCTGCCAAACTTCAAGTTCATCTCCCGAGGTCACTGACTCATCGAGGGTGAGGGGGACCAGGCCTTCAAACACGCCTGAATCCGTGTTGGCAGGTTCGAGCAAGGCCAGATTCGCTTCGTAGTCGAGAGCGGTGATCTTTGCAGGAACTTTGGCGCCGGATGAGGGGTGCTCCAATTCGAGGTAAGTCGAGTTGACGCAAAGTTCAGCAGTAATCAGAACCCGGTTGTCGCTGAGAACAGCTCCGAGTCCGCGGCGGGGAGTCGGAGCTCCTTTTTCCCAGGGACGAAGGAAGCTGTAGCTCTGGAGCGTGGCATTGACCCGGACGAGAGACTTCTCAGGAGAAGGTCCTTTATTGTCGTCCTGAGCAATAAGCCCGGAAGTAAATCCTGTGAGTAACGCAATTGCTGCAGCCGCAGCGAACAATCGTTGGATTGAATGGGTGAATTGAATGGGCATAGGTAAAATCAGTAAAAGTGGTAAGCAGATGGAAGGCGGGAATGAACGAGGATTGGATCAGGCTTTCTTTTTCTTTTCGTCCGCTTTTTTAGGGGCCTTCTCTTTTTCATCCTCTTCTTTGTTAAAAAGGTCCTTAATCTGAAGGATCTCTGGCTCTTCGATAAAGTGATCGAAGCCAACATTGTATTTGGCCTTGATGCGATCGTGAGCGAGTTCGGCATCGTCGCGGCGGAGCACCAGTGGGCGGCCTTCGCCGACGCATCGAATGACGTGGAAATCGTCTCTGCCTTCCTCTTTAAAGTCGCCGTAGAGCGCATCGTGGACGTCTTGAAGCAGGCGAATCTTTTTCCCGTTGATCGTATCAATCACGTTGTGGACGTAGGGTTTGATATGCGTATTTGCTGAATCGGGCAGAACGCTTGTAAGAACGATCACCTGAGGGCGTTCACGATAGAGTTCGTCCTGGCTGAAATAAGTGTAGTGGTATCGCGCCTGCAGATCGGTGATCGCATGAGAGACCATCATATTGCGATCCAGCGGCTGAAACTGAAGTCCGGCGAAAAGCACGAAGTTCGGAAGTTTGTCATACTGACTTGCCTGAATGAGATAAGGAATAAAACGCTTCAACTCGACCGTCACTTTTTCCCGTTTCATTTCGCGCCAGATTTCCATGTCGACGGTGTCTCCGGCGAATTTGCGCTCGATGATCTCGTTGAGGTCGATCCGCTCGTCGTCAATTTCAATAAAGCCGTCCGAAGCGATTGAATAGCCGTCGATCGAAAGGAGAACGTCTTTGGTTTTCAGAACTCCACCACCAGCCTGTCTCTTATACACATCTCCGAGCCCACGAGACCGAGGCTGATCTC
>CAJXQE010000591.1 GCA_913058215.1 uncultured Verrucomicrobiales bacterium
GAGATCAGCCTCGGTCTCGTGGGCTCGGAGATGTGTATAAGAGACAGATGCAACACAGGACCTCCTCTGACAGGCCACACGGAAATTAGTCGTCCGTTCCCTAACACCTTTCGATTCGAAGGAACCGCCTGAAATTTCCACACGAGTCCACCATCAGAAGCACGTAGGCAGTACACATGCCCGTCATCCGATCCAAAAATGACACGCCCCTCTCCCCCCACCGGTGCAAAGCGGACAGGGCCATCCGTAAAAATTTTCCAAAGTGAGTCACCCGTATTCGAATCGTAGGCGGAAACACTATCATCGTAAGAAGAACCTACAATCAGACGGGTTCCCAGCAGGATCGGCTCGTATCCCTTGTCGAATTGAAGGCGATTGTCATTCCACGCCGGTTTCAATGGCGGGAGATGGTGCATCCATTTTACCTTAAGGTTCTCTGTCAGCTCTTGAGCCGTCGTCGCGGTTCGACCGGGATCATGACGCCACATCGGCCAGTCGGCTGCCAAAGATAAATTCAGCGTACAAAGAAAAATAACTAGAATCCGCATAGCGAATCTTTCCCTGTTTTTTAATCCCCTACAACGGGGAATGCACCGCGATTCCGGAATCAGATGACTTTTGGTTCCCGCCCCTTTCGCTCAGTCTGAAGCTCGAACCGCTTGCTCAACTTCGACCATGAAAACAAGACCACCTTTCTACTTCTTAGTAATCGCCCTGTTGCTGACAACTATTGGCAAAATCCATGCTGAAGACTGGCCGACTTATTTGAAGAACAATTCCCGGACTGGCGCGACCTCAGAATCCCTTTCGTTCCCACTGAATGCTCAATGGAATATCGAGCCGGGCGAAGCTCCGCAAAAATCATGGCCGGGCCCTGACGGCAGAGTCTTTGAGAGGAAACTTCTACGCTCCCGTATGACCTTCGACGATGCCTTTCATGTCGCCATCGTCGGGAATCATCTCTATTACGGAAGTTCAGTCGACCATCAGATCTACTGCGTGGATACGAAAACAGGAAATACGGTTTGGAGATTTTTCACCGAGGGCCCCGTCCGGCTCGCCCCCACGGTCTGGAATGAAAAAGTCTATGTGGGATCAGATGACGGTCATGTCTATTGCCTCAACTCAGCCGATGGATCTCTGATCTGGAAAATCCGACCCGGTCCGAGTGCCGAACGCATCCTCGGTCGCCAGGAAATGATCTCCCGCTGGCCCGTCCGAACCGGAGTCACGATTCAAGAGAACAAAGAGCACGGCCCTCTCGCCTGTTTCGGAGCCGGTGTTTTTCCTCATGAAAATATTTTTCTCTTTGCCGTTGGTGCAGAAGACGGGAAAGAAGTCTGGAAAATTGACAATCTCAGCCAGGACAACGCCGGCCGGAATGACCTGTCCCCACAAGGATATTTCCTCGCCAATGATGAGATTCTAGTGGTTCCGTCAGGAAGATCTCTTCCCGCAGTTTTTCAAATCGGCACAGGTGAATTGATGCACAAAAAACGGCACTCCTGGCGGACCGATGCCGGAGGTGTTGTCGGCGGAACTCAGGCCCTTCTTTCCGATGGACAGATTTACGCCTGGGGCGCTCATCACGTTCTGGCAATGGATCAACAATCGGGCAACGTCGGATTCGGCTGGTTTGCCGGTCATCAAATGGCGGTCGCCAATGAAGCGGCCTGGGTTGCCAATGGAACGGAAATCGCCCGACTCGACCGTGCCGCCTACGCCAAAAACAGCGCCGTTCGTCACAAGCTGGAGATGGATATTTACAAAACGAAACGAACCTTGTCCGGCAACAAAGAAAAAGATGAGGGGACTCAAGAAAAGATCAATGCGATGCAGAAGGAACACGATTCCCTGGCTGATGTCGGCTTTGTCTGGAAATCCCCATCCCCCCACGAATCACGCCTCATTGTCACAGCGAATGCACTCATCGCCGGGGGAGAAAATGAAGTCATCGCTTTTGATATCAATACAGGAAAAGAGATCTGGAAAAGCGAAGTCGATGGAGACGCACGCGGCCTCGCCGTTTCCGGCGGGAATCTTTTTGTCAGCACCACAAAGGGCGACATCACCTGTTTCGGCTCCGCTGAAAGCACTCCTCGAAAATCGATTACCAAAAAGGAACCGAGTCAGGATCCCAAATAT
>CAJXQE010000592.1 GCA_913058215.1 uncultured Verrucomicrobiales bacterium
CGGAGATGTGTATAAGAGACAGGAACAAGCTTCATTAGACCGGCAATCCCCGCTGCCGATTCCGTGTGCCCGATATTGCTCTTCACGGATCCGATCATGCAGCGCCCTTTTCTCCCCGGGGCATTTCCGTAGTTGGCTCCGATCGCTTCGCACTCCACTGGATCCCCAACAGGAGTTCCAGTGCCATGTGCCTCCACATAGTCGATCCTGGAAGGTTCCAGAGCCGATGCTGTAAGCGCAGCGTCGATGACGCGCTTCTGAGAATCGGCACTGGGGACGGTTAAGCCCTGCCCTCCTCCATCCTGATTCATGGCAGTGGCCCGGATTACGGCCCGAATGGGGTCCCCGTCCCGCTCCGCATCTTCCAGGCGCTTAAGAACCAGCATGCCTACTCCTTCCGCTCGCACATAACCGTCAGCACGAGCATCAAAACTCCGGCAGGCTCCGCCAGGTGAGAGCATCCCCGCCTGGCAAAGAAGCATGCTCATTTCCGGACGAAGAATTGTGTTTGCTCCACCCGCGAGGGCCAGGCTGCTTTCACCTGAGAGGAGACTCCGACACGCAAGATGGAGAGCGACGAGGGAGGAGGAACAGGCCGTGTCTACTACCATGCTTGGACCGCGCAGGTCGAAGCAATGGGAAATCCGGTTGGCAGCAATCGTGGTGGAAGTACCTGTGGCCGAGTGAGGGCCGAAAAGTGCGTATTCACTCGACCGGCTGTGAAGGTTTTCGTAATCGTGCACGAACATGCCGACAAAGACACCTGTCGAACTCCCCCGCATCTTCTCTGCCCGGACGCCTCCATCTTCAAGGGCTTCCCAGGTGGTCTCCAGGAGAAGGCGCTGTTGGGGATCCATCGAATTTGCCTCACGTGGGGAGAGGCCGAAGAATTTTGGATCGAAGCCGCGAACATCATCGAGGAAACCGCCGCGTCTGGTGTAAATCTTTCCCTTTTTTCCCGGTTCAGGATCGAAGAAACTCTCGAGGGACCAGCGATCGGCCGGAACATCAGAGATCGCGTCGCCGGAAGAATGAAGGAAGGCCCACAAGTCATCCGGTGAGTCGATTCCGCCGGGAAAACGGCAGCCCATACCAATCAAGGCAACTGAATTTGGTAGCTGATCCGAACTTTGCGCCATGGGTGCTGAAAATGAAAAATGGGCTGGTAATCCTGCTTGAACATACAAGAATGTGGAATGGTTTCTCCTCGTATTTTGTTCGATTCTAACCCTTTCCTCAGAACTTCCCTTATAAGGAGAAAAGTAAGTTAAGATTGCGTGAAGGCAGAGCAGATGCCCTGGCAAGACAGGATCAACGGAATTCGTTCACGATAGACATGGAAAGACCTCTTCGATTTCTCCTTCTCCCAAGCGCTACGGGTGGAGGTCACTTTCGTGCTTCGAATGCGGTGGCCGCAGAGTTAGAGGAACGCGGAGCGGAAGTCGCGGTCATAGACGTTTTGAAAGACTATGCTCCCTGGCCTTTTTCGGCTGTTCCCGATGGGTATTCAGGAATGCTGTGGGGCGGCGGGATTGTCTATGGATGGGTTTTTCGACTCCTTGATCATCCGTGGTTGCTCGCACCGCTTCATCAGTTCTTGTGGCCATACCTTCGCCCTGCCGCCAGGCGATTATTGAAAACGAACGAAGCGGATCTCATCGTGGTCTCTCACCCCCTGCCGGTTTGTGCCGTTGCTCGTGCCGCAAGAGAAGCAGGTGGTCCGCCGGTAGTCGGTTTTACCACTGATTTGGTAATTGGACATTCACTCAATGTATCGTCCGATATTGATCACTATATGGTATCGTCCGACCTTGTTCGAAAGCAGTTGGAAACACGAGGAGTGACGGCGGAAATCCATGAGATCGGGCTGCCGGTAGCAAAAGAGTTTAAAGAGATCGCGTCAGTTGATCCTGCGAGCCTCCGGGGTGAGCTCGGGCTTAAAGAGGAGCTACCAACAATTGTCCTGATGACAGGTGGCGTCGGTTGGGGGGACATTGACGATATTCTACGGGAGTTGCTTAAATTTGAGCGGCCGATTCAAGTCGTTGTCGTAGCAGGAAGTAACGAATCGCTACGACAACGTATTTCCGAAACCTTCGAAGATGACAGAGTTCATGTGCTGTCTCTTATACACATCTGACGC
>CAJXQE010000593.1 GCA_913058215.1 uncultured Verrucomicrobiales bacterium
GTAGCGGAAGATGCCAATCTTCCTTCTTTCGATGAGTCCACGATGACTCTGCTTAATGCAGTACCACTCTCGCCTGACCACGGATAGACAAGGCAACCTAGCACGTCTTGCCACCTGAAAAAATCCGCCTTAGGATGACCGACATGAAGACCTTTATCCGAGCGACACTATTGGTCTTTCACGTCGGCTGCGGCGCCATATCTTCGATTTCGGAAACGGCAGAGGTCGTTGAGCCGACGGGCACCGAAAGCGTGGCGCCGGAATGGGAAGCGCCCGTTCGGGACCTCCTGGCCGAAAATCAGATCCTTATCGTGGGCGAAATGCATGGCAACGAAGAAGGACCACAATCGCTGTGGCAAACAGCAAGCCTTGCCCTCGAGCATCATGGCGCGGTTTCGATAGGGCTCGAGACGCCCGAAAGCGACACCGAAATCCTTCAAGCCTGGATGGCTTCGGACGGTCTTGCCGAAGACAGTGAAGCGCTGCTTCAAGCGTGGCTCTGGCATCCGGAAATGTTTGACGGTCGGGGAACTCAAGCGGCGATGCGGATGCTGGAGAAAGCACGCCGCACGCGACAATCCGGGGCGGACCTGGAGGTCTTCGCTTTTGTGCGGCCCGGCGAACACGACCCGGGCGACCAGAACCCGCACGAGCAAAGAATGGCCGACGTGATCACTGAGCACGCGCAGGCCAGGCCCGGGCGCAAAGTCGTTATTCTCGTCGGAAACCTTCATGCTATGATTCGACCGATCTCACTGCCCGAAATGCAGGAAATCAAGCCCATGGCAATGAAAGTTCGCGCCCTCATCCCCGAAACAGTAACCATTCGGCTCGCCCATAGCGGAGGACAAAGCTGGGGTCATGGTAGCGAGGGGCCCAGCTTGATTGAGTTAAGTGACCAGGATGTGCCAAATACTTTTGAGCTCTTGGAGAACGACGACTACGACGCCAGATGGCCCGTAGGTGACGCGACGCCGTCACTGCCTGCGCACCCCGAGGTCGTATTGCCGGATTAAAGTTTTGAGGGGTTCCGTGTCGGGGACGACCAAGGACGTCCCCCCTACCCTTCATATCAATCTTGATGGAGTAGAATATTCATCGAACGTCCCCTCTTGCTTCGGACGGATGCTTTATCTACAATGCCGCGCGCTTGTTGGTTGATTTAAAATCATCGAGTCCGGCTTTGAGTGATTTCTGAAAACCCTCGACGATTTTTTTGCCCTCTTTTTGCGCTGTTTTATCAATGCCGAGACCCCGATCATCGCCCCAGGTTTCGAGTTTCTTCAAAAAAGTAGGATCGGTGCAGCCGCGCATTAAGAAGCCTTCGCGAATTGCGGCAACACCGGATTCAAATGCTGTGCCGTCGTTTCCTGCCTGAACGGCTTCCCTGTATTTTGCGAAGTGAATTTTTACGGATTCCAGTTGGTTATCGAGTGTCAGTTTCCAGTTCGCAACAAATTCGTCAGCGGCGGGAACGTCTTCAAATTGGCGAAGAAATACAGGCAGATGTCCGACCCAACTACCCGCCTGAAAATTTGTGGCTTCAGCAGGTAAGGGCGCTTTCATCGCTGCGATGTGCTGTTTGGCGAGATCGTCGACTTTTTTCATCGAGGCGGCAGCGGCTTGTTTTGCGCGATCGGGTACAATGTCGAGTTTGGTAAGACGTTCGGATATCATATACAATCCTGCGAAATCATGGAGCGACTTTTCCTTTGGACGCGAAAGCATGGCGTAACTGATTCCAAGCCTTGTGAAGTCGTTGCTCGTCATTCCCTCAACCCAGGCCAACTGCTGCGAGGCATGTGGAATCGGGCCAGTGTGTTCGGCAGGCCAGTGATTCCAGCCTTCCAAGGCACGTAACCGCACGTTCGGGAAATTGGCGGTTTTATAGACTGAAACACCTCCGGCACTTTGGCCAAATGGCACGACTGGATCGGCCGTCCCATGCATGAATACGATGGCCTGATGATGAGCTGCGTCCGGTCGTTTCGTCCACGTCCAAACTCCGCTCGCATGGGCAACGACTCCTTGAACCTGATCGGGATATTCCCCTGCATAGTGCCTGTCTCTTATACACATCTCCGAGCCCACGAGACCGAGGCTGATCT
>CAJXQE010000594.1 GCA_913058215.1 uncultured Verrucomicrobiales bacterium
GAGATCAGCCTCGGTCTCGTGGGCTCGGAGATGTGTATAAGAGACAGGGTCATATTCACCAGCGATAACGGCCCGTGGCTCAGCTATGGCACTCACTCCGGTTCCGCAGATCCACTACGCGAAGGAAAGGGAACCGTCTGGGAAGGCGGAGTTCGGGAGCCTTGTGTGATGTGGTGGCCGGGAACTATTCCTGCCGGAACCAGTACTGATACTCCAGGAATGAACATCGACATCCTGCCAACTCTCGCCGGTAAAATTGGCGCCGACCTGCCGGAGCGAATCATCGACGGGAAGGACATCTGGCCCATTATTTCCGGCGAAGAAGGAGCGAAAAACCCCCACGAAAGCTACTGGTACTACTACAAGGCAAATGAACTTCAGGCCATTTCCTCAGGCGACTGGAAACTTTATTTGCCTCACGGCTACAGGACTCTCGACGGAGGTAAAGGCGGAGACAAGGGCCTGCCGGTTCCCTACAAAGGGAACAAGACCGGAACGGAACTTTATGATCTCAGCAAGGATGTTTCCGAGAAAAACGATGTAGCTGCAGATCATCCTGACCTTGTCGAAAAACTTCTAGGCTATGCGGAGAAAGCCCGTGCGGAGCTGGGCGATAAGCTCACGAAACGTCAAGGGGCTGGAAATCGCGAAGTCGGGCGCCTCACCGAGGAAGAATGGACTGCCCTCGACAAAATCCACTGGCCAAACGGTCGACCCGAGAAAAATCGGAAGCCGAAAAAGTAAAAGGTCCCACCGGAGCTAACAATTCAGGCAGGTAGGGACAAATATTGATATTCGTCCGCGCTTCACCTGCTGCTTCCGCAAAAAAAAAGGAAGAGTCCCTCAGTTCAAACTGAACCGGGGAGCTTTGGCTTCTTCCAATGTCGTCTCCGCGTTGGAAATTTCCATGAGAAGATCCCGGTCCTCCGAACTGATGTTGGCAAACATCAAAGTCACCCGGAAAACAGGGCTCCCTGTCCGTGAAACTCCGGGATGCGAATCAACCACCATGGTGTCAGCACTGATAAATGAGGAACTTCGTGAAGCATTGCGGTTTACATGAAAACCAATAGCAACCACAGAACCGACATCAAATCCTCTTTGCGATTCCACTACAATACCATTTTCGCAGGCTGCTACAACATTGAGAAAAGGACAACTCTCTCCGCTTGCAGAAGCGCGATCAGTGAGTGAATTCAAAGGTGTTTCGTCGCTCCAGTGCATAATCAGGTCTTCTTACAGAACTCCGAAGCCTACTTCAGAAAACAGCACCTGTCAAAATGGCTGGAGAAGGAAAAATCGCTGTCTCAAGCGTCGATTTGTGGTTCACTAGCCCCGTATGCACGCGCAGGACATTTTTGCCAAACAACGCACCACGATTTCCTTCGAGTTTTTCCCGCCGAAATCACAGGGAGCCTCGGAAGCACTTTATGGAACCATCACTGATTTGGAGGAATTCAAACCTTCCTTTGTCAGTGTGACCTACGGAGCCGGGGGTTCGACCCGCGAACTAACCAACGATCTTGTTCTCCGCATCAAGAACGAAACTACACTGGACCCAGTCCCCCACCTGACCTGTGTCTGCCATCAGGAAGAGGATATCCGCAGTATCCTGGAGCGCTATGCTGAGAACGGGGTGAGCAATATTCTGGCTCTGGGAGGAGATCCTCCACGGGATCTGACCAATTACAAAAAAGGGGACGATGCCTTTCAACATGCCGCTGACCTCGTCCGTTTTATCCGCAAGTTTGGCGAAGAAAACCACTCGGATTCCCGCGGGTTTGGAATCGGAGTCGCCGGTTTTCCGGAAGGCCATCCCGGAACTCCAAACCGCTTGAAGGAAATGGACTACCTCAAGGCGAAAGTCGACGAAGGGGCTGACTACATCGTCAGCCAGCTCTTTTTCTCCAACGAAGATTTTCACGACTTCCGCGATCGCTGTTCGCTGGCCGGAATCAATATTCCGATCATCGCAGGCATCATGCCGATCAATTCCACCAAAGGCTGTCTCTTATACACATCTGACGCTGCCGACGAAGAGG
>CAJXQE010000595.1 GCA_913058215.1 uncultured Verrucomicrobiales bacterium
GAGCAGAGGCACCCGTCGAAGCATCAGATCATTGGGGGGCGTCTCAGAAGTATAGCCGGGCCTGACAACTTCGCCTCGGAACGTTGCCGGTGATTCGCGGTCGCGGCACTCTCCATTCGAATGGCATTCCTGCCGAAAATGAGCATGTTCCGGGGAGTCTTCTCCCCGTCCTGTCTAGACCCGGCTGATCAGTGAAGGCTATTCCGTTTTGGCACCGTCCCAGATCCATTGCATGACGGTCAGGATTTCATCGGCAGACAGGCTCTCCTTACCTTCGGGGGGCATCGCAAGATCATCGTGTTTCGGCAGAGTCATGGTTTCGACGAGGTAACTTTTGAGAGGGTTCCCCGGAACGATTGGTTCGATCTCACTTTCCCCTGCTGCGAAGAGACCTTCTTTGGTATCCATTCGGTAGTCGCTCTTCTGTTTTTCCGGGCCGTGACAGGAATAGCATTTCTCTTCAAATGCCGGTTGGATCACATCGGTAAAAACTCCGGGACCAAATTGACTGGCAGCTCCGTCGCTCCCTTCAGTTTTTCCTTCGACTTTTTCGATCCATTCTTTCGCCCACTCCGGAGCACCTTCAGTGAGGTATTTTGATCCGTGAGTGAGATTGCCGCCATAGTGCCCGGCGATCGTCAGAAGGACCATGTCCGCCACGACTCCCAGTTGATACAGGGTTGCTGGAATCTTCCGAACAAGCCCGCCCTTGTACGCGAAATAGTGAATGATCGCCAAAACGGACGTTACAGCGGCTACCGCAATCCCTGACTTTTCATGCCGATCCAGGGCCACTTCTTCATAACCTCCTGCAGCCCCTCGAAAGACTCCTAATAAGGTCACAATGATTGCGCTCAGGGCACTCACCCATAGTACTAAGCCGATTACCCGGCGGAGAGTCTCACTTTTCTGGAAGAGAGCATAGATCTCGAGAATCACTGCCATTGTGACAAAGCCAATCGGGAGATGGAGTGTCACGGTGTGAAATGGAGCGAGGAACGCCCTCCAATCAAAACCTGGTGCGGATCCGGCTTCCGCTCCAAATGCAGGCAATGCTACAGTCGTAATTAGAAACAGGATAGCGATCTTCGGAAAGTGAGAACAATTCATGCAGGGAGAAATATGAACACAAAAAAATACCCGTCTTGCACTCCAGTGCTTTTTGTTGTGCATATTTTGCTATTGAGTTCGCACTGATTGGCGCATCGCTCGAAGCGATTCCGGTGGAATATCTTCCCGCTTCTCATACCCGTGCTCATTCATTTTCTTTAGCCTCTCTCGTGATTCTGCCCCTGCCCCTGATGACTGGTGGTCGATCGGAGGAAAAAGACAGTTGGTTTGACCTGTGGTCGAAGTCGCTTGCCGAACGAAGGAGATCAACCGCTCCCGGGTTTATCTCGAAGCACTGACTCCGGCAATTGATAAGGATTTGATCTTTCCAAAGTTTTTATGCCCGCGCCTAAATCGACTGGACCTCTTCTATCAGTTAATCGTAGCTCTACTACACCTAGACGAAGGAGTGAACTGTGAACCTCTGTTTTGAATAGAAAGAAGGAGCGTCTATTTCGTAAGCTTCACTAAAAGGCAGTCTGCCTTTTCAAAATAATGCATTTTCTACTTGTTCCCGAACTGGGAAATTTCATGATAGGGAGTTATGGAGGAAATAACTATAGAATTCCGCGAAGCCAGCAGATTACGATTGCAGAGCAAGTTTACATTCCTTGTCTGGAGTATCTTTTCCCTCTTTGTGATTGGAAATGTTTGCGCTCAGGGAGGCGGTCCTGCTGTAGGATTGAAGCTTCTGCCATCGTGGAACGAACCTTATGGCGGGAAAGTGCATTCCATTGATGATTTGAAGAAGGTCTTGAAGCCGATTAACAAAGGGCGCCTTGACTCCAGTGCTCATCCCAATCTCCAACTGCTTAAGGGTGTTCACTATCTCATGCCCATAGAAGACGCTGTCTCTTATACACATCTCCGAGCCCACGAGACCGAGGCTGATCTCG